>CBFHML010000001.1:0-1527 GCA_965656855.1 Roseovarius sp.
AAAGCATGGTCATGGGCTTCTGATCGCGGTGACGCGCCGCTGTGCGAAAATGCCGCCTCGAGGGTTGCAATCGCTGGCGGCATGGTGTTTTTTCTGCCGAACCAATGTGGTCCGGGCCTGATCTGAGACGTCGTCTTGGAAGGGGTTGATCACTGAAATGATAAATACCCTGCGCGGGGGGTGGCACCGAATTGCGGGTGGCTGTCCGTCGCCCTGTATAGACGGAGAGGCCCATGCGCATCGGTCTTTACCCCGGCACGTTCGATCCGGTGACGCTTGGCCATATCGACATCATCACGCGGGCCTGCCGTCTTGTGGACAGACTGGTGATTGGGGTTGCCATCAATCGGGACAAGGGGCCGCTTTTCAGTCTTGAAGAACGCGTGGCCATGGTCGAGGCGGAATGCGCCGGGATCAGCCGCAGGCTGGGCGTCGAGATCGTCGCGCACCCGTTTGAAAACCTGCTGATCGACTGCGCCCGCGATGTGGGGGCGAATGTGATTGTGCGCGGCCTGCGGGCCGTGGCCGATTTCGAGTATGAATTCCAGATGGTGGGCATGAACCGCGCGCTGGATGATCAGATTGAGACGGTGTTCCTGATGGCGGATGCGCGCAGTCAGGCGATTGCCAGCAAGCTGGTCAAGGAGATCGCGCGGCTGGACGGGGATGTGTCGAAATTCGTGACACCCGCCGTTGACGAGGCCTTAAAGACGCGGTTCGCACAGGGCTAAGAGCGGCTTAGCGCCAGAACGCCAGCCATTCGATCAGCTCGACCGTCTTGCGCGCAAGGAAAAATGACGCATCCCCGTCATTCGAGATGAAATCCCAAAGCAGGCCAGCCGTGATCACGAGGCCTAGGAAAATGGCGATCTTGTTTGTCATGCGCCCGCCGGTACTGGAACTCTACGGCAAAGATATGACCAAGCCCGCCCGCCCATGCAAGAGATCAGGGGCGGGCAAGGGGCCAGCGTGGCCTCAAAGGCGCATTGCGGGTCGTTAGGACAGGCGCGCCATGGCGACCGCGACATCGGCCATGCGGCACGAAAAGCCCCATTCGTTGTCATACCAAGCCAGTACACGCACCAGACGCCCGCCGGTGACACGGGTCTGTTCGGGCGCAAAGATCGAGCTTTCTTCGGTGTGATTGAAATCGACCGAGACTTTGGGTTCGGGATCATAGCCCAGAACGCCCTTCATCGGGCCGGCGGCGGCCTCTGCCATGACAGAGTTCACGTCATCCGCAGTCACGTCCTTTTGCGCTATGAATGTGAGATCCACCGCAGAAACATTGGGCGTGGGCACGCGAATGGCAGAGCCATCAAGCTTGCCTTTGAGATCGGGCAGCACCTCGCCAAGCGCCTTGGCGGCCCCGGTCGAGGTGGGGATCATCGACATGGCCGCGGCGCGCGCGCGGTAAAGATCGCTATGGCGACGGTCCAGCGTGGGCTGATCGCCGGTATAGGCGTGGATCGTCGTCATGATGCCGCTTTCGATGCCGAACGCCTCATTCAGGACCTTGGCGATAGG
>CBFHML010000002.1:0-70980 GCA_965656855.1 Roseovarius sp.
CGCCGCCTCGATGTCGGCCGGGGGATAGGCGGGCAGCGCGCCCTCCTCTCCCTTGCTCCACAGACGATAGCACGCGCCCTGCGCCACCCGGCCCGCGCGTCCGGCGCGTTGCGTGGCCTCGGCGCGGGTCACCGGCTCGGTCACCAGCCGCGACATGCCGCTGCCGGGATCGAACCGCGCACGCCGCGCCTGCCCACCATCCACAACAACGCGGATATCCTCGATGGTCAGAGAGGTCTCTGCGATCGAGGTGGCCAGCACGATCTTGCGCCCTGATTGCACCGGGGCGATGGCCGCACGCTGGCGGGCGAAATCCATCGCACCAAAAAGGGGCCGAATGGCGCAATCGTCAGGCACGCGGCCCTCCAACAGGCGCTCGACCCGGCGGATTTCACCCTCTCCGGGCAGGAACACAAGCACACCGCCCGTTGTCTCCTGCACGGCCTTTGTGACCAGATCGGCCAGCGCCTGATCCCATCGCGCGGTTTTCGGCAGGGGGCGGGGCAGGTGGTGCAGATCAACCGGAAAGGCGCGCCCCTCAGAGGTGACAACAGGGGCCTGCATCAACTCTGCCACTGGCCCTGCATCCAGCGTGGCGGACATCGCCAGCAGCAGCAGATCATCGCGCAGCGCGCCTGCGATCTCCAGGCACAGGGCAAGGCCCAGATCGGCATTGAGCGAGCGTTCGTGAAATTCGTCAAAGATGACGGCACCGATGCCGCGCAGATCTGGATCACGCTGAATTCGGCGGGTCAGGATGCCTTCGGTCACGACCTCGATACGGGTGGCATCCGAGATCTTGGCCTCGCCGCGCACCGCATATCCCACGGTCTGGCCCACCGGCTCGCCAAGCGTGTCTGCCATCCGCTCGGCAGCGGCGCGCGCGGCCAGACGGCGTGGCTCCAGCATGACGATGCGACCTTTGCAGAGCTTGGCGCGCAGCATCTCCAGCGGAACGACCGTGGTCTTGCCCGCACCCGGTGGCGCCTGAAGCACGGCGCGCCCGCTGGCTTGCAGGGCGCGCATCAGCTCTGGCAGAACATCATGAATGGGAAGGTCTTGGCGCTGCATGGCTGTCTTATCGGTCAAAGCCGGGCCGGTTTCCAGCCTGCCGCGCGATTGCTGGACATTGGGGGGCAGGCTGGGGCAAAACGCGCAGGGCGCGACATCCGCGCAAGGCCGGAAAGGGTCCACCGCATGACCGACACGCAAGAACTCGCTCGTAATGTGCTGTCCGGGGATCGCCGTGCGCTGGCGCGCGCCATCACGCTGGTGGAGAGCGGCCGCGCGGATCACCGCGAGGCGGCGCTTGACGTGCTGGAACGGCTGAACGCGACAGAGCGTCAGGCGATCCGGATCGGCCTGTCGGGCACGCCTGGCGTGGGCAAATCCACGTTTATCGAATCTTTTGGCATGATGCTGACGGGGCAGGGTCTGCGCGTGGCGGTGCTGGCGGTCGATCCAAGCTCGTCGCGCTCTGGGGGTTCGATCCTTGGGGACAAGACCCGCATGGAACTGCTGAGCCGCGATCCCAACGCCTTTATCCGCCCGTCCCCCAGCCAGAGTCATCTGGGCGGTGTGGCGCGCCGCACGCGTGAGGCGGTGCGCCTGTGCGAGGCGGCGGGCTTTGACGTGGTGCTGATCGAGACGGTGGGCGTGGGGCAGTCCGAAACCGTGGTGGCGGAAATGTCGGATCTTTTCATTCTGCTTCTGGCCCCTGCTGGCGGCGATGAGCTTCAGGGTGTCAAGCGTGGCATCATGGAAATGGCCGACATGATCCTTGTGAACAAGGCCGATGGCGATCTGAAACCGGCGGCGACACGGACCTGTTCGGATTACGCCGGCGCGCTGCGCCTGTTGCGCAAACGCCCGCAGGACCCCGAGGGATTCCCCAAGGCGATGATGGTGTCCGCCTTGCAGGATGACGGGCTGACAACGGCATGGGATGAGATGACGACGCTGACCGAATGGCGCCGGGCCGAGGGGCATTTCGAGGGGCGCCGCGCGGCACAGGCGCGCTATTGGTTCAACGAAGAGGTCAAGCGCGGCTTGCTCGCCCAGTTGGAAACACCCCAGGCGCGCGCGGCGATGGCACAGGCCGCCGAGGCGGTGGCCGCAGGAGAGACCACACCGACCGTCGCGGCGCGCGATGTGCTGGACGGGTTGCGCAAGGGCTGAGCCGTTTTGGGCGCGCCGCGCTTTCCCGTAGGCGGGAGAGGTAGATTGGCGGACGCAGTGCCAGCTGCTTCGTCTGCACAGCCAACATTCATTGCAAAGGGCCGGTCGCAGTGACCGGCCCTTTTATAATTTGCATCCCTTGGTGGGCGGATCAGACCGCGAGGTTCGGGATGATCTGCTTTTTACGGCTCATCACGCCGGGCAGCACAACGGTGTCGCCATCGACCGTCGCGGCAAAGCTTTTCTCGGCGACCGTCTTGACCAGATCGTTGGGGACAAGCAGCGTGGCCTCTTCGTTCAGGATGTCCACCACAAAGAGCAGCACCTGATCGACACCATCCTCGGCGGCGACGGTTGTCATGCTCTGCATCAGGCTGTCCTTGCGGTTCAGCACCATGTCGGGCGCGGTCGTTTCCAGCACCGAGACGCGGAATTTGGTATCGCCCACGGCATATTCCTTGCTGTCCATGCGCAGCAATTCGGCGTCCGAAAAGGCGCTGACATCGGATTTGGCGGCGAACATCTCGGCGGCGTACTCGCTGATATCGAGGTCAAGCTGCGCGGCAAGCTGTTCGGCCACGGCGCGGTCATGATCGGTCGTGGTGGGCGAGCGGAATTCAAGCGTGTCGCTGAGAATGCAGGTCAGCGCCGTGGCCTTGGCCCACTCTGGCAGGCGGGCCGCGTCTTCGCCCATCAGGTCCAGCATGATAGTCGCGGTGCAGGCGAGCGGGCGGATGGTGATGTCGATCGGGCCCTTGGTTTCAAGCCCGCCGACCAACTTGTGGTGGTCGATGATGCCCTGCACATTGGCGGCGTTGATGTTGGCAGGTAGTTCTGCGGGGTTGTTGGTGTCCACCACGACGCAGGGCTGATCGTCTTCGACATCCGAAACGATGCGCGGCTTGGGCAGATCCCAGCGGTTCAGCATGAAGGCGGCTTCGGTGTTGGGCTCGCCCAGCAACACGGCCTCTGCCTTGGTGCCGGTGACTTCGTTGAGGTACCATGCCCACAGGATGGGCGAGCCGGTGGAATCCGTGTCGGGGGATTTATGGCCGAAAACAAGCGTCGTCATATCACTTTGTCCTTTGGTGCAAGGTCGATTTTTGCGCCTTATAGGCCCGGTCGGCGGGCTTGTCACCCGCCCCGCATGCGGCCAATGTGCGTCATATGAAAAAGGCGGCGGAAACAGCGCTCTATCCTCCGGTCAAAGCATGGCTGGAAGAGAAAGGCTATGAGGTGAAGGCAGAGATCGGCGCCGCCGATGTCATGGGCCTGCGCGCCGATTGCCCGCCTGTGGTGGTGGAGCTGAAGACGGGATTCTCGCTGACCTTGCTGCAACAGGCGGTGGCGCGGCAGGCGTTGACCGACGAGGTGTATGTCGCCGTCCCGCGCTGGTCCGGCAAGGCGGGCTGGCGGGCGTTCAAGGGCAATATCGGGCTGTGCCGGCGATTGGGTCTGGGTGTGCTGAGCGTCAGGATCGAGGAGGGCGAGGTGCAGTGCCATTGTGACCCGGCCCCATTCCGCCCGCGTAAATCCAAGGTAAAACGCGCCCGGCTGGAAACGGAGTTCGCCGCGCGGCGGGGGGACCCCAATCTTGGCGGGACGCGCGGCCCGGTTGAGACATCCTACAAGCAGGACAGTCTTGCCTGTGCGCGGCATTTGGCACAGGCAGGTCCGTGCAAGGGCGCCGAGGTGGCGCGCGCGACCGGTGTGGGGCGGGCCACACAGATCATGGCGGACAACCATTCGGGTTGGTTCCAGCGCGTCGCGCGAGGTATCTACGGTCTGACAGAGCTTGGTGAGGGCGCCGCGCGCGGCTGAGCCGTCATCACGGTTTCAGTGGCTGCCTTTGAATGGTGAAACCTTCGGCTTTCAGCAGGCTGAGGATCCCGGTATCGCCCGGCAAATGCCCGGCGCCGAAAGCAAGGAAAAGCCGCTCCCCCGGCTGTGTCTCGGCCATCAGTGTCTCGATCCATGCGCGGTTGCGACGGTCCAAAAGCGTCTCGGTCAGCGTGGCGAAATCCGCCTCGGCCTCCGGTCCGCCATATTCAAGAGACAGCAGGCGCGAAAATTCCCAGATGAGCGCGGTTTGCCCGGCAAGATACCGCTCTCGGATTGTGTAGGACAGATCGTCGGCATTGCCCGGCCATGCCAGTGTCAGGCGGATCAGATCCAGCTGCTCGTCCATCGGCGCGCCGTCAAGCAGGGCCATCATATCGCGGTAATCCTCAAGCGAGCGGCTGGGGGTGCCGTTTGCCGCGGCCACATCGCCCACCAGCGTGTCGATGCCGTCGGCGTTCAGCGCGCCTGTTGTCATTTCGCAGGGGCCGATGCCCAGCATCATCGTGGCCCAGAGCGGCTTGAACTTCGCCGCCATAAAGCCGGGAATGCCACGCGCCTGCATCGCCTCGGCATAGGCGGTCCAGTCTGGCTCTCCCAGCAGGTCAATAAGGGTCGGCCCCTCGGTCAGAAACATCATGGAGGGGTCGCGACCCATCATGGCCTGCATTTCGGCTTGATCGGCATTCGAGATTTCAAGATAGACCTTGTCGGCCTGTGCGATCAGGGGGGTCAGCAGGTCCAGATGCAGGTCGGTTTCGCGGTGGTGGAAATGATAGGTGCCGAAAATGTCGATCACCGTGTCGTCCCGCGTCGCGCGCCACAGCAGACCCTCGGGATGGTTGACCCCGGCGATTGCGTCGCTCAGCGACTGTGCCCGGGCCTCATCAAGGCCTGCGATCAGGTCGCGCCCGCCGCAGGTGGTGTCTTGGGCAAGCGTTGTGCCCGCCATGCCAAGCGTGATCGTCACTGCCGTGATAAGCCGCCAAATCATGGTCTTGTGCCCCTTGAAATTGCCCTGCATCGACACGCTATTGCCGGTCTTGGCGTGCTGCAATCAAAAGTCGAAATTTTTCGCAAAGCGGATGTTGACAGCTTCGTGAAGGCTCCTTAGCTATGCGCCGTTAGCACTCGACTGACCTGAGTGCTAACGGGGTCGCGCCGAAGGGTCGGGCGATCTTTGAAGGAAACTTTGAGCCAAGGAGCCAAAGACATGGCATTCAAACCGCTGCATGACCGCGTGCTCGTACGCCGCGTTGAAAGCGAAGAAAAAACATCTGGCGGGCTGATCATCCCCGACAGCGCCAAGGAAAAGCCGAGCGAAGGCGAAGTCGTTTCCTGCGGTGACGGTGCACGCAAGGACAATGGAGAGCTGATCGACATGGCCGTGAAGGCTGGCGATCGCATCCTGTTCGGCAAGTGGTCCGGTACCGAAGTCACGGTTGGCGGCGAAGAGCTGCTGATCATGAAGGAAAGTGACATCCTGGGCATCATCGAAGGCTGATCTACGCCTCGTATGATCCAATAGATATCCGCAAATTCCTATCAATCAGGAGCAACTGATATGTCTGCCAAAGACGTGAAATTCAACACAGACGCCCGCAACAAAATGCTGCGCGGCGTGAACATCCTGGCCGATGCGGTCAAGGTTACGCTTGGCCCCAAAGGCCGCAACGTGGTTCTCGACAAATCCTTCGGCTCGCCCCGCATCACCAAAGACGGTGTGTCGGTCGCCAAGGAAATCGAACTGGAAGACAAGTTCGAGAACATGGGCGCGCAGATGGTGAAAGAAGTCGCCAGCCGCACCAATGACGAGGCCGGCGACGGCACCACCACTGCGACGGTTCTGGCTCAGGCCATCGTCAAAGAAGGCATGAAGGCCGTGGCCGCGGGCATGAACCCGATGGACCTCAAGCGCGGCATCGATCTTGCCACAACCAAGGTCGTCGAAGCCATCAAAGGCGCGGCACGTCCCGTCGAGGACAGCGCCGAAGTCGCTCAGGTCGGCACCGTTTCGGCCAATGGCGAAGCGGACATCGGCACGATGATCGCGGATGCGATGCAGAAAGTCGGCAACGAGGGTGTCATCACCGTCGAAGAAAACAAAGGCCTCGTCACCGAGACCGATGTTGTCGAGGGCATGCAGTTCGATCGCGGCTACCTGTCGCCTTACTTTGTGACCAACGCCGACAAGATGACGACCGAGCTGGATGACTGCATCATTCTGCTGCACGAGAAGAAGCTCTCGTCGCTGCAGCCGATGGTTCCGCTGCTCGAGTCCGTGATCCAGAGCCAGAAGCCGCTTCTGATCATCGCTGAAGACGTCGAAGGCGAAGCGCTGGCGACCCTCGTGGTCAACAAGCTGCGTGGCGGTCTCAAGATCGCAGCCGTCAAGGCACCCGGCTTTGGTGATCGCCGTAAGGCCATGCTGCAGGACATCGCGATCCTGACAGGCGGTCAGGTCATCTCCGAAGATCTGGGCATGAAGCTTGAGAACGTGACCATGGACATGCTTGGTTCCGCCAAGAAGGTTCAGATCACGAAGGACGAGACCACCATCGTCGACGGTGCTGGCGAATCCTCCGAGATCGAGGCGCGCGTTGCCCAGATCCGCAACCAGATCGAAGAAACCACCTCGGACTACGACCGCGAGAAGCTGCAGGAACGTGTTGCCAAGCTTGCGGGCGGTGTTGCTGTCATCCGCGTTGGCGGCATGACCGAAACCGAAGTGAAAGAGCGCAAGGACCGTGTTGACGACGCGCTCAACGCGACTCGCGCTGCGGTTCAGGAAGGCATCGTTGTCGGCGGCGGCGTGGCCCTTGTTCAGGGTGCCAAGGCTCTCGAAGGCCTGTCCGGTGAAAACACCGACCAGACCAACGGCATCTCGATCGTGCGTCGCGCTCTCGAAGCGCCGCTGCGTCAGATCGCTGAAAACGCTGGTGTGGACGGCTCGGTTGTGGCTGGCAAGATCCGTGAATCGGACGATCCGAAGTTCGGCTTCAACGCCCAGACCGAAGAGTATGGCGACATGTTCGCCTACGGTGTGATCGACCCTGCAAAGGTCGTGCGTACCGCGCTTGAGGATGCCGCGTCGATCGCTGGCCTGCTCATCACCACCGAAGCGATGGTCGCAGACCGTCCGCAGGCCGATGGCGGCGCAGGTGCCGGTGGCGGCATGCCCGACATGGGCGGCATGGGCGGCATGATGTAATCAGCCGCGTCCATGACGTGACAAAAGAGGGCCGTCCCATCTGGGGCGGCCCTTCTTTTTTGTCACAGTGGTCCGGCCGAGAACAACTTGCGTTTTGGTGCCCGCTTGTGTCTGAACCGGAACGGGGTTTTCGGTGTCACGGTCTTTGCGGATTTGATCGCATCACATAGCTGGCCATGCAGGCTTGCGATTTCGTCGCTGTCGCCGGTCAGCCCGATGACGGGCACAGGGTTGCCCGCGATGCGCACAAGCAGCGTGGATTGACCATCGGTGAACCCGTGACGACGCATGAACACGCTTTTGATCTCGCGCAGCTTGACCTTGTGTACGAGACGCACCTGCCGATTTATGTTGATCTTCGTCAGGCTGAGTGTGCCACTCGCCACATCAAGGGACATCTGCCGACGAAATCCCTTTGTGCCGTAGATGAATACGCCAAGGCCCACGAGCAGCAGGAACGAGCCCAAGCTGTTATGCGGCAGGATATCGTCTGGATCCGGCTGCGCGCTGACAAAAACCCATAGCAAAATGGCGGTCGCCATCATGAGCAGCCCCAAAATACGCAGGGTCATTTCTTTGGTCGGTTCTGTTGATACCCGGTTGAACCGCTCTCGCGCCGCCATGCCCGATGCCGTGGGCCGCACGGAAATGCTTTGCAACTTGTTACCACCCACAGTGTCAAGATTGGCCATATTTCCGGCTCCTGTCATGGATGCAGTACCTGTTTCGGTATGCCTGAACCGGGGCGGAAATTTGTCGGGCCGCGCGCCCAAAGAAGGCGGAAAAGAGTCCCGATCAGGCGGAATTCCGCGCTAAGTCAACGAAATCAGTGCCTTGCGAGCAGGGCCAAGGCCGCTTGCGCGTTTCGGGACAAACCGTTTCTTGGTTAATTACTTGTAAAGCTTTGAGGGAAAGTCCTCAGGTCGGCTCTTTTGGGCGGACGATATGAAAAGCGCCGCTCATATAGGCGAGCGGGCTTTGACCGGCATCAGAAATGTCGACGACATTGCCGATGCAGATTGTGTGGCTGCCATGCTGGTGACTGTCTGTCAGCGTGCAGGTGAATGACGTCGCACGCGGCAGAAGCGGGCCAAACTCTGTCTCGACAATATCGACCCCGTGAAACCTGTTCGGGGTCTCTTTGTCGAACAGCCCGGCAAAGCGGCGCGCGACCTCTTCGGCGTCTTCTGGCAGAATGTTGACGGCAAAGGTTCCATTCGCCTCGACGGCGAGGCCGATGCTGCTGTCGGATTTCAGACAGACCAGAACCGAGGGCGGATCGGCAGATAGGGAGGTGAACGCGCTGACCGTGGCGCCGGCCTTGCCTGCCGGTCCATCGGTGGTCACGACCGTCACGGTGGCTGCAACCTGTCTCATCGCTGCTAGAAAAGTGTCGCGCATATGTGTGGGCAGGTCCGTTTGCGGCATCAAGGCAAGGGTACTCCGATTATCGGTAGGTCGAACACGATGTGGCTGCTGGCGGGATATGTAGGTCTGCCTTAGGCATATAGCGGGGCATGATGCGGAAGCAATGGTCGCACGCGCCGGCAAGACGTCAAAGGCCGCCCCGATCAGGGCGGCCCTCTTTATTAATCACATCCGGGGCGGCTTAGCCCGCGATCAGGCCCATCTGTTCCAGCTTCAGGATGACCTGATGCGCACAGTTGTCGACGTCGACATTTTCCGTCTCGACGCGCAGCTCGGGTGTTTCGGGCACATCGTAAGGGTCTGAAATGCCAGTGAACTCCTTGATCTTGCCTTCGCGCGCCAGTTTGTAGAGACCCTTGCGGTCGCGGCGTTCGCATTCCTCCAGCGATGTGGCGACATGCACCTCGACAAACGCGCCGAACTGTTCGACATCTTCGCGCACGGCCCGGCGGGTGGTTGAGTAGGGCGCGATCGGGGCGCAGATGGCGATGCCGCCATTCTTGGTGATCTCGGACGCGACATAGCCGATGCGGCGAATGTTCAGGTCGCGGTGCTCTTTGGAAAAACCAAGCTCTGAACTGAGGTTCTTGCGCACGATATCACCATCAAGCAGCGTGACCGGGCGGCCGCCCATTTCCATCAGCTTGACCATAAGTGCGTTGGCGATGGTCGATTTGCCAGAGCCCGAAAAGCCGGTGAAAAACACGGTAAAGCCCTGCTGGGCGCGCGGGGGGCGGGTGCGGCGCAGTTCCGCCACCACCTCGGGGAAGGAGAACCATTCTGGGATCTCGAGCCCTTCCTGCAAACGGCGACGCAGCTCTGTGCCCGAGATGTTGAGGATGGTGACGTCGTCCTTGTCCTCGATCTCGTCCATAGGCTCGTATTGTGCGCGTTCCTGCACCCAGACCATGTGTTTAAAATCGACCATCTGGATGCCGATCTCTTCTTCGTGCTCGCGGAACAGTTCTTGCGCGTCATAGGGGCCGTAAAAATCGTCACCGGCAGAATTCTTGCCGGGGCCAGCATGGTCGCGACCGACGATGAAATGCGTGCAGCCGTGGTTGGCGCGGATCAGCCCGTGCCAGACCGCCTCGCGAGGGCCTGCCATGCGCATCGCAAGGTTCAACAGGCTCATCGAGGTTGTCGATTGCGGATATTTATCCAGCACGGCTTCGTAGCAGCGCACACGAGTAAAGTGATCGACGTCACCCGGCTTGGTCAGGCCGACAACCGGATGGATCAGCAGGTTCGCCTCTGCCTCTCTTGCGGCACGAAATGTCAGTTCCTGATGTGCGCGGTGCAGGGGGTTGCGCGTCTGAAAGGCCACGACCTTGCGCCAGCCCATCTTGCGAAAGAAGGCGCGCAATTCATTCGGGGTGTCGCGGCGAGCGCGGAAATCGTAATGCACGGGCTGCTGGATGCCGGTCACGGGGCCGCCCAGATAGACGTTGCCCGCCGTGTTGTGCAGGTAGTTGACCGCCGGGTGCGCGCTGTCATCTGCGCCAAAGACCTTTTCGGCCTCATGCGCTTTGTTCGGGGTCCAGCGGTCGGTGACCGTCATCGTGCCGAGGATGACGCCCTCTTGGTCGCGCAAGGCGATATCCTGCCCCAGCTCGATGGACTCAGCGAAGCTCTCGCTGACATCGAGGGTGATCGGGATCGGCCATAGCGACCCATCCGTCAGGCGCATGGTGTCGACGACGCTGTTGTAATCAGCTTCGGTCAGAAAGCCCTTGAGCGGATTGAATCCGCCATTCATCAGCAATTCGAGATCGCAGATCTGGCGCGGGGTCATATCCCAGCTGGTCAGGTCCGCGGCTTCGATCTTCATTTTCTGCGAGGATTCGTAGGAAACATACAGTTCTGGGATTGGGGCGAGGTTACTTTGCACAAGCTTGGTCCTGTGTTTGAGGGGATTAAAACCACTGGTGGTGCCGGTCAGCTCTGCGTGCAGGGCATCGTATTCGGCGAATTTCCGGGCAAGGAAACGATCGGTTAGGCGCATCTTCTGCGCTGCACCGCGCGACGTGATCGCATAGGCGAACCGCTGGCGACGATCAGGACCGGCACGCTCGCTGATCCGGACATATCCGGCGTCTGCTGCACCGCGCAACAGCGCGTTGAGCCGACCGAGCGAAACCCCGATCGCACTGGCGATGGTCCGCTGCGAGGCGTCCGGCGTCAGATCAATCTGACGCAAAAGTCGGAAAAGCTGGTCTTCCTCATCCGGGCGCGGGTCTGTTGCGGTCAGGGTCATTGTATCGACTCGAAGGTGCGTTCACACGTGAACACATCGCACGGCCCTGCTGGAAAAGAAACCTGTAATACGGGTGGCCGGGTTTCCGGCCCAAGATGTGGCCGCAAAAACACGACCGGCCCACACCGTCAGGTGGGGCCGGGAAAGTCTATCATATTTTCAGGGGCTTATTCGCCTGCGGCGATTGCCTCGTCATGGCGGGCAGGGGCGGGTGTCTCGCTGATCGCGTCTTGCTCTGCGAGGAACCGTTCGGCATCGAGCGCGGCCATGCAACCCATGCCGGCACTGGTCACGGCCTGACGATAGATATGGTCGGTCAGATCGCCTGCCGCGAACAAGCCGGGGATGGACGTGCGCGTGCTGCCCGGCTCCACCTTGACGTAGTCGCCGTGATGCATCTCGACCTTGTCCTTGATCAACTCGCTGGCGGGGGCGTGGCCGATGGCGATGAAAACGCCTTTGCAGGGGATGTCCTGCGTCTTGCCGGTGCTGGTATGCTTGACCCGCACGCCGGTCACACCCTTGGGATTGTCATCGCCCAGAACTTCTTCAAGTTCGTGGAACCACAGGGTTTCGACCTTGGGGTTGTTGAACAGCCGGTCCTGCAGGATGCGCTCGGCGCGCAGTTCGTCCCGGCGGTGGATCAACGTGACCTTGGACGCGAAGTTGGTCAGAAAAAGCGCCTCTTCGACGGCTGTGTTCCCGCCACCCACCACAACGATTTCATCGCCGCGATAAAAGAACCCGTCGCAGGTGGCACAGGCACTGACGCCGAACCCCTTATAGGCCTCTTCGCTGTCCAGTCCCAGCCACTTGGCGCGCGCGCCCGTGGCCAGAATGACCGCGTCGGCGGTGTATGTGTTGCCGCTGTCGCCCTTGGCGACAAAGGGGCGCACATCTGTGTCCAGCTCGGTGATGATGTCGCCGATGATCTCACATCCCATGGCCTGTGCGTGCGCCTCCATCCGGATCATAAGGTCGGGGCCCTGTACCTCTGTGTCGCCGGGCCAATTCTCGACCTCGGTGGTGGTGGTCAGCTGCCCGCCTGGCTCTATGCCCTGTACGAGGATCGGCGACAGCATCGCGCGGCTGGCATAGACGGCGGCGGTATAACCGGCCGGTCCTGATCCAATGATCAGCGCTTTGGTGTGGCGGGTTTCGCCCATGAGAGTTCCCCTTGCATACGGTGTTGGCGCAGATATAGCGCCGTGCGTAGATGTGTGAAACCCCTTGCCGGGCTCACGCGCGCAAGTGGTCGTCAGACCTAATGTCTTCGTAACGATCTTGCGAGAATACGAAAGATTATTGCGCGTGGCTGAGGGGCTGGTATAACAATCGCGAATTCAAAGGAGTGTTCGATGCCCACAACCCGTCTGGACGATATCGACCGAAAGATCCTTGCGGAGCTTCAGGCCGACGGGCGCATGACCAATGTGGAACTGGCCCGCCGTGTCGGCATTTCTGCACCGCCCTGCCTGCGCCGCGTGCGCACGCTGGAAGAGCTGGGGTATATTCGTGGCTATCATGCCGATGTGGACCCGCGCGAACTGGGATTCGAGGTGCAAGTTTTCGCCATGGTCGGACTGCAAAGTCAGGCCGAGGCGGATCTGTCGGCTTTTGAGGCGCGCTGTCATGCCTGGCCCCTTGTACGCGAGTGTCACATGCTCAACGGTGAGGTGGATTTCATCCTCAAATGCGTGGCGCCGGATCTGTCGACATTCCAGAGCTTTCTGACCAGCGAACTGACGGCGGCGGACAATGTCGGCTCGGTCAAGACATCTCTGGTCATCCGGGGTGCCAAGGACGAGCCGGGTGTGCCATTCGACATCCTCGAAGAACGCCTGAGCAAGATCGCCTGAGCAACGCGGATCAGATCATCGCAAGATCGAGCCGTGGGCAAATCGTATCGCCGAAATCGGCGGGCGCGGACACATGCGGAAAAAGCGACATAAACAGCGTCAGCATATTGTGACCCATGTTGCGTTCGAACCCAGCACCGGGATGAAAGCTTTCCATCTCGACGCCCGAGGCCCGGATGATCGCATGACGGCGCAATGCCAGGTGATAGACTGTCACGGGTCTGGGCGGGGCGACTTCGATGATATTCATACCGTCCACCAGACCTAGTGCCGGTATCAGCATACGCTCGCGCCCCATGCCCTGATCAAAGCCGCGTGGCCGCGCCAGCATCCGCGCGCCGGGACCTGCCATGAGATTGGATTCCGGTTTGCCAAGACCGAACGTGTCGGGCATCACACGGGTCATGCGGCAAGAGCTGGGATCGACCCCCAGCGCCTTGGGCACCAGCGTCATAGAGCCAATCCACAAAAGCTTCATCGGTCCTCGCGTCTCGGTCATGACGCTCATGCCGGGAACTAGATCCTGAACGGCCACAGGGCCACCGGGCGTTGTGATGTGAACCCCCTGCGCAAAGGCCGAAAAAGCGGATTCGAATATGGGGCTCGCAGGCCCGATCTGTTCTGTCCAGTTTGGTTGATCCTGACGGTCGAGATAGGCGATCTGAAATTTGCGCACCGAGCGATGTGTGCGTTCGTCCTGCGCAGGCTGGCTGGATCCGGTCTGGTTCTGTGCCGGTCTGTCGGACGTGACAGCTGAATTACCAGCGGTCATGGACGCTTCTTGCATGTCTCATCACCAGTTCGCGATCATCACAACCGTGTCGGCCCCACCGACGACGACAGCATAATGGTGTAAAAATTCGACGTTATGAGACTACAAAGGCATCAAAGATATTGGTCCTGCAACTATCGGGCCGCTTTGTGCGTGTAGCAAAAACAATTCTGGTAGGGACGTCAAAACTGTTTCGGCAGTTTGTTCGAATGCGTCACATTCTGGCGCTGCCTCCTGCAGAATCAACAAGGCCGCCCCGAAAGAGGCGGCCATTGTCATGATATACCGACCAGTTGGCGGCGCGTCGCCTCGGATCAGGCGGACTTTGCCGTAACCGGCTGCATTTGTGTCCGGGCCGCATAGCGGACGGCACGCTGAAACGGCAGGACTGGCGTGCCCTTGCGGCTGGTTTCAAGGACGCTTTTCACCCAACGCTTTTTCATGGTCTTTTCCTCGTTTTGATCCGTTTTTACTAGAGCGCCTTTGGTGATGCTCTCAGTCTCGATGCACTCAGTATCGATTCGGTTTGAGGCCAAGATTTGACGTGGATTAAGAAAATTTGCAGAAATTCACGGCCGTCATCCAAAAAATGAGGCAACATGGCCTGATTGTTCAGCGCATTGATAATATTGATAAAATCAAAATAACTTGGGCTGATTTGACCCTGTTTGCGGGGATTGTTTCCAAAAATACGGCAATCTCGTGGTCTGGGCTGCCCAGATCGCGCCCCAATCAGAGCCGGATGACTGATATCAAACGCCCGTAATCCGCCTCGCCGGCATGGGTGGTTCGGCGAAATGAATAAAAGCGCGCGGGATCCTCGTAGGTGCAGTGCCGCGTCCAGCCTGCCTCGCCGACGCCCGCCCGCTGCAATCGCCAAATCCCATAGCCGGGCAGATCGAACTGATACTTTCCCTCTGTGCCATTGGCGAAGAACCGTGCGCTGTCGGGGTCGGCATCAAGAAAGCGTTCCAGAAAGTCCTGACCCACCTCATAGGCGCGTTGGCTGATCGAGGGGCCGATGACGGCGCGAATATTGGCCGCTTTTGCCCCAAGCTCTTCCATCGCGGTCACTGTCTGCTCCAGCACACCATCCAGCGCGCCACGCCATCCGGCATGGGCGGCGCCGATCACGCCCGCTTTGGGGTCTGCAAAGAGAACCGGCTGACAATCGGCTGTCAAAACGCCCAAGGCGATGCCCGGTGTGGACGTGACCATCGCATCGGCCTTTTGCTGACCGGTCTGTGGGGCGTCGACCGTGACCACATCGGCGGAATGGACCTGATGCACTGTGGCCAGTGCCTGTGGCGCCACGTCCATCGCGCTGGCGACCCGGCCCCGGTTGATCGACACGATCTCTGCCAGATCGGATGATCCCTTGCCGCAGTTCAACCCGTCAAACACGCCCGAAGACGCGCCGCCTTTTCGGGTAAAGAACCCGTGGCGGATCGGTGCCAGCCTGTCATCGGTCAGAATTTCTAGCGTCATGTCTCAAGTCCCGGAGGCGGTTCGGCGGTTTCGGGATAAAGCGCCATCACCTTAAAGAGCGTCCCCATTTCATCCGGCGCGGTCAAGCGCCGATGTGCGGCGACATGCGCGTCAAGTCGCGCACCGTCCAGCGTCTTGGCCAAGGCCTGTGCACGGGCGGTGATCCCCAACCGTTCCAAATAGACGCCTTGGGGGGTGACACGGCTATGTGCGCATCCTTTGGGCAGGGCGCGGGCCAGCGCCTCAAAATCCACATGCGCGGTCAGATCCGCCTCGCCGGGTGTGTCCAGCACCGGCACGGGGCGTTGCGCGCGCAGGGCCTGCAACGTGTCGCCCAATGATCGCCAGTCGCCATAATCCACAATAAGGGCCGCGCCCCCATGCGTGGCGATCAGGTGGCCCAACGCCTCGGTCACGGGGGCAGCCGCCGGGCAAAGCTCTACCACGTCGCCATCGCGCGTGTCGTCCAGCCGATGCGCCAGAGCGGGCAGCGTCTTGGCTGGCTCCAGCCCCAGCGACAGCGCGCCATCACGCAGGCCTACGACACGTTCACGCCAGCCGTCACCGCTGCGCTCTAGCTGGCGGATCGGAAGCGCGTCGAAAAATTCGTTCGCCACCACAAAGATCGGCGCGTCGGGCAGGGTGTCGACTCTGTCGTGCCATGTGACGCCATCTTTGCACAGCGTTGCCGCCTGCCGTGCCTTCAGCACCTTGGACGCCTCTATGAGATGTACCGACAGGGCCGCGTGAAAGCCGGGAACGCCACGCGTGGCGCGCAGAATGTCGGCCATCAGCGTGCCGCGCCCCGGTCCCAGCTCTGCAAGGGTGAACGGGCTTGGCTGCCCCTGATCCATCCATGTCTGTGCAAGTGCGAGGCCAAGCAGTTCGCCGAACATCTGGCTGATTTCCGGGGCGGTGATGAAATCACCTGCCGCGCCAAGGGGGTCGCGGGTCATGTAATAGCCATGTTGCGGATGCATCAGGCATGCGCCCATGAAGGCGTCCAGCCGCATCGGCCCACCCGTGCGGATTTGTGCGGCCAAAAGCGTGGTCAGGTCCGTCATGCGGAACGACGTAGCGCCAGTCCGATCATGACCAGCCCAAAGAGGATCATCGGCACGCACAGGATCTGCCCCATCGTGAGGCCAAAGCCATCGACATGCCACGCAAGACCAAGCGGATTACCGGGGCTGACGAACTGCGCATCGGGCTGGCGGAGGAATTCCACCACAAAGCGGCCAAGCCCGTAGCCCATGAAAAAGACGCCCGTGACAAGGCCCGGACGCCTGAGCCCACCACGCCGGAACACAAGGTAGAGCAAGATCGCGCCAAGGATCAGCCCCTCTAGCGCCGCCTCATATAGTTGTGAGGGATGGCGTGCACAAAACCCGGCCATTTGTCCGGCGCAATCCTGCGCCGCAGTACCGGGGAAAATCACGCCCCAAGGCACATCTGTCGGGCGCCCCCAAAGCTCTGCATTGATGAAATTGGCGATGCGCCCCAGCAAAAGCCCCGCCGGGGTCGCCATGCACAGAACATCCGCGACCGATAGCGCCGCGACACCCTGACGCCACGACCAGATGAAACAGGCCGCAACCACCCCGAGCAGCCCGCCGTGAAACGACATGCCGCCCTGCCAGACCATCAGGATTTCGCCAGGATTTGAGAGGTAATATGCCGGTTGATAAAACAGCACAAAGCCAAGCCGCCCGCCCAGCACGACGCCAAGAATGACCCACGTGGCGAGATCCTCGACCTGTTCGGGCTGCATGGCGGGGCTGTTGTCGGGCCAAAGATGCGCGCGCTTTGTTGCCAGCACCACAAGTCGCCAGCCGATGATGATGCCCACGATATAGGCCAGCGCATACCAGCGCAGGGCAAATTCCATCCCGAAAAGCGAAATGGAAAAAAGCTCTGGTGAGATGTCGGGAAACCGGATTGCTGCCTGCATGTCTGCCTCTTGCCCTGTGGCTGTGGCCCAAGTCAAGCTTGCCCCGTGCCGTCCGCGCCTCCATATAAGACCCGAAGCGTAACGCCGGAGCAACACAGATGCAGACCAGAAACAAAGTTCTCGACGATCTGAGCCAATTGATGACCAATGCGATGGGTGTCGCACAGGGCGCCAAGACAGAGGCCGAGACCGCGATGTCCTCGATGATCGACCGGTGGCTGGCCGATCGTGATTTCGTCACCCGCGAAGAATTCGACGCGGTCCGCGCCATGGCGCAAAAGGCGCGCGAAGAAAACGAGGCACTGCGCGCCCGGCTGGACGCTCTGGAAAAATCCGCAAAGTAAGCTGCGATTGGCCGGTCACATGACCGAGGTGGATTAGACAAAGGGCTGAGGGTAGCTATGTGGCGCCATATCTGTGCCTAGCTATCCTCTCTGTCTTCTGCTGAGCGCGTTTCGTCCCGGCGCGACTCGCTGTCTTGTTCGGATTCGTGGCTATGCTTGGCCCGATCATGGGCGGCCTCATCGCCGTCTTGGCGGTCTTTCAGTTCTTTGATCCGTTGGGAATGCCCGTAAAGAATGAGTTCGTCGCCCGCCTCGATCACGGTCGAGCCATCGGGAACGCCCAGATAGTCACCATCATGGCATTCCACCCCCAGAACCCGAACGCCCTCGTCGCTCAGTCGCAATTCACCCAGCGAATGCCCCTCAAGCCAACTTCCCCCTGATACGCCGATCACGGCAACGCTCCAGTCGTCATGCATGTGCAAGAGCCCGGCATAATCCTTTAGCTCCAGCGTGGTGAAGCGGCGCAGCACGCGCCGGATAATGGGGGTCGCCCAGCGGTTCAGCCGGTTTGAGCGCGCCAGTGCCACCAGTGCCGCCGCGCCAAACGCCAACACCAGCAACCGGTCGAATGAGCCGTCCTCGATGCCGGCAAAGGACAGGATGGTGGTGGACACTGCGGACACCGCGCCGACAGACCCCGCGCGGATCAGCCAGGAGATCACCAACCGGCGCTCTGTGCTGCTGACCACGGTTTCGGCCTCGTCGGTGGTATAGCCCGCCCCGGAAAAGGCCGACAACGATTGAAACCGCGCCACCTCTTCCGAGAGGCCCGTCATGGTGAGCGCGATTGTCCCGATACGCACGATGAGCAGCGACAACGCGATGACAAGCAAAAGTGATCCGATGGCCAACATGCCGAAAAAACGACGCGATGCGCGTTTCGTTCCTATTCCCCGGTGCCGTCACACAAGGGGGGGCGCCTAGAGACGGGTTTTGACCGGCCCTGCTGTGGCACTACGTCAATCCCCAAGCAATTAAGGGAGATCGACATGCCCGAGAAAGCAACCCGCGCCGGCGCGCGGCTTATGGATCAGCCGGAATACAAGACCAAGGCAAAGCCCCTGACAGGGCGCCCGGACGATGCGGTCTCGGAGGCGGTCAAGGCGATGTACGCCAAAAACTATGGCTCTATCGTCGTGACAGAGGCCGACGAGCGAATGATCGGCATCGTGACCGAACGCGACATCATGAACAAGGTGGTGGGCCGGAACCTTGATCCGGACAAGACCACGCTGCGCGAGATCATGACCACAGAGATCCGCATGGCCCGCGAAGAGGACCAGCTGCTTGACTGGTTGCGGATCATGTCCAACGAACGGTTTCGCCGCCTGCCCGTGGTCGATGATGACGGGCGGATCACCGCGATCTTCACGCAGGGTGATTTCGTCAGCTACACGTGGCCGGATTTGCTGGGCCAGCTTGGCAACCTCACGCGCGCCACGGTCATGGACAAGTTTCACTATCTGCTGATCGGCGGTGGCATCCTGATCTACGCGCTTGCGATGATCGTTGTGGTCAGCGTCGTCTGAGCAGGATTGGTGCGGATCGGGCCCTGTGGCCCGGTCTGCGGGGCCGATATGGGACGCGCTTGGTGCTGATGCCCAATTCTTAGATGAAATTTTCATGTCATCCACAAGTTCTTGCGGTTATCCCCAAGAAATAGCTTTACAGCCAGAGATCCAGCCCGCACCATATCTGGTATGGACTGGGGGATTGGCCCCCTATCCTAGAGCAGGCACCAAGCGCTGGGGGGCTGCGGACCCCGCGCTACAACAAACGAGGTGGCGCCATGGCACTTTCCGAGCAGTTTCTGACTGACGAACTTCATCCCATCGATATCGTCGAACATCTGGCCGAGCATCACGATTGGGATTTCGACCGGATCGGCGACGACCAGATCGCGATGGCAGTAGAAGGTCAGTGGCGCACATATTCCATCACGCTGGCGTGGTCTGGCTATGACGAAACGCTGCGCATGGTCTGTACGTTTGAGATGGAGCCCCCCGAGGACAAGCTGCCGGTGCTCTATCACCTGCTGAACGACGTGAACGATCAATGCTGGGCCGGGGCCTTTACCTACTGGCCCGCGCAAAAGCTGATGGTTTACCGCTATGGGCTGGTCATGCCGGGCACGCAGGGTGTGAGCCCTGAACAGGTCGACACGCTGATCACCGCCGCGGTGCTGAGCGCCGAGCGTTTCTACCCCGCCTTTCAATTGGCCGTCTGGGGCGACCGTACCCCCCAAGAAGCCATCAAAGTGGCGATCTCTGAGGCGTACGGCCGCGCCTGAGCGCATTTCCGCAAGCAGGCTGGGCGGGGGCGTTGCGCGCCATCGCCTGCCCGCGTATCACTCGGCCCGAACATGATCCAAACAGGCAGGAGTGATCCATATGACGATGGACGATGTGGCGCGTGGTGGCCTTGTTTTGCTGGGATGTGGCAAGATGGGCTCGGCCATGCTGGCAGGTTGGCTCAAGCGGGACCTGCCCCCCAAATCCGTATGGGTGATAGACCCGAACCCGTCTGACTGGCTGCAGTCGACCGGCGTGCGGATCAACGAGGACCTGCCTGAAAAACCCGCCATTGTGCTCATTGCGGTCAAGCCGCAGATGATGGGCGACGCGCTGCCCTCTATTCAGGCGATGGGCAATGGCGACACGCTGTTCGTGTCGGTCGCTGCCGGGACGCCGATATCGGCCTTTGAGAAAACGCTGGGCCACCACAGCCCGATTGTGCGGGCCATGCCCAATACGCCCGCCGCCGTGGGGCAGGGCATCACGGCGATCATCGGCAACGCGCATACGAGCGATGCGCAGCTGGACCTGTCCGAGACGCTGCTCAAGGCGGTGGGACAGGTGGTGCGGCTGGATCATGAGGATCAGATGGATGCGGTCACCGGCGTCTCTGGCTCTGGACCCGCCTATGTCTTTCATATGATCGAATGCATGGCCGCGGCGGGCGAGGCGCAGGGCCTGTCGCCCGAACTGGCGATGCAGCTGGCGCAGGCCACGGTTGCAGGCGCAGGCGCGCTTGCAGAAGACGCGGAGGAGACCCCCGCCCAGTTGCGTGTCAATGTGACCAGCCCCAATGGCACCACGCAGGCGGGGCTTGAGGTGCTGATGGACGAGACCGCAGGTCTGCCCGCGCTGATGCGCAACACGGTCGGGGCCGCCGCAGACCGCTCTCGGGCGTTGCGCGATGACTGACGCCATCGGCATCGACGATTTTCTGAAAGTGGACATCCGCGTGGGCCGCGTCACCCGCGCAGAACCCTTTCCCGAAGCGCGCAAGCCCGCGATCAAGCTGTGGATCGATTTTGGTGCAGAGCTTGGTGAAAAAAAGACCTCCGCGCAGATCACCGCGCATTACACACCCGAGGCGCTGATCGGCAAACAGGTGATCGCCGTCACCAATTTTCCACCGCGCCAGATCGGTCCGTTCATGTCAGAGGTTCTGGTGCTGGGCCTGTCGGATCAAAATGGCGATATCGTGTTGCTGGGCCCGGACAAGGACGTGCCCTTGGGAGAACGGATGCACTGATGCGGATCTATTTTACGCGGCCCCTACCCGAAAGCGTGGCCGACATGGCCCGCGCGCATTTCGATGTGGAAATGCGGACAGAGAACACGCCGCTCAAGATCGGACAGATGCGTGCCGCGCTCAACCTGTATGACGGCGTGCTGATGATGTTCGGCGATACGTTTTCATCCGAGGTGTTTCGCGACGCGCAGGCGCCGCGCTGCAAGGTGCTGGCGAATTACGGCGCGGGCATCAACCATATCGACCTCGCGGCGGCCCGCAGTGCGGGCGTCATGGTGACCAACGTGCCGGGTGCCGTGACAGAGGCGACTGCCGATATCGGCATGACACTGATCCTGATGAGCGCGCGCCGTGCGGGCGAGGGCGAGCGTATGGTGCGCGCAGGCCAATGGCCCGGCTGGAACCCGACGCAGCTATTGGGGCTTCATGCCACGGGCAAAACGGTAGGTATCGTCGGGATGGGGCGCATCGGGACCGCCATAGCAAAGCGCTGTCATCATGGTTTTGGCATGGATGTGCTATATACCGCGCGCAGTGCCAAGGAACCGGGCTTTGCCGCTGAACGGGTCGAATTGGACGCGCTTTTGCAACGCGCTGATTTCGTCGTGGTCGCCGTGCCTGCCAGCCCCGAGACGCGACATATGATCGGCGCGCAAGAATTGTCGCAAATGCAGGCCCATGCCCATCTGATCAACATTGCGCGCGGCGATATCGTGGATGAAACCGCGCTGATTGCCGCGTTGCGCGAGGGGCGGATCGGTGGGGCTGGGCTTGATGTCTACGAGCATGAACCGGATGTCCCCGCCGCGCTGAGGGCGCTGGAGAATGTCACGCTCTTGCCGCATATGGGCACCTCGACACTGGAAGTGCGCGAGACGATGGGCCGGGTCGCGGTGGAAAATCTGCGTGCCGCCCTCGCCGGCGAACAGCCACCGAACCTTGTGAATTAGAGCGTTTCCCGAAAAACTGCGCGTCAGGTTTGTGCAAAACGCTTTGAGCCTTATGTGCCGCGCCGTCGTGCTTGACGTGGGCGCAGCCCTGCGATGTTGTGGCGCGAACCCTGTGGAGGATCCCAGATGCACATCCCGGCCATCACCGGCATGGGCGTTTTCACGCCTGATGAGGTCATCACCAATGACGAGCTTGTAGAGGCCTTCAACGCCTATGCACTGCGATTTAATGCGGACAACGCCGAGGCCATCGCGGCGGGCACGGTTGAGGCCAAGGCGCCGTCCTCGTCCGAGTTCATCGTCAACGCCTCGGGGATCGAGCAGCGCTATGTGTTGGACAGGTCCGGTATTCTGGACCCTGAAATCATGCATCCGGTTTTTCGCCCGCGCCGCGACGATGAACCAAGCCTGATGGCACAAATCGCGCTGGATGCCTGCGCCAAGGCGCTGGCACAGGCGGGGCGCGACGCGTCCGAGGTCGATCTGATCATCTGTGCCGCGTCCAACCACGAACGCCCCTATCCCGCCATTGCCATTGAAATACAGCAATCCATGGGCGCGGGCGGCTTTGCGTTCGACATGAATGTCGCCTGTTCCTCTGCCACCTTCGGCATTCAGGCGGCGGCCGACATGATCCGCTCCGGCTCTGCGCGGTGCGCCATCGTGGTCAGCCCCGAGATCTGTTCGGGCCATCTGGAATGGCGGGATCGGGATTGCCATTTCATCTTTGGCGATGTGTGCACGGCTGTGGTGCTGGAACCCGCTGAGACAGCACAGGGGGCGCATTTCCTCATCCGGTCCACCCGCTGCGCAACGCAGTTTTCCAACAATATCCGTAACAATAACGGCTTTCTGCGCCGCACCCGCGCGGATCACATGCAAGACCGGCGTGATATGCTGTTCATGCAGGAGGGGCGGCGCGTGTTCAAAGAGGTGCTGCCGCTGGTGTCTGCCCATATTGCGGACCATCTGGGCGCAGAGGGCGTCACATCCGATGATCTGCGGCGCCTCTGGTTGCATCAGGCCAACAAGGCAATGAACGATTTTATCGGGCGCAAGGTGATGGGGCGCGTCCCGTCCCGCGAGGAACAGCCAAACATCCTGCAGGATTACGCCAACACCTCTTCCGCCGGGTCAATCATTGCGTTCTCGAAATTCTCTGACGATCTGGCGCCCGGCGATCTGGGGCTGATCTGCTCTTTTGGGGCGGGGTATTCGGTCGGGTCCGTGCTGGTCGAAAGAGCCTGATCGACAGGCATCGCAAGGCATTGCGCCAACATGCCGAATTCCGCATAAAGCGGGAGGTTAAAAGGTTCTGGGTACATGTCGAACGCCAAGAGTTATCTCAAGAAACACACCGAAGCGCTGGTCAAGGATGTCGGAATAGAGGCCGCCTGTGCCCTGACTGGCAAATCAAAGGCCACGCTGGGGCGTTATTATTCCGAACATGACGAGCACGCTGACCGCTTTATGCCCGTTGATGCCGTCGCAGAGCTGGAGGCAGCGGCATCCTATCCGCATGTCACGGCCTCTCTTGCAGAACTTAACGGGATCGGGCTGGAATTCGACAAGCGCCGCTCCAACACCGGCGGCTCTGGCGGGATCAACAGCGACGTTATCGCGCTGAGCCAGAGATTCGCGATGCTGATGGCCGAATATCAGCAATCCATTCAGGATGGTGTCATCACCGCAAACGAGGCCAAGCGGCTTTTGAAAGAAACCTCTGTCTTGCAGCAGGTTCTGGTGGACATGAAACTGAATCTTGAGGATGAGACGGCCTGAGGCCGCGTGATCCGATAGACGCGCCTATCGGTCTGCGCTATCAGCGGCGCAACTAATATCCTGACCATCCAAGAGGTTCGCAGATGTCCGGACATGGCACACCAACTCCCATGCAGGCGCATGCCTCTTTTGACCTTTCGGGGCGCGCCGATGTGCCGGGTGATAAATCCATCTCGCACCGCTCGTTGATCCTTGGCGCATTGTCGGTCGGCGAGACGCGCGTGACCGGTCTGCTTGAGGGTGAGGATGTGCTCGACACGGCCAAGGCGATGCGCGCCATGGGGGCCGAGGTGACACGCGACGACGAGGGCACATGGCATGTGCACGGTGTCGGTGTCGGGGGTTTTGCGGAACCAGAGCAGGTGATTGATTGCGGCAATTCCGGCACTGGCGTGCGGCTTATCATGGGGGCGATGGCGACCTCGCCCATCACGGCCACCTTTACCGGGGATGCCAGCCTGAACAAGCGACCGATGGCGCGGGTGACCGATCCTCTGGCGCTCTTTGGGGCGCAGACGGTGGGGCGGTCCGGGGGGCGGCTGCCGATGACCATCGTGGGCGCGGTCGATCCGGTGCCGGTGCGCTATACCGTGCCGGTCCCGTCGGCACAGGTGAAATCCGCCGTACTGTTTGCAGGCCTCAATGCGCCGGGGCAGACCGTGGTGATCGAACAAGAGGCCACCCGCGACCATACCGAGCGGATGCTGGCCGGTTTCGGCGCGCAAATCACGACCGAGACCACCGATGAGGGCCGTGTTATCACCCTGACCGGCCAGCCAGAGCTGCGCCCGCAGACGATCACCGTGCCGCGTGACCCGTCCAGCGCCGCCTTTCCCGTTTGTGCCGCGCTGATCACCCAAGGGTCTGACGTGCTGGTGCCGAGCATCGGGCTTAACCCCACGCGCGCCGGACTCTTTACCACGCTGCGCGAAATGGGCGCTGACCTGACTTATGAAAACGAACGCGAAGAGGGGGGCGAGCCTGTAGCCGACCTGCGCGCGCGGTTCTCGCCGGACATGAAAGGCATCGAGGTGCCGCCAGAGCGCGCCGCCAGCATGATTGACGAATATCCCGTGCTGTCCGTGGTTGCGGCCTGTGCGACGGGTGCGACTGTCATGCGCGGCGTCAAGGAATTGCGCGTCAAGGAATCCGACCGGATCGACGCGATGGCCACCGGCCTGCGCGCCTGTGGGGTTGAGGTCGAGGAGGGCGAGGATTGGTGGATCGTGCATGGACGGGGCGCAGGCGGCGTGCCGGGTGGTGCGACCTGCGCCAGCCATCTGGATCACCGTATCGCCATGTCGTTTCTGGTGCTGGGGCTGGCCACGCAAAGCCCTGTTGGGGTGGATGATGGCGGGCCGATTGCCACGTCCTTTCCGATATTCGAGCCGCTTATGGCGTCATTGGGGGCCGATATCCGGCGCGGCTAGGGCCTGGACCACGCGCGCGCCCTGACTGCCAAGCGCCTCGGCGACACTGTCAAATGCGTCATTGCGGGCGGTAGCGATTCCGTCACATACAAGCTCTACCTCGTAGCCGCGATTGAGCGCGCCCTGCGCGGTCTTGGCCACGTCATGCTCGCCGTCCAGCCCGAGAATGCGCAGCTTGCCGATCCGCAAGGCCTGTAACACCGCATCCAGATCGCCGCTTTCGAATCCGTCCTGCACCTGCTTGGTGACCATCTGGTCGGCCATTCCGACAAAGGGCTGTGCCAGCAACAGGCCCGGTCCGCTGCTTGTCGCCCTGTATTTGTGAAAGAGCCTTGCAGCCAGCCAAAGCCCAAGATCCGAGAATTCCTGTCTTAGCGCGATGACCGGCTGATCCTTGAGCTGGGCGAGTTCCACTTCGCGGTTTACCGCGCGCTCCATACGTGCACGCACGCTTGGGTCGTAATGGGCATCGTTCCAAAAGGTCTCTTGCAGGTTCACCAACAGGATGGCCGTCCCCGGCTGGGGCGTGATGCGTCGTCCCTGACTGGGCCTGACAAAGGCCCGCGCCCGCACCCAAAGCCAGAGCGCCACCACGAAGAGAACAATCGTGATGCCCCCGCTATACTCCATCCTGTGCCGCGCCCTTGCTGTCAGTCTGCCCCGAAACATGCTGCGACAGTCGGGCGATTGTGTCCATAGCTGCCTTGATGTCAGATACTTGTGATCTTGACGCGTCAAAAGAACGTGATGTGAAAAAAAGGAGACCCGCATGCCCGCCCCACTGGACAAGCTCGTCGTGCTCGACCTGACCCATGTTTTGGCAGGCCCGTTCGCCTCCATGACGCTGGGGGATCTGGGCGCGCAGGTGATCAAAGTGGAAAGGCCGGGGTCGGGCGACGATACCCGTGCCTTTCCACCGTTTAAGAACGGGCAAAGCGCCTATTTCGCGACCATCAATCATGGCAAGCAGTCCATTGCGCTTGATCTCAAGGACCCCTCGGATCGTGCGGTGTTCGACGATCTTTTGGCGCGGGCGGACGTGATCTTGGAAAACTACCGCCCCGATACAATGGAAAAGCTGGGCTATGGTTGGGAGGATCTGCACGCGCGGCATCCTGAATTGATTTACGGGGCTGTCAGCGGCTTTGGCCATACCGGGCCGGAGGCGCTGAAACCCGCCTATGACATGGTGGTGCAGGCCCGCGGCGGTGTCATGTCGATCACGGGCGAAAAAGACCGCGACCCGGTGCGCGTCGGCGCCAGTATTGGGGATATCGTGGCGGGGATGTATCTGGTGCAGGGTATTCTTGCGGCCCTGTTGGAGCGGCAAAAGACCGGCAAGGGTCAGAAAGTCGATATCGCCATGCTGGATGCACAGCTTGCCATACTCGAACATGCGGTGGCCATGACGACGACAACCGGCACGCCGCCCGGTCCCTCGGGGGCGCGGCACCCGTCGATCACGCCCTTCGAGACGTTTCACGCCAGTGATGGGCTTTTCGTGATCGCCGCTGGCAATGATGCGCTGTTTGCCCGGCTTTGTGCAGTGTTGGGCCTGCCTCTGGACGCTGATCCGCGTTTTGCGACAAACCCTGCGCGCTGTGAAAATGCCCGCACCCTCAAGCGGTTGATCGAGGCGATCACGCTGGACCAGCCCAAAGCGCATTGGATCGCCCGGCTGGAAGAGGCGGGCGTGCCCACTGGCCCTATTCAGACCGTGGCAGAGGCGCTGCGCGATCCACAGCTTTTGGCGCGCAACATGGTGGTCGATGTATTGGATGCCGATGGCCAGCCCGCCTTTGTCGCGGCGGGAAATCCGATCAAGATGAGCGATCTGCCCGATCCCGTCACGCGCGGCCCCGCCCCGGCGCTTGATGGCGACAGGCAGGCGATTCTCGCCTTTCTCAGGGACAGCACGGCGACGCGATGACGCCGGCCAACCAGTTTTTGCCGGTTGCAGCCTTTCACAGCCCCGCGAAACCGTTATGTTCCCGTGCAGACCCCTGAATTCTGCAAAGGCTGCGAGTAAATGAGCACCGATCCCCTTGTCGTTTTCACCCCCTCGGGCAAGCGTGGGCGTTTTCCTAAAGGCACCCCTGTCCTGACCGCGGCGCGCCAGCTTGGCGTTGATCTGGATTCCGTCTGTGGCGGGCGTGGCATCTGTTCCAAGTGCCAGATTACGCCGGGCTACGGAGAGTTCTCCAAGCATGGTGTCACCGTGCATGCCGATGCGCTGTCAGAGTGGAACAGCGTCGAGGCGCGCTATGACGAAAAGCGCGGCTTGAAGCCGGGCCGCCGTCTGGGCTGTCAGGCGCAGGTGATGGGTGACGTGGTCATTGACGTGCCCGCCGAAAGTCAGGTGCACAAACAGGTCGTGCGCAAGGCCGCCTCGGCCCGCGTGATAGAAATGGACCCGGCGACACGGCTCTACTTCGTCAAGGTCGATGAGCCGGATATGCATACCCCCACCGGCGATCTGGAGCGGCTGGAGCGCGCGTTGCAATCGGAATGGGGCATCGAAGAGATCAGTGCCGATCTGACGCTCATGTCCAAATTGCAGCCCGTCCTGCGCAAAGGCAAATTCGAGGTGACCGTTGCGCTGCACAAGTCCCACACCGACAAGACCGCCCGCGTGATCGAGATCTGGCCGGGTCTGCATGAGGCGGGGATTTACGGGCTGGCCATCGACCTTGGCTCGACGACAATTGCCGCGCATCTGACCGATCTCGTCTCGGGTGAGGTCAAAGCCAGTTCCGGCATCATGAACCCGCAGATCCGTTTCGGCGAAGACCTGATGAGCCGGGTCAGCTATGCCATGATGAATCCGGGCGGCGATGCCGAAATGACCCGCGCAGTGCGCGAGGCGATCGACACGCTGGCGGTGGAAATCGCCGCCGAGGCCGGGATCGACGCAAAGCTGATCCTTGAGACGGTGTTTGTCTGCAACCCCGTCATGCATCACCTGCTTTTGGGTATCGACCCGGTGGAACTGGGGCAGGCGCCCTTTGCGCTGGCCACGTCCGACAGCATTTCAATGGCCGCGCGTGAGCTTGATCTGCACGCGATCAACGCCCGCGCGCGCACCTATGTTCTGCCTTGTATCGCGGGCCATGTGGGCGCCGATGCCGCCGCTGTCGCGCTATCCGAAGAGCCGGGAAAATCCGATGATCTGGCGCTTATCGTGGATGTTGGCACCAACGCGGAAATCCTGCTGGGCGACAAGAGCCGCGTGCTTGCATGTTCCTCTCCCACAGGCCCGGCGTTCGAGGGCGCTCAGATCTCGTCCGGGCAGCGCGCCGCACCCGGCGCGATTGAGGCAATCCGTATTGATGCCGAAACCAAAGAGCCGCGTTTCCGCGTGATCGGCTGCGAAAAGTGGTCGGACGAGGCGGACTTCTGGGAAGAAACCGCTGCGACGGGCATCACCGGCATTTGTGGCTCGGGCATCATCGAGGCGGTGGCAGAGTTGCGCATGGCCGGCTTGATGGATGACAGCGGGTTGATCGGCTCTGCCGCACAGACCGGCACGGACAGATCCGTGCCCGAGGGGCGCACGCATTCCTATCTCATCCATGATGCCAGCGCCGATGGCGGGCCGCGCATCACCGTGACACAAGGCGATATCCGCGCAATCCAGCTGGCCAAATCCGCGCTTTACGCGGGCGCGCGCCTGTTGATGGATGAGCGCGGTGTGGACAAGGTGGACCGCGTCGTGCTGGCCGGTGCCTTTGGTGCGCATATCTCAGCCAAGCATGCGATGGTGCTGGGGATGATCCCGGATGTGTCGCTGGACAAGGTCACATCGGCTGGCAATGCCGCGGGCACCGGCGCGCGCATCGCGCTGTGTAATGTCGCGGCACGGGCCGAGATCGAGCGCACGGTGCGCGGGATCACCAAGGTTGAAACCGCCATCGAGCCGCGCTTTCAGGAGCATTTCATCGCCGCAAACGCCATCCCGCACAAAACCGATCCGTTTCCCGAGCTGGCCAAGGTGGCGCCATTGCCTGCGCCGTCCTTCAATGCGGGTGGGCGGGGTGAGACCGAAGGTGGCAGCGGTCGCAAGCGGCGCAGACGGGCCTGACGACCTCAGACCCCAATGTAATTCGCGGCGATCTCTGTTGTCATTTCGTCGAAACGGCCGCTCCAGATGCTACTGCCGCGTTGCACGATCACAGCGCGGTCGGCGACCTGACCCAGTTCGGTCAGTGATTTGTCGACAATGAGGATGCCTAGCCCGGTCTCTGTCTTGAGCCGGGCAATGGCCGTCCAGATTTCCTGCCGCACCAGCGGTGCCAGCCCTTCGGTCGCCTCATCTAGGATAAGCAGGCGCGGGTTGGTCATCAGGGCGCGCCCGATGGCCAGCATCTGTTGCTCGCCGCCTGACAGCGTGGCCGCCGATTGCGCGCGCCGCTCTGCCAGCCGGGGGAAAAGGGCGGTGATGCGCGCCATGTCCCAATGTCCGGCGCGTGCCGCTGCGATCAGGTTTTCCTCAACCGTCAGATTGGCAAAGCAGCGCCGCCCCTCTGGTACCAGCCCGATGCCCAGACGCGCCGCGCGATAGGCGGGCAGGCGGCTCAGATCTTGCCCGTCCAACCGCAATTCGCCGCTGCGTGCAGGCAGCAACCGGCAGATTGTCTTGACCGTGGTGGATTTGCCCATGCCGTTGCGCCCCAGCAGGGCAACGACCTCGCCCTTGCCCACGTCCAGCGACACGTCGAACAGCGCCTGCGTCACGCCGTAAAAGGCGCTGATATTGCGGACCTCCAGCAGGCTCATGCGTCTTCGCCAAGATAGGCTTCGCGCACGGCCCGGCTTGCCCGGATTTCGGCCACGGTGCCTGTGGCGATGCATTGCCCGTAAACCAGCACGGTGATCCGATCAGCCAGCGCAAAGACCGCGTCCATGTCATGCTCTACCAGCAGGATCGGCGCCTCATTGCGTAGCCCCTCCAGAAAGGCGGTCATGCGGCGCGACCCGTCGGTGCCCATGCCTGCCATCGGCTCGTCCATGACAAAGGCGCGGGGGCGTAGGGTCAGCGCCACCGCGATTTCCAACTGGCGGCGTTGCCCGTGTGACAGCTCGGCTGTGCGCAGCGCCGCCTGATCCGCCAGCCCGACACGTTCTAACGCCTGCATGGAGGTCTCGCGCAGCGCTGTGTTGCCGAGCACGGGCCGGAAAAACCCCAGCCGCCCGCCGCGCGGCATCAGCGCGCCAAGCATGACATTCTGAAGTGCAGTATCCTCCATCGCCAGCGCAGAAATCTGAAATGTGCGGGCCAGTCCAAGCTTTGCGCGCGCTGGCACCGACAGACCGGTGATATCGCGGCCAAGAAAGTCGATCCGCCCGCTATCGGGGCGCAGCCCGCCACAGATCTGCGCGATCAGCGTGGATTTGCCCGCACCGTTCGGTCCGATGATGGCGTGAATTTCGCCCGGCCGCAGATCGAGTGAGATCGCATCCGAGGCGCGCAGTGCCCCAAAGGATTTGGACACCTCATGCAGGCTCAGAACTGGGTCAGTCATGTGCCACCTTTCGCCCAGCCAGCAGGCCAATGATCCCGCCGCGCGCGAACAGCACGACCAGCAACAAAAGGAGGCCAAGATAGATGTGCCAAAACTCCGACAGCCCGCCGAGAAAATGCTCTAGCGTGATGAAAAGCGCGGCCCCGGCCACGGGGCCGAATAGACGCCCGACGCCCCCAAGGATGATGAATACGATCAGCTCACCAGACAGCTGCCAGCTGAACATGGTGGGCGAAACAAAGCGGTTGAGATCCGCGAAAAGCGCGCCCGCCAGCCCGGTGATCGCACCAGAGATGACAAACGCCATCAGCCGCAGCCGGAACGGGCTTTGCCCCACCGTTTCCGCCCGTTGTGGCGATTGCCGCGCGGCGCCCAGGGCAAGGCCGAATTCGGACGCGGCCAGTCGCGCGCTCAGCCATAGGGCGGCGGATAACAGGACAAAACAGATGGCGAAGAACTGGATCGGGTCCAGCGTATTCAGCCCCGGAAACCCGTTGCGCACATAGATCGACAGCCCATCCTCGCCGCCATAGGCGGGCCAGCTGATGGCAAAGAAATAGAACATCTGCCCAAAGGCCAGCGTGATCATGATGAAATACACGCCCGAGGTGCGCAGGCTCAGCGCGCCAATCGCCAGAGCCACGAGGCCGGAGGTCAAGGTCGCCACCAGCCAGATCACCGGCATGGATTTGGTGCCTTCGATCAGGAATGGCGTCTCCATCAGTGGGCTATAGCTTTGGGCATGGCTGGCCAGAATGCCCATCGCATAGCCACCCACCCCGAAGAACGCCGCATGTCCAAGGCTGACCAGCCCGCCAAGCCCCAGCGCGATATTCAGACCGACGCCCGCCAAAGCGAGGATCGCCACGCGGGTTGCCAGCGTGATCGTGAATGGCTCGTCCACCAGCCACGCCCAGAGCGGGACCGCCAGCAGCCCCGCATAGATCGCGGCGTTGATCCATCCCTCGCGGCTCATGCGGGTCGCGCCCCGTACAGGCCTTGGGGGCGCCAGACCAGAACCAGCGCCATCAGGATATAGATCAGCATCGAGGCCAGCGCAGAGCCGGTCGTCTGTGCCGCTGAATTGTCCATGAACAGAGCAAAAAGCGCAGGCAGGAAAATCTTGCCCAGCGTATCTGTCAGCCCCACAAGGATCGCGCCCACAAGCGCGCCTTTGATGGATCCGATACCGCCGATCACAATCACCACAAAGGCAAGGATCAGCACCGGCTCGCCCATGCCCACCTGCACCGATTGTATGGCACCGACAAGCGCGCCCGCCAGCCCGGCCAGCGCCGCGCCCAGCGCAAAGACGATGGTGTAAAGCTTGGAGATATCGACGCCCAGCGCCGCGATCATCTCGCGGTCCGCCTCGCCTGCGCGGATGCGAATGCCAAGGCGGGTGCGAGAGATAAGCCAGAACAGCCCCGCCGCGATGGTCAGACCGATGCCGATGATCGTCAGCCGGTAAAGCGGGTAATGGATGCCACCGGGCAGGGCGACCGGCCCCGAGAGGTAATCTGGAATATCAAGGAATAGCGGGAAGGAGCCGAAGATGTACCGCGTGCCTTCGGAAAAGATCAGGATAAGCGCAAAGGTCGCCAGCACCTGATCTAGATGGTCACGATCATATAGCCTGCGGATCACCACCAATTCCACGATGGCCCCTGCGGCAGCAGCGGCGGCCAGCGCCGCCATCAGTGCCAGAATGAATGATCCCGTCGCCCCCGCCACGGCCGCGGCCGCAAAGGCGCCGACCATGTATAGCGATCCATGCGCGAGGTTGATCAGCCCCATGACCCCGAACACAAGAGTCAGCCCGGCCGCCATGAGAAAAAGCATGACGCCGAACTGAAGCCCGTTGAGGACCTGTTCGATGAAAAGAATGGCTGTCATTGGCGGATGGTGTCTCGCGTCGCGGGCTTGATCCGGGACCTCGTGACAAGGTCCCGGATTTCTTAGAGGCCCCGGAGCATGTCCGGGGCGGTGACTGCCTTACATCTCGCACTCGTCGACAAAGACGTTGGAATGATCTTCTAGTGCGACGCCGATGATCTTGTTGGTGTAGACGTCACCTTCCTTGATCACTTCGCGCACATAGATGTCTTGAATCGGATGGTTGTTGGAGGCAAAGGCGAAATCCCCACGGGTAGAGGCGAAATCAGCCTCCTTCAGCGCGGCGCGAAATGCGTCGGCATCCGCGATGTCGGCCTTGGCCATCGCCGACAGCAGCAGGTTCGCGGTGTCGTAGCCCTGGCTGGCATAAAGCGACGGCAGGCGGCCATATTCGGCCTGAAATGCCTCGACGAATGCCGTGTTGGCCTCGTTGTCCAGATCCTTGTTCCACTGGGATGTGTTCTTTACCCCGAGGGCTGCATCGCCCACGGCCTGCAGGATGCCTTGGTCAAAGGAAAACGCCGGTCCAACGACGGGCAGGTCAATGCCGCTATCGGCATATTGCTTGAGAAACGAGATCCCCATGCCGCCGGGCAGAAAGAAGAACACGCTGTCTGCGCCGCTTGCGCGGATCTGCGCAAGCTCTGCGGCATAATCGGTCTGGCCCAGTTGGGTAAAAAGCTCGCCGGCCAGTTCGCCCTCGTAGATGCGCTTATATCCTGTCAGCGCGTCCTGACCCGCCGGATAGTTCGGCGCAAGGATAAAGGTGTTGGCGAAACCCGCATCATTGGCATAGCCGCCTGCCGCCTCGTGCAGGTTGTCGTTCTGCCACGCGACATTGAAATAGTTCGGATTGCAGCCCTTGCCCGCCAGTGCCGATGGTCCGGCATTGGGCGACAGGTAAAACTTGTTCTGCGCAGTTGCCGCAGGGATCACGGCCATGGCGAGGTTGGAAAAGATGATGCCGGTCAGCACATCGACCTTCTCGGACTGGATCATCTTGTCGGCCAGCTGCACCGCGATATCGGGCTTGCGCTGATCGTCCTCGACGACGACCTCCAGATTGTCGTTGCCGGCCATCTTGGCCGCCAGCATAAAGCCGTCCCGCACGTCGATGCCAAGGCCCGCGCCGCCGCCGGACAATGTGGTGATCATACCCACCTTGACCTTGCCGTCTTCGGCGATGGCGCCGCTTGCTAGGGCGGCCATGCAGGCGCCCGCGATCAGTGATGTCAGTCGCATTCTATTTTTCTCCCTGTCCGTATCGTTATTTTCAGAACGCCTTGAAGGTCAGCGTCGTTTCGGTCCGTTCGATATCGGGGATATCGAGCAGGTTCTCATTGATGAATTTGCCCACATCCGCGTCCTCGGGAACGTAAAGTTTCAGCAAAAGATCAAAGGGCCCCGAGGTGGAATAAAGCTCTGAGTGGATTTCGCGCAGGGCGATGGCCTCTGCCACATGGTAGGATCTGCCGGGCTTGCAGCGGATATTGACGAAAACGGGGCGCATGTCTTGGTCTCCCTTGCGGTTCAGAGGCTATATAGACCGGGTTTTGCCCAAGAAGAAAACGGTGAATTTTGCCGCCCTCGCGGCCTCATGCGGTCAGGTGACGTGCCCGTGCGCCGCGTTCGATGGCGGCAGCGGCCAGCCGGTCGATCGCCAGCTCATAGCGGATCTCTTCGAGAATGCGCAGTTCCGTCTCGTCCAGCGTGCCATCGGCGGCCGCCACGTCGCAGGCCAGCGCGTAGGCGGTTTCGATCAGCCGTTCGGGCAGGTTGTCACGCACGAGGCCAAACAGCGCATCCAGCCCGTCCTCGACACTGAACAGGTCAAACACCATCTGCGCGATGACCCGCATTCGGTCCACGTCATAGGCGGCAAAGACCGGCAGGTTGTTTACCGCGCTCTCGATCTTGACCAGTTCGGCGGTCTGGATGTTCTCGTCCGAGGCCGAGACCGCGATCATCACCGCGACAAGACAATCCTGCGGGGTGAGCGGGTGGGGTAACTGATCGGTCATCTGCCTGTCCTTCATGGCGGGGTTCGGGCGCAGATTATTGACTGTCCCGCCCCTCGGCAATAGGAAGCGGTCGACCCTGCGGCGCAACCAAGGGGCAATCAACCGGAGAACCCCATGTCTGAACTGCGCGACGCTGCAATGAGCTCGAAAGCTTGGCCTTTTGAAGAAGCGCGGCGCGTGCTCAAACGCTATGAAAAAGAGCCGCCCGCATCGGGGCATGTGATCTTTGAGACCGGCTATGGCCCCTCTGGCTTGCCGCATATCGGCACCTTTGGCGAGGTGCTACGCACGACCATGATCCGCAACGCCTTTGAGATGATCAGCGACATTCCGACACGGTTGATCTGCTTTTCGGATGATCTTGACGGGATGCGCAAGGTGCCGGGCAACGTGCCCAATCAGGACATGATGCAAGAGCATCTGCAAAAGCCACTTACATCTGTGCCTGATCCCTTTGGGACACATGACAGTTTCGGCGATCATAACAACGCCATGCTGCGCCGGTTCCTCGACACGTTCGGGTTTCAGTATGAATTCTACTCTGCGACCGAGTTCTACAAATCCGGCCAGTTCGATGAGGTGCTGTTGCGCGCGGTGGAACGCTATGACGACCTGATGAAGGTCATGCTGAAATCCCTGCGCGAAGAGCGTCGTCAGACCTATTCCATCTTTCTGCCGCTACATCCCGAAACGGGTCGCGTCCTGTATGTGCCGATGAAACATGTGGACGCCGCAAAGGGCGAGATCACGTTTGATGATGAAACCGGCCGCGAATGGACGCTGCCTGTCACCGGTGGGAACGTAAAACTGCAATGGAAGCCTGATTTTGGCGCGCGCTGGGCGGCGCTGGGTGTTGATTTCGAGATGTACGGCAAGGACCATTCCACCAACACGCCGATCTATGACCGCATCTGCACAATCCTTGGCTGGAAGGCGCCAGAGCATTTCACCTATGAGCTTTTCCTCGATGATAGCGGGCAGAAGATTTCCAAATCCTCGGGCAACGGTATCTCGATCGACGAATGGCTCAGCTATGCCTCGACCGAAAGCCTCAGCTATTTCATGTATCTGAAGCCGAAGACCGCCAAGCGGCTCTATTTCGATGTGATCCCCAAGGCGGTGGACGAATATCACCAGCAATTGCGCGCCTATGCCACGCAGGATGCCGCGCAACGTCTGGCGAACCCGGTGCACCATATCCACAACGGGGATGTGCCGGAAAGCCGGATGGTGGTGTCCTTTGCCATGCTGCTCAACCTTGCCTCGGTCGCGTCCGCGCATGACAAGGACACGCTCTGGGGGTTCATCCGCCGTTATGCGCCCGATGCCAGCCCGCAAACGCACCCCGATCTGGATCAGGCGGCAGGCTTTGCTGTGAAATACTACGAGGATTTCGTCGCGCCGCATAAACAGTACCGCGCGCCCAACGAGCTGGAGCGTGACGCGCTGCTTGACCTGCGCAATCGTCTGGCCAGCTATGATGGCCCGATTGAGGACGAAGCCCTGCAATCGGTGGTCTATGACGTGGGCCGGGACCGGTTCGAGCCGCTGCGCGACTGGTTCAAGGCGATCTACGAGGTGCTTTTGGGGGCCAGCCAAGGCCCGCGCTTCGGCGGCTTCATCGCGCTTTATGGTGTGGAGGAGACTGTCGCGCTCCTTGATCGGGCATTGGCGGGCGAACTGGCTTGATCTGCGTCAACGAAACCGTCAGCGTGGCGGGGCAGGATGAGCGCAGAGGAGACATGACATGATCCGCAAGGTGTTGATAACGTACTTGGTTCTCGTGGGGGCGGCGGCCTGCACAGAAGTGTCTATGCCCGAGCCATCAGAGGGCGAACGCCTCTTTGTTGAGAACTGCGCCCAGTGTCATGGCCGCTCTGGCGAGGGCAATGGCCCTTGGGCGGGATCATTTGACCCGGCGCCATCCGATCTGACAAATCTGGCCGAAAACGGCACATTCCCGCGCGCCCGCGTGCTGTCTGTGATCGACGGATATGACCGCAGTGGCGTGCCCGGCCACGCGATGCCGGAATTCGGTCTGCTGTTGAACGGAGAGACGGTGCCGGTGGATGTGGGCGACGGTGTGATGACACCCACGCCACGCCCCTTGGCCGCCTTGCTGACCTATCTTGAAAGCATTCAGGACTAAGCTGCCGTTCAGATTCGGCAGATGCCTTTCGTCTCGACGCCTTTCCACGGCAGGATCACCTGCCGCGGGATCGTCACCTCCCTTATGGGCATGGCCTGACTGATCAAGGATTTAAGCCGATCCGTGCGCGGCGCGTCGGGATCGAGCGTGGCACAACAGACGTATTCCTCGACGATGCTGGCCTGTTGTTCATAGCCGTAGTCCAAAAACCGTGTTTTTGTTTCGATATCGAACAGGTAGGGGTCCGGGCTCATGCCGTGCTCTGACACGGCCTTGAGCGGGGAATACCCGGTGTCGCGCCGGTTTTGCCATTGCCACGCATGCACGATTTCATGCGCAAAGATCATCGCATGCACCAGTGACATGCGTTCGGGATAGGCTGGCAGATAATCCAGCGCGTACCAGTCCTTTGAGAAAAAGACCCTGTTGTGAATGACAAAGGCCGCTGGCCCGACTGTGACCGTGGGCGTTGTCGGCTCGGGAAAGATCCGCTCACGGCAAGCAAGGCGCGGGCGCGTCGGACGTTGGTAGGTGGTCTTGCCGATCAACGCGCCCTCCACCAGCCGGATACGCGATGCTGCAAGGGTTCCGCCATGTATCTGGGTTGCGAAACTGCGCTCGTTCGGGGTCAGTGGGCGACCACAGGACATGAGCAGCAAACAGGTAAGGATCAGAACAATACGCATGGGTTTGATCCTAGCAGGCGTCGCGTCGCTTTTGTAAGAAAACCGGCGACCTCGGCAGGTGGTGTGCAGACGTCTTTCCTAGATCGCATGTCAAAAAGGAAATTACCAAGCTCCCGAAGTCGGGACACTTTGCCAGCCCTCTGAGCGAAGCCGCCCATAGAGTCGTGACACGCTGCCGCACCGGTGCTAGGAACCCGGTGTTTATCGCAGGACAAAAGGCAGTTTCCACCATGCAGATCGAGGACACCAAGCTTGCCGGCGTCAAGCTGATCACGCCGCGCCGCTTTGGTGATCACCGCGGGTTTTTCTCCGAAAGTTATAGCCGTAAGGATTTGGCCGAAAACGGCATTGATGTCGAATTCGTGCAGGACAATCATTCGCTGTCCATGACCCCCGGCACAGTGCGTGGTCTGCACTTTCAGGCCCCCCCGCATGCGCAAGACAAGCTTGTGCGTTGCGGCAAAGGCGCGCTTTTTGATGTGGCTGTCGACATTCGCAAGGGCAGCCCGACCTATGGCCAATGGGTGGGGTTCGAGCTGTCATTCGAGAACGGCGCGCAAGTGCTGGTTCCCGCCGGGTTCGCGCATGGGTTCGTCACGCTCGTCCCGGATACTGAGATCATCTATAAATGCTCGGATTATTATGTGCCCGAAACCGAAGGCGCGCTGATCTGGAATGATCCTGACATCGGCATCGATTGGCCCTATCAGGGAGAGGTGGTCCTGAGCGACAAGGACGCCAAAGCGCCGGGTTTTGCAGGCTTCGACAGCCCCTTCATGCTGGAGACAATGACATGAAACTGCTTGTCACGGGCGGGGCGGGGTTTATCGGCTCGGCGGTGGTGCGTCTGGCCATCGCGCGCGGGCATGAGGTGGTCAACCTCGATGCGCTGACCTATGCCGCCTGTCTGGACAACGTCGCCAGCGTCGCGTCCGATCCCGGCTACAGCTTTGAACAGGCCGATATCCGTGACCGCGCCGCACTCGACCGGATCATGGCCGCACACAGGCCCGACGCAGTCATGCATCTGGCCGCCGAAAGCCACGTGGACCGCTCGATCGACGGGCCGGGTGATTTCATCGAGACCAACATCACCGGCACCTACAACATGCTGGAGGCTGCGCGAAAATACTGGGCCGATGCAGGTCGTTTCGACAGCTTTCGCTTTCACCATATCTCCACCGACGAGGTCTTTGGCTCATTGCCCAGTGACCCGGCGGTTCAGTTCACCGAGGATACGCCCTACGATCCGCGCAGTCCCTATTCGGCATCCAAGGCCAGCTCTGATCATCTTGTCCGCGCTTGGCACGAAACCTACGGATTGCCGGTGGTGCTGACCAATTGTTCCAACAATTACGGGCCCTATCACTTTCCCGAAAAGCTGGTTCCCGTCATCATCCTCAATGCGCTCGCGGGCAAGGAACTGCCGATCTACGGCGATGGCTCGAATATCCGCGACTGGCTTTATGTCGAGGATCATGCCGACGCGCTGCTGCTGGTTTTGGCCAAGGGGGCGCTTGGCCGGTCGTACAATATCGGCGGCGAGAATGAGCGCACCAACTTGCAACTGGTGCAGACGCTTTGTGCCATTCTCGATGCCAAGCGGCCAAAGGATAGCGGCTCTTACGCGGATCAGATCACATTCGTCACCGACCGGCCGGGCCATGACGCGCGCTATGCGATCGACCCGTCACGCATCCGCGATGAACTGGGCTGGCGGCCGTCCGTCACCGTGGACGAAGGGCTGGAAAAGACGGTGCAATGGTATCTCGACAATGAGGCGTGGTGGCGACCCTTGCAGGCACGGCATGGCGTGGGACAGCGGCTTGGGGTGAAGGCGTGAAAACCCTGGTTTTTGGTGAAACCGGCCAAGTGGCCACCGAACTGCGTGCGCAGGGCGATGTGATCGCGCTTGGCCGCGATCAGGCCGATCTGTCCCGCCCACAGGATTGCGCCGCCGCGATCCGGGACCATGCGCCGCAGGTGGTCATCAATGCAGCGGCCTATACCGCTGTCGACCGTGCCGAAGAGGAAGAGGCGCTGGCGACCGTCATCAATGGGGACGCGCCGGGTGCCATGGCGCGCGCCTGCGCCGATCTGGGCATTCCTTTGGTTCACATCTCTACCGATTATGTCTTTGCGGGCACAGGCACCGCGCCGTGGACACCCGACAACCCGGTCGCGCCACCAAATGCATATGGCCGGTCCAAGCTGGCCGGAGAACGGGCCATCGCCGCAAGTGGGTGCACCCATGTGATCCTGCGCACCAGCTGGGTTTATTCCGCGCATGGCAACAATTTCGTCAAGACGATGCTGCGGCTGTCGGAAACCCGTGATGCGCTTTCGATCGTCGCGGATCAGATCGGCGGGCCAACCTCTGCGCGTGCCATTGCGGCGGCCTGTCTCGTGATCGCAGACAGGCTTGTGCAGGACCCCAAAGGCGCGGGCATCCATCATCTTTCGGGGACGCCCGATGCAAGCTGGGCTGATTTCGCCACTGAGATTTTTGCACAGGCGGGCCGCTCGGTGACGGTCACGGGCATCAGCACAAGTGAGTACCCGACGCCGGCGGTGCGGCCGCTGAATTCACGCATGGATTGCGACAGCTTGCAGCAGGCTTTTGGCATCGACAGACCAGAGTGGCGCAAGGAACTGACACTTGTCTTGCGCGCATTGGACGAGGTCTGAGGCAGATGGTGACACCTGTAGAACACGGCGCTGCGCTCAGCGTCACAATTTCAAAACCGCCCGCGCGGCATGTCGGCGCCACGCCAATGCCGTCGGCATGCAAAGATATAGACAGGAGCAGCACCAGATGACCAAACGCAAGGGTATCATTCTCGCCGGGGGATCGGGCACACGGCTCTATCCGGTTACGCTGGGTGTCTCCAAGCAATTGCTGCCGGTTTATGACAAGCCGATGATTTATTATCCGCTGTCGGTGCTGATGCTGTCCGACATTCGCGAGGTGGCGATCATCACCACGCCGCAGGACCGCGAGCAGTTTCAGCGCGTTCTTGGCGACGGGACGCAATGGGGCATGTCATTCACCTATGTGACACAGCCCAGCCCGGATGGTCTTGCTCAGGCCTATATGCTGGCCGAAGAGTTTCTAGATGGCGCGCCGTCCGCGCTTGTTCTGGGGGACAACATCTTTTTCGGCCATGGTCTGCCGGAACTTCTGGCGCGCGCCGATCAGAATGAGGGCGGCACCGTGTTCGGCTATCGCGTGGCGGATCCAGAGCGCTATGGCGTCGTGGATTTCGATGAGCAGGGCAAGGTCCGCAGCATCATCGAAAAGCCGGAGGTGCCGCCATCGAATTTCGCGGTCACGGGGCTGTATTTCCTTGATGGTGATGCCCCCGACATGGCCCGCGAGGTCAAACCCTCGGCGCGTGGCGAGCTGGAGATCGCCTGTCTGCTCGACATGTACCTCGATAAGGGCAAGCTGAAAGTGGAGCGCATGGGGCGCGGCTATGCCTGGCTGGATACGGGCACGCATGCCAGCCTGCTGGACGCAGGCAATTTCGTGCGAACCCTGCAAGAGCGTCAGGGCCTGCAGACCGGCAGCCCGGACGAGATCGCATTTGACAAGGGGTGGATCAGCCGCGAGCACCTGCTTGATCGGGCAGAACGGTACAGCAAGAACGAATACGGGCGCTATCTGAGACGGCTGGTGGTGTGAGCCTGCCCGCGTTGGTGACGCATGTCGCCATGACATGCGCCACCGTATTGTCACGCGGCTGTGGCGATTTGCGCCGTGTCCTGCCAGTCCAGCCCCGGCAGATAGCGCGCCGCGACCCTGCCTTCGCTCAGCACGAACAGATGCAGCCAGCCATTGTCGAAAAGTGCCCTTAGATCCGGGTGCCGATTTAGAACGTCGAGGATCGCGTCGCGCGGGGCCTCGATCATCACCGACAGGCGCAGCGGCGCATGCATGTCGCGCACACCGTCATGCACAGCCTGCATGGGCAGGCCGGGGCGCAGCCGCCCGCAATTGCCCTCGATCACGCCAATCCCGCCCGTGACATTGTGGATAAGCTTGTTGCCGCCGCCAAACACCTCGGGGGCGACGGTAGAGCCATAATATTGCAGGCTGATCCAGCTTGCCACGACGACGGGTGCTGTCAGGATCAACTCCAGCGTGGCAAAACCCGCATCGTCCTGCCAGTCATAGCTATGCAGAAAGGCGCGCCCGCCCAGATCAGTGGCCGCCGTCGCCCGGCGCGGCGCCGCAACAAAGGCCGCACAGCCCGCAAGGCCCCATTCCGGGCGGACCTCGGCCCAGTCCAGTGCCCGCTTTGCGATGCTGTTTTCCGTAGCGCCGGGCAGGGTGAGCGCGCGTTCGGCCCGTGCGGCCTTGCCCGCCTGTTTCAGCCAGCCACGCACCTGACCAAGCGCGTCTTGCCGGTCGCGCGACAGGGCGTCATCATAGAGCGTGATGTCGTCCGTGGTGGTGTTGTGCAGCCCGGCCACAAAGACCGTGTCGTCAGGCACCGTGATCCCCCGGTCCGCCATTCCGACGCGCGTTTCGGGATCATTGAGCAGATCGGCCAGCACGCGGGCCGAAACCTCGCCCGTCTGACCGCCGCAGGCGCCGCAATGATAGGCGCTTTCGTGGGGGTTGTTCGTGACCTTTGCACCATGCCCCAGCAGCAGCACGACCCGGCCAAGCCCCTTGGTCATGCTCATTGCGCTGAGAACCGCGACGCCGGTTTCGGCCTTGGCCTCTGCGGTCAGTCCCCCCTCGATCCGAGGCGCGGGTGTGGGCGTGTCGTCCGTGCTGACCAGCCGCAGCGCATCGCGCAAAAGCTTGCCCGCATAAACCGGCCCCGCCGCCTCGACAAAGGCAAAGGACGACACCGCCGCCTGCCGGAACCGGCCCCATGCGCGGTTTGCCCGCGCGCTGATCCGGGCCTCATGCTCGGTCGTGTCGTCGCCTTGGCTGGTGGCGGTCAGCGCCGGGGTCAACAGCACGGGCAGATGTGTTTCCACCACGTCCGATCCAAATGCCTTGTGCGACAGGGGCAGGCCAAAGAATCCGGCAAAGCCGATGGTCTCTATCTCGGGTGATAGGCTTTCCAGAGCGCGGCGAAACACCTCGGAGCGCACGTCGATGCAGAATGCCGCCTGTAGCGTGGGCCGCGCATCGCGTGTCGCGCCGCCTTGCAGCACGTCGATCAGGCCCCGCTGATGGGCGCGGTCTGCGGCGTCCTGCGCAATCGCCAGCGTCACATGCCGTGCTGTGGCAACAACCGGTTCCGCATGGGTTGCCCGTGTCTTGGCCCATGCCTCGGCAATTTCGGGCACATGGGCCAAGAGCGCCTCTTCCCACAAAAGCCTGATCGCCAGCAGTTCCAACAAGGTCCGATCCGTCTTCTCGTCAAGCTCTGCCTGCCACAAGAGCCAGCGCGCATGCTGTGACCAGCCGCCCAGATCCATCAGCAGCCGGTGAAAAACGGTTTCCGCCTCATCCTCTGTCACGCCCAAGGCCTCGACCGTGCGTAGGATCGCCTGCTCTGCGGTGTCCGGCGCATCCGCGATACGCGCGCCAAAGCCTGACAGCCCCGCGATTTCGGGTGTCAGATCATGCTGCGCCCAGTCCCGCCATGCGGCAAAGGCCGATTGGCCGGGCCGCTGTGTCCAGAGCGCTTGCCCCCGGTCGAAATATCCCGCCGCCCAGAGGCCGATTGTCTTTTCGATGACCGAAGGCCAGTCCGTGCCGGTCGCCTGCGCAGCAAGGTCGGCCACGGTGGGCAGCGGGCTTGGATCACTGTCGCGGGTCGCCAGCACATCAATCGTGGCTTTCAGGCTTTCGGCATTGGCCGGTTTTTCTGTTGAGGGACAGGCATGCCACGCGGCGATCAGGTCGTCTTGTCCGATGCGCCCGTCGCGGATCATCGCGGCATAGCTGGCGGGTGTTTGTGTGGCGCGCAGTCCCGCGACCCGTTCCAGCCGCGCAGCGGCAGTGGCAAGGTCCTCGTCGGTCTGCCCGAGAAACGGATTGACCGCCACCGTGGCATCCAGAGGAAAGGCAGGGGGGATTGCCCGCACGGCGCTTTCGGCGTGCTGAAGGATCGGCGCCATCTGCGCCGGCATGATCCGGGTGTCTGTGTCGAACATGTCAGTCTCCAGTCTATCAGTTGGATTTCGCCGCGCTGAAACCGCCGATCATGCGGTCCAGCAACGCGTTGAGGTAAAGCCCATTGGCCAGATGGACGCGCAACCCTGCCGTCGTGGGATGATGCGCCCAGAGCGGAAAGAGCGCCTGCGCCACCGCCACCAGCCCGAAAGAGGCCAGTGCGAGCGTGATGAGCGCCCATTCCAGCGGTCCAGCCACGGGTGCGGATGGTAGGGTCGGCCCCCAGAGCGCCTGTGCCAGTGCCTGAAAGCCGAAGTAGGCCAATGCCGCCGCCACCGAGGCCGCGCCCGTGCGTTTGGTCAGAGCCGCCGGTGCATGATCCGCCAGACCCTGCGCCACCAGATAGGCCACGCCGAAAATCAGGATCGCCCCCAGCGCCAGCGCCTGTGGCGTCTTTGGCCCAAGGGTCAGCGTAAAGAGAGCCGCGATCCCGGCATAAAGCATGAGGGCGAGGCCAAAGGATTTGAGCACGGCGCCCATGTCCGGCACTGCGACCGGGCCGGGCCTGCGCAGGGCGGCAACGGCTGTCACAGCGCCGCCTGAGGACAGGAACGCGTGCGCCTTGTACAGCGAGTGGGCGACGATATGCAAAAGTGCCAGCGCCCACAAACCCAGCCCGCATTGCAGTAAAAGGAACCCCATCTGCGAGACGGTGGACCATGCCAGCGCGGTTTTCACCGCACTTTGCGTCAGCATCACCGCCGCGCCGAATAGGGCCGTGAACCCGCCCAACATCGCCAGCGCGGCCATTGCGCCGGGGCTCATTTGCACCAGCCCCGCCATGCCGATCAGCAACACGCCGCCCGCATTGATGATGCCTGCATGCAAGAGCGCTGACACCGGCGTCGGGGCCTCCATCACCTCGGTCAGCCAGCCATGCACTGGAAAGGCGGCTGTCTTGAGCGCGGCCGCCAACACGATCAGCGCGACGGCCAGTGTGCCGGACAGGCCAAGTCCCGTCTCGGTCGCCGCCTGTGCCAGCCCGATCAGGTCGGCTGTGCCAAAGCGGATCACCAGCAAGACTGCTGCCCCGGCCAAGGCCGCGTCGCCCGCGTGCCAGACAAGGCCGAATTTCACCGCGGCGCGCTGCGCCTCTGGCCGGTCCGGGTAAAACAACAGCAGCCGCCGCAGCCCCAGCCCGATCGTGATGGTGCCGATCAGCAGCATCCAGACGCTGGACGCTTGCACAAAGACCATCACGGCGGCGAGCGTGGTCAGCATCAGCCCGTGAAATGCGCCCTCATTCGCCTCACCATCCAGATAGCTGCGTGAATAGCGCATTACGATCCAGCCGATAAAGCCGACCAGACAGGCCAGTGTCAGGCTTGTGGGATCTGCCCGCAGACCAAGCGAGGCCGCGTCGGTGGACACGCGAAGCTGTGCCGGTCCTGTGATCAGCAGTTGCGCCAGCCCCGCAACGCAAAGCAGCAGCGCAGTCAATGCCGCCAGTTCAGAGAGGTGTGGCAAACCGCCGGGTCGGCGTCCGGGCCGAAAGAGGCTGAGACCGGCCACCGCCAGCAGGAGAAGTGGTGCGAGAAAGGAAAGTGAGAAAGAGCCTGTCATGGTTTATCCCCGATGAATGCGTAGACGTATCGGGGATGGATTTAGAGATCTTCGGCTACGATGAAAAATTCATGTTTTATCACCTATCGTTCTAATAAAAAGAACGGTTGCCAGATCTAAGGCGCCATCGCCTCACGCCGTGACAGGGCGCGCGTGGGGTAGTCCGTGATGATGCCGGCGACGGGCGCTTGTAAAAACATGTCCACCGCGGCTGTGTCATTCACCGTCCAGACGAACACATCCAGATCCAGCGCGCGCGCCTTATCAAGCTGTGCGGCGGTCACATCGGTATGGGCGGGCGCCCATGTGCTGAACCCAGCCTCGGAAAGAGTGGTCGCCAGCCCTGCCTCAGTCGCGCGTGTGGCCCATCCATCCAGCCATAGCGATCCGGGATAGACATTGCCCGGTGCCTCGGCGTCGTGATGACATGTGAGGCCGCAAAGCCTCGCCTCTGGTGCGGCCTCGCGCAGATACCGCAGACTGCGCCAATCGAAGGACTGAAAGATCGCGTGCGCCATGAAACCTTCCGCGCGCACGTCGTGCGCGACGCGGATTGCCAAGGCTTTGGCGCGCCGCGCCTCACCGTCTTGATGGGCATCGTTCTTCAGCTCGATCAACAGCTGCACAGCCGTTTTCTTTGCCAGCTTCAGCACATCGTCCAGACGTGGCACGGGTGCGGGGGGGACCGGCTCTTGGCGGTTGAACCGTGCGGCCAGCGCCGATCCGGGCCGTATCGCACCGATATCAAAGGCGTGCAGGGCGTTGGCTGTCAGGCTGCTGATCTCAATGGGCGCCCGCAACCATGCGCCAGCCGCATCGCGCGTCATGTCGGGGTTTAGCGCCGCGTCATGCGTGACAACCACCACGCCGTCGCGCGTCAATTGCACGTCGATTTCGATCATCTCGCAGCCTGCTGCGATGGCGCGCGTGATGCCCTCAATCGTGTTCTCCGGCCATTCGCCACGCGCGCCACGGTGGCCGATGACCATCGGCAATGGGGTCACGACAGTCTCTGTCCGGTCTCGGAAGAAAAGAAATGCAGCCGACCGTCGGCCGGGCGCAGGCGCAGCAGATCACCCAATGCGGGCGCGTCCGGCCCCGGCAGGCTGGCGACAAGATCGGTGTCGGTGCCGTCCAGCACCCCGTGCAGGTGGATGGCAGAACCCAGCCGCTCTACCACTTGCACGCGCAGGGGGATCGGGCCGTTTTCATCCGGCACCAGATGCTCTGGCCGTATGCCCACCGTCACCTTGCCATTGGCCGTCTGTGCATCTGGCAGCATGTGCCCGCACTCTAGCGCCACACCGTTGCCCGAAGCCTCGCCGGGCAGAAAATTCATCGGCGGCGAGCCGATAAAGCCGCCCACGAACACCGACGCAGGCCGCTCGTAAATCTCAAGCGGGGGGCCGACCTGTTCGATGCGGCCTGCATTCATCACCACCAGCTTGTCGGCCAGCGTCATCGCCTCAAGCTGGTCGTGGGTGACGTAGATCGACGTTGTCCCAAGCCGTTGTTGCAGCGCGCGGATTTCCACGCGGGTCTTGATCCGCAGCTTTGCGTCCAGATTTGACAGCGGCTCGTCAAACAGAAACGCCGCAGGCTCGCGCACGATGGCCCGGCCCATCGCAACCCGCTGGCGCTGTCCACCTGACAGCTGGCGTGGCTTGCGGTCCAGATACTCGGTCAGGCCCAGCATCTGTGCGGCCTCTGCCACGCAGCGGGTGATCTCGTCCTTTTTCTGGCCCCGGTTCTTGAGGCCATAGGACATGTTCTGGCGCACGGACATATGCGGATAAAGCGCATAGTTTTGGAACACCATCGAGATGTCGCGCTCTGCCGGTTCAAGGTCGTTGACCTTTCGCCCCGCGATATGGATCTCGCCGCCGGTCAGCTGTTCCAGCCCTGCGACCATGCGCAGCAACGTGGATTTGCCACAGCCCGACGGGCCGACCAGCACGCAAAGCTCGCCTGCGTTAATATCAAGGTCCAGCCCGGGGATCGCCTCGACCCCACCCGGATAGACCTTGCGGACGGAACGGATGGAAATATCGCTCATTGGTCTCACTTCTCGACTTCGACAAGGCCGCGCACAAACAGGCTCTGCATCCCGATGATGACAGCCACGGGCGGCAGCAGGGCAAGGATCGCGGTGGACATGATCAGGTGCCATTGCGGCGTTTCCTCACCGGCATTGGCCATGCGCTGAATGCCCATCACGATGGTGTAATAACTCTCATCCGTGGTCACGAGCAGCGGCCAGAGATACTGGTTCCAGCCATAGATGAAGAGGATCACGAAAAGCGCGGCCAGATTGGTGCGCGACAGCGGCAGCAGGATGTCCTTGAAGAATTTCATCGGCCCCGCGCCGTCGATCCGCGCCGCCTCTGTCAGCTCATCCGGTACCGTCATAAAAAACTGCCGAAAGAGGAATGTCGCCGTCGCCGAGGCGATCAGCGGAATGGACAGGCCCGCATAGGAATTGAGCATGCCAAGCGACGCGACCACCTCGAATGTGGGCAGGATGCGCACCTCGACCGGCAACATCAGCGTGATAAAGATCGTCCAGAAGGCGAGGATGCGGAACGGGAACTTGAAATAGACGATGGCAAAGGCCGACAGCAGCGAAATCGCGATCTTGCCGATGGTGATCGAAAGGGCCATGACCATCGAGTTGAAGAGCATAAGCGACAAGGGCGGCGCGCCCGCGGTCGAGATGCCCTCACCCAGCACCTGACTGTAATTGTTCCACATTTCCCCGCCGGGCAGCAGGGGAATACCCCGTGCCACGGTCAGCTGATCATGGGTTGAGGCGACAAAGGCGAGGTAAATCGGAAAGACGAAGATCGCCGCGCCAAGGATCAGCACCGCGTGCTGCACGAACGTAAGGAGAGGGCGATTTTCGACCATCAGTATTCCACCCGCCGTTCGATATACCGAAACTGAATCGCGGTGAGCGCGATCACCATGATCATCAAAATCACCGATTGCGCGGCTGACGAGCCAAGGTTCAGCCCCTCGAACGCGTCACGCCAAACCTTGTAGACAAGGATATTCGTCGCCTGTCCCGGTCCGCCGCTGGTGGTGGCATGCACCACGCCGAAGGTCTCGAAAAAGGCATAGACGACATTGACCACGATGAGAAAGAACACCGTTGGCGACAAAAGCGGCAGTTGGATCGTCCAGAACCGCCGCAATGGCCCGGCGCTGTCGATCGCGGCGGCCTCGGTCAAAGAGCGCGGGATCGCCTGCAACCCGGCGAGAAAAAAGAGGAAATTATAGCTCACCTGCCGCCATGCAGAGGCAATGACGATCAATGCCATCGCGTCTGATCCGTCGACGTAATGGTTCCAGTCATAGCCCAGTGCGTCCATCGCATAGGCGGCGATGCCGATGGTGGGGTTGAACAAAAACCACCACAGCACGCCCGCCACGGCAGGGGCCACGGCATAGGGCCAGATCAACAGCGTTCTATAGGCGGTCGCGCTGCGAATGACGCGGTCCGCCATCACCGCGAGGATAAGGGCGATGCCCATCGACAGGCTGGCCACCATCGCGCTGAAGGCGATCGTCGTCCAGAAACTCTCAAGATACAGTGGATCGTTGAAAAGGCGGGTGAAATTATCCATCCCCACGAATTCAGTGCGCAATCCGAACGCATCCTGACGCAGCACTGATTGATAGATGGCCTGACTGGCGGGCCACAGGAAAAAGACGATGGTGATGACGATCTGCGGCGCGATCAGCGCATAGGGCAGCCAGCGATGCTGGAAGGTCACTCTTTTGGGTCGCAAGGGCGGGCTCCGGTCGGAAGAGACGATGAGGCGGCCCGCATCGGGGCCGCCCCTGTTGGTTTCACTGCAGACGATCAGTCATTCGCGTCTTCGAAGTCACGCAGCAGCATGTTGCCGCGCGCCGCGGCCTCTGCCAGCGCCTCTGCGGCGGACTGGTTGCCGGCCCACAGGTCTTCGAGCTCTTCGTTGATGATGTCGCGCACCTGCACATAGTTGCCAAAGCGCAAACCCTTGGAATTCGGGGTCGGCTCGTTCAGCGACAGCTGCTTGATCGCGGTATCTGTGCCGGGGTTCGTCTCGTAGAAACCCTGTTCCTGACTCAGCGTGTAGGCGGCCGTGGTGATCGGCACATAGCCCGATGCCTGATGCCAATCTGCCTGAACCTCGGGTGAGGACAAGTAGTTGAAGAACTCGGCGACGCCCTGATATTCGGAATCGACGTGACCTTCGAGCACCCACAACGTGGCGCCGCCGATGATCGAGTTTTGTGGCGCGTCAGCGGCTGTGGTGTCGACCGGCAGCATGGCCTGACCAAAGGTGAACTCGGCCTGATCCGAGATGCCCGCGTAATAGGCCGAAGAGTTCATCCACATCGCGCATTCACCGGTGGTGAAGAGCGGCAGGGAATCGCCACGCCGTCCGCCATATTTGAACGTGCCGTCGGCCTGGCTGTCGGCGATGCGCTGCAAGAGGGTTGTCAGCTCTTCGGACTGGTCGAATACGAATTCGGTGTTCAGCCCGGCAAAGCCGTTTTCCTCGGTGCCGATGGGCTGGTCGTGCCATGCGAGATAGTTCTCGATCATCACCCATGACTGCCAGCCAAACGAGAACGCGCATTCATGGCCGTTCGCCCGAAGCTTTTCCCCGGCGGCGAACAAGTCGTCCCACGTGGTCGGGACCTCTGTCACGCCGGCGGCATCCAGCAGATCCTGATTGTACCACAACACCGGCGTGGAGGAGTTGAAGGGCATCGACAAAAGCGCGCCCTCGGGCGTGGTGTAATACGACTTTACCGCAGGCACATAGGCGTCCGAACTCCATTCGATTTCGGCGCTGTCCATGACGTTTTGAACCGGCTTTACTGCGCCCTCGGCGGCCATCATCGTGGCGGTGCCAACCTCAAAGACCTGCACGACATGCGGCTGTTCACCCGCGCGGAACGCGGCGATCGCGGCGGTCATGTTCTCGGTGTAGTTGCCTTTGTAGGTGGGCACGACGGTGTAATCATCCTGAGCCTCGTTGAAGCCGTTGGCGATCTCCTCGACCTTTTCGCCAAGCGCGCCGCCCATGGCGTGCCAGAACTGTATCTCGGTCTGTGCAAATGCGGGAGCCGCACCGCAGGCCAGCACGGCGGCCAGCGCAGTCAGGGACTTTGTATGTTTCATCTGGTTCTCTCCGGGATGTCGTGGATCTCGCACGCGGTCGTCTGTCGACTCGCGGCCCGAAAACTCAAACACGGCAACTTTCATGTTGCAAATGAAGGTTTTTACACAACAGATATAACACTGTGTTATGTCGAGCGGAAAATCAAGGGAAAGCGCAATGGATCAGGTGAAACTCGGCTCTGACGTGCGTCTCCGACAGTTGGAGGCGTTTCAGGCCGTCGCCCAAACCGGTGGCGTGACCAGTGCGGCACGTATGCTCGGCATTTCGCAACCGGCGGTCAGCCGCCTGATCCGCTCTTTTTCGGACGAGACAGGGGTAGAGCTTTTTACCCGCGAAGGTGGCCGCGCGCAGCTAACCGCAGAGGCGCGTCTGCTACTGGTCGAGGCGGGGCGCGTGCTGGATGCGCTCTCGGGCTTTGAGACGATGCGCGCGGGGCTGCGCGATCAGACGGTGGGTCAGCTGCGCATCGCCTGTCTGCCGGGATTTGCCACCACGCATCTGCCCGGCGTGCTGGCCGAATTCCTGCGCACCCGCCAACAGGTGCATGTCGCGCTAGAGCCTGACCGCCCCGAACGTCTGCTGGACTGGATCGTGGCGGGTCATTGCGAGGTGGCGATCACCGCTGATTTCGGGGGGCATCCCGCCGTCAATGCGCGCCGTGTGCCGATCCGCACCGTCTGCGTGCTGCCCAAGGGGCATCCGCTTGAGGCGCAGGCAGAGATTACGCCCACCATGCTGCGCGGCGAGAATCTGGTGCATACGCGCAAGGACGACCCATTTTACCTGCAGGTCGTCGCCGCGTTCGAGGCCTGTGGCGTCACCCCAGTCACCAAGGTCGAAACCCGGCAATTCGGCGCGGCCTGTCGTCTGGTGGCCGAGGGGGTGGGCGTGTCATTGGTCAGCGAGCTGGATGCGCGGGAGTTCAGCTATTGCGGCATCGTTCATCGCCCGTTCTTTCCCCGCGTGACCCATAATCTCGACATTCTGCATTCGCGGCTTTCTGCCTCGTCTCGGATCGGGCTGGAATTCATCGACGCCTTTGTCGACTCGCTGGAACCATTTCGCGCGGATCCGTCTTAAAGCCTGTCGCCTTTAACCGGAACCGAGCCGATAAACCTCGCGTTATGGACTGTGAAAGGAGCGTTTTCATGGACCGTCTCAGCCTGTTTCTCACCCTTGCCACCGGGCCTGTCACCACCGGCGTGTTTGTCATCGCCGTGATGTCGATGGGGTATTATACATGGCCAGCGATCGGTGGCGCGGCTGCGCTTGGCTGGCTCACAGCTTGGCCTGCGGCCTATCTCGTCTCTCGCTGGATCAAGCGGGACGACCCCGAGTTTGACCATACCAAGGTCGAAGACAAGAGCCCGATCCCCGATCCCTCCGCGCCCGAGGTCTGAACCTGCTAATCTGACCCATATCAATGCGGCCCCGTTGCAGGCAGGCTAAGCCACGCCTGACCTGTTCAATCGGAGGCAGCCATGTGGTTGATTTTCATATTGCATCTCTTCATCGGATCCACCTTTGCCGGCAGCGCTGTTATCGCTGCGCTGGTGAGTGGATTTGATAGTATGACCGGAATTCTGATTGCCGCCGTGCTTGGCTTTGCGGTGGCGTTTCCCGTCACATGGGTCGTTGCGCGCAAGCTGCGCGAGCAGTCCTGAGATCAAGAGGGCTTGGCGTTGTCCAGCCAAGTCCTGACGGCGGCCTCGAATTCACGCGGCTTTTCCGCATGAAGCCAATGGCCCGCGCCGGGGATCTTGGCGAATTGCGCCTGCGGGAACAACGACTTGATCCGGTCGCGGTCTTCGCGTTTTACGTAGTCTGACTCGGCCCCCGACAGAAACAGGGTCGGTCCCTCAAACCTGCTGGAAACCTTTGGGAAATCCAAGATTTTCGGCATGTCACGCGCCAGCGTATCAAGGTTCAGCCGCCATTTTTTGGTTTTCACATCCAATGACTGGGTGAAAAAGGACACCAGCGATGCGTCCCCGACGCTCTCGGCCAGTTGCGCCTCTGCGTCCGAGCGTTTTTCGATCTCGCTCAAATCCACTGCCCGCATCGCGTCAATAAATTGGATCTGGCTATGCCCATAGCCCACCGGTGCGATGTCGGCCACGATCAGCCGCTTTACAAGATCGGGGCGCGTGAGTGCCAGCATCATGGCCGCCTTGCCCCCCATCGAGTGCCCCAGCACATCGGCAGGGGTTGCCATCTCTGCCATAAGAACTTCTGCCAGATCTTGTGCCATATCCTCATAGGAATGTGTGTCGAACCAAGGGCTTAGCCCGTGGTTGCGCATGTCCACGGCGGTCACCGGGCCGCGATCTGACAGGCGCTTGGCGATCACGCCCCAATTGCGGGCAGAGCCATAAAGGCCGTGTGCAATCAACAGGTTATCGGCATCGCCATCCGAGGCGTGAGAGATCGTGTTCAGCATGGGCAAGACATATCGCGGCACCGCAAGGCTGGCCAGAGCCCATTGTATACGGCCGCAACACGGCCTAATCTCACCGGCTAAGGGGAACGGCAAGTGATTGATACGAAAGAGTTTCATCAACGAGCGTCAAAGCTGGAAACACAGCTTCAGACTAAGCTCGGAGTGCGCGGGCCTAGCATGTCGGCGCGTTTGCGCCGGGCAGGGCGGCTGATGCCGCGTCGCCTGCGGTCCGATGTGGCGATCCTGACCGAGGCAGAGATGAAACTCGCGCATCCTGTGCTTGCGCGGCATGTGGATTTTCCACGCGTGACCAAGGCGTTCGACGCTGTTGAAGAGCATGTGAGCAAGGTGGATCCCAAAGATCGCCGCAAGGGCAAGATCCTTGGATGGGCCGGCGCGCTGGTGTTCAACCTGCTGGTGCTGGCCGTCATTCTGACCCTCATCCTGCGCTGGCAGGGGTTGATCTGAACCGCAGCCATGAAAAAACCCGCGCAGCTCAGCCACGCGGGTTTTTCAGTTTGTCAGCGAGAGTTTAGAGGTTCGGGTACATCGGGAAGCGGGCGCAGAGTGCCTCGACTTCGGCTTTCACCTTTGCCTCGACAGCGCCGTTGCCGTCTTCGCCATTCGCGGCCAGACCATCGACAACCTCGTTGATCCAATCACCGATCTGACGGAATTCCGCCTCGCCGAAACCGCGGGTCGTGCCAGCAGGTGTGCCAAGACGGATACCGCTTGTGACCATCGGCTTTTCGTCGTCAAACGGCACGCCGTTTTTGTTGCAGGTGATGTGTGCCCGGCCAAGTGCCTTTTCGGTCGCGTTGCCCTTCACGCCTTTGGGGCGCAGATCGACGAGCATCACATGCGTATCGGTGCCGTGCGTGACCGTGTCCAGACCGCCCTTGTGCAGCTGGTCGGCAAGCGCCTGAGCGTTGCGGATCACCTGCTGCTGGTAGGTCTTGAACTCGGGGCGCAGTGCCTCGCCAAAGGCGACGGCCTTTGCGGCGATGACATGCATCAGCGGACCACCCTGAATGCCGGGGAAGATGGCCGAATTGAATTTCTTGGCCAGCGCCTCGTCATTGGTGAGGATCATGCCGCCGCGCGGACCGCGCAGGGTCTTGTGCGTGGTGGTTGTGGCCACATGCACATGCGGGAACGGGTTGGGGTATTCGCCCGCAGCGATCAGACCGGCAAAGTGTGCGACGTCAGCCAGAAGCCATGCACCCACGCTGTCGGCAATCTCGCGGAATTTGGCAAAGTCGATCTGGCGCGGGATGGCGGAACCACCGGCGATGATCATCTTCGGCTTGTGCTCTTTGGCCAGTGCCGCGATTTCGTCATAGTCGATTTCCAGCGTGTCGCGCTTGACGCCGTACTGGATGGGGTTGAACCACTTGCCCGACTGGTTCGGCTTTGCGCCGTGGGTCAGGTGACCACCAGCATCAAGGCTCATGCCCAGAATGGTGTCGCCGGGGGTCAGCAGCGCGGTGAACACACCCTGGTTCGCCTGGCTGCCAGAGTTCGGCTGCACATTGGCAAAGCCGCAATCGAACAGTTTGCACGCGCGCTCGATCGCCAGCTCTTCGGCGATGTCTACGAACTGGCACCCGCCATAGTAGCGACGGCCCGGATAGCCTTCGGCGTATTTGTTCGTCATCACGCTGCCCTGCGCTTCCATCACGGCGGCTGATACGATGTTTTCCGAGGCGATCAGTTCGATCTCTTCACGCTGACGGCCAAGCTCTTGGCCCATCGCTTTTGCGATTTCAGGGTCCCGCGTCGCGAGCGATTCGGTAAAAAACCCTTCCGAAACAAATGTCTGATTTCCGTCATGTGCCATGAATTTTTCTCCGTCCAAGAGGTTTCTCGCGATTTCCTATCGGAAACTTAGCGTGTTTTAAAGGTTGTAAAGCGACAAAATCCGCTTCGTCTTCGCCATTGCTGGTATAGGTCGATAATTTGTGCTTCGATCCGGGTCCAGTCATGCTTTGGGATGTGTGCCGCGATGACCAGCAAGAAACGTATCGCCTTTGTCGCCAGTGACGTACCCATGGCGCAGACAGCGCGGGGCGCGCTTATCTCTCGTTTCGGCAATGTGCCAGAGATCGAGGCGGATGTCATTGTCGCGCTTGGCGGCGATGGTTTCATGCTGCAGACCCTGCATGACAAGCAGCGCCTGAGCGTGCCTGTCTACGGGATGAACCGTGGCACCGTTGGTTTTTTGATGAATGAATACAGTGAATCTGACCTGCTTGACCGGCTGGACGAGGCGCAAGAAGAGGTGATCAACCCGCTTGCCATGACCGCCACCTGTCAGGACGGGTCAAAGCATGAGGCGCTTGCCATCAACGAGGTGTCGCTCTTGCGGGCAGGGCCACAGGCGGCCAAGCTGCGGATCACCATCGACGGGCGGCTGCGGCTGAGTGAGTTGGTCTGCGACGGCGCGCTGGTGGCCACGCCTGCGGGCAGCACGGCCTATAACTATTCCGCCCACGGCCCGATTCTGCCGATCGGATCGGATGTTCTGGCGCTGACGGCGGTTGCGGCGTTTCGCCCACGGCGCTGGCGCGGGGCGCTTTTGCCCAAGACCGCGCATGTGCGCTTTGACGTGCTCAATCCGGAAAAACGGCCCGTCATGGCAGATGCCGATAGCAACTGGATCGAGAACGTGACAGTGGTAGAGGTGCGCTCGGATCCCAGCGTGGAGCATCGCATTCTCTTTGATCCCGGTCACGGGCTGGAAGAGCGGCTATTGCGGGAACAGTTTTCCTGAGGTGTCAGACCGCCTCGACCCGTGCCAGAGACACATCCGCCTGATGATCGCGCCCATAAGCCATAAGCGCCACGCTTGTGACGCGATCCGGGCGGGGGGTGGCGCGCAAAAGGCTGCCAGAGGGCTTGAACGCGGAAAAGGGCAAGGTGATCTCACGCCAGTCGGCACCAGTCTGAAACCCGGCCTGATAATACTGCCATGGCAACATCGTGCCGCGCGTGCGCAGGTGAATGAAATACCGCTGACCGTCGCCGCGCACCTTGATGCGCAGGGCGGTTGCGTTTTGCGGTAGGCCCCCCGGCAGATCGCGGCGCGCCTGAATAAAGCCGCCGCGATTTTCGGTGCTGACAGATCCGGTCAGCCGCAGGAACCACGCCCCATCCTGTGTGGTGACACGCGCCTTGCCCGTCGACACACCGCCCATGACCTGATCGGTAAAGAACCGCCACGGCCCGGTCCGGTCTGAGAAATCATCTATCAGGCTGGTCTCCGCCATGGCCATCCTTGGCATCAAGAGCGCCGCCGCGCCGCAGGTCAAAACCGCGCGACGACCCCAGCGGGGGTTACTTGGCGCCATATCCGACCCCTTCAAGCGCCTCCCTGATCTCGTCCAGAATGGCGGGATCGTCGATTGTCGCCGGCAGGCGGAATTCCTGATTGTCGGCGATTTTGACCATGGTGGCGCGCAGGATCTTGCCCGAGCGGGTCTTGGGCAGGCGGTCAACGACAACGGCCAGCTTGAACGCCGCCACCGGCCCGATCTTGTCGCGGACCAGTTTCACGCATTCGGCCGTCACCTCCTCATGGGGGCGGTTGACGCCTTTGGTCAGGCAGACAAAGCCCACGGGCAACTGCCCCTTGAGCTGATCGCTGACACCGATGACGGCACATTCTGCCACATCCGGGTGGCCCGCCAGCACCTCTTCCATCGCGCCTGTGGACAGGCGGTGGCCAGCCACGTTGATCACGTCATCGGTGCGCGCCATGATATAAAGATAGCCGTCCTCGTCGATCATGCCTGCATCGCCGGTTTCATAATAGCCCGGGAAGGTGGTGAGATAGCTTTTCAGGTAGCGCTCTTCGGCACCCCATAGCGTGGGCAGCGTGCCGGGGGGCAGGGGCAGTTTCACCGCGATGGCACCAAGCGTATTGGGCGCCAGCGGCTGCCCGCCCTCATCGAGCACCTGCACGTCATAGCCGGGCATCGCAACGGTGGGCGAGCCGATCTTGACCGGCATCGCCTCGATCCCGGCGGGGTTGCCCGCGATGGTCCAGCCGGTTTCGGTCTGCCACCAGTGATCGTAGACCGGCACCTGCATGACCCGCTGCGCCCATTCGATCGTGTCGGGGTCAGCACGCTCACCGGCAAGGTAGAGCGCGCGCAGACAGGAGATGTCATAGTCCTTCAGGCACTCGCCCTTGGGGTCCTCGCGTTTGATCGCGCGCAGGGCTGTGGGCGCGGTAAAGAAGCTGCGCACATTATGTTCTGAGATCACCCGCCAGAAGGTGCCCGCGTCCGGCGTGCCCACGGGCTTGCCCTCGAACACGATGGTGGTGTTGCCGTGAATGAGCGGGCCGTAACAGATATAGCTGTGCCCCACGACCCAGCCCACATCCGAGGCGGCCCAGAACACCTCTCCGGGATTGACGCCATAGATGTTTTTCATCGACCAGTAGAGCGCCACGAGATGCCCGCCGGTGTGCCGCACGACGCCCTTGGGCGCGCCTGTGGTGCCGGATGTGTAAAGGACATAGACCGGGTGATTGCCCTCGACCGGAACACAGTCAGCAGGCTCTACCCCGGTCTGAAACCCGTGCCAGTCATGGTCGCGGCCCTCGATCAGCGTTGCGACCTGCTGTTTGCGCTGAAAGATCACGCAGAAATCAGGCTTGTGGGTGGCTTGGTCGATGGCATCGTCCACCAATGGCTTGTAATCCACCACGCGGTTCGGCTCCAGCCCGCAGGAGGCGGCGATGATCGCCTTGGGCTTGGCATCGTCGATGCGCACGGCCAGTTCGTTCGATGCAAAGCCGCCAAAGACCACGGAATGCACCGCGCCCAGCCGGGTGCAGGCCAGCATGGCCTCCAGCGCTTCGGGGACCATCGGCATGTAGATGATGACGCGGTCGCCCTTCTCGATGCCCTGCGCCCTCAGCGCGCCGGCCAGCGATGCCACGCGGTCGCGCAGCGCGGCATATGTGATCTCACTCTTGGATTGGGTGATGGGGCTGTCATGGATGATGGCGACCTGATCGCCGCGCCCGGCCTCGACATGGCGGTCCACGGCGTTCCAGCAGGTGTTTACCAGGCCGTCGCTGTACCACTCATAGATCGGGGCGTTGTCATCAAAGAGCGCCTTGCTGGGTTTGCGGTCCCAGTCGATGGCCTCGGCGGCATTCATCCAGAAGGCTTCAGGATCCTGCTGCCAGCTTTCGTAGACCTCTTTGTATCCCATGGTATTCTCCTCCGGTGTTCGCATCAGCGATACGGGATCGCGCGATGGGGCGGCAAGGCATGGCCGCATCGACGTGGCAGATTATCGCAGGATTTTGCCCGTGGCCAAGCGCAAAGCCCCGGCAGGATTTGCAAATAACCCGGTTTTTACCCGGTCACTTTGCAGTCCTGACAAAACTTTGCAAATGCCGCGCGGATCAGCCGTAATGCGCGACGGGCGTCCCGGCGATGGCAGCCATGTTCAAAAGGCCGCGTGCGGTGATCGACGGCGTCACGATATGCGCCCGGTTGCCCATCCCCATCAAAAGCGGGCCGACCTCCAGCCCGCCTGCCTTCATCTTGAGGATATTGCGCACGCCAGAGGCCGTGTCACCGTTAGAGAACAGCAGCACATTGGCAGAGCCCTTGAGCCGGTTATCGGGCAAGAGCCGTTCGCGCAGATCCGCATCAAGCGCAGCGTCGAGGTTCATTTCGCCCTCATATATGAAATCGCGGGGTTCTGAATCCAGAATGCTCAGCGCTTCGCGCAGGCGTTTACCGGAATCGCTGCCCTGATTGCCGAATTGCGATTGCGAGCAAAAGGCGATTTGCGGCTCCAGCCCGAAGCGGCGCACATGCCGGGCCGCCCCGATCGCGGTTTCTGCCAGCTCCTCTGGGGTGGGGCGGACGCGCACATGGGTGTCCGCGATGAAAAGAGGGCCGTCCTCCAGGATCATCATGGACAGGGCGCCGTGCGGGTGGTGGTCCTTGTCGCCAAGCACCTGATTGACGTAGTTGAGATGCCAGCCATATTCGCCGAAACACCCGCAGATCACCGCATCCGCCTCACCGCGATAGACCATGACAGAGCCGATGGCCGTGGTATTGGTACGCATGATCGCTTTGGCCAGATCGGGTGTCACGCCCCGCCGCTTCATGATGTCATGATAGGTGGCCCAGTAATCACGGTAGCGGTGGTCGCGTTCGGGGTTCACGATGCTGAAATCCTGATCTGGCCGGATCTGAAGCCCCATACGCTCGCAGCGCTGCGCGATGACATCGGGTCGTCCGATCAGGATCGGCAGTTCGGTGGTATCCTCTAGGATCGCTTGTGCCGCACGCAGCACACGCTCGTCCTCGCCCTCGGCAAAAACGATGCGCCGCGCCGCTGTCGCCGCCGCCTCGAACACGGGCCGCATGAGCAGCGCTGATTTGAAAACCGAGGCATTCAGGCTCTCGCGGTAAGCTTCGAGATCCTCGATCGGGCGCTTGGCGACGCCGCTTTCCATTGCAGCGCGGGCAACGGCGGTGGGCACCACGCTCGACAGGCGCGGATCGAATGGCTTGGGGATCAGGTAATCCGCCCCGAATGTAAGTTGCTCTCCCTGATAGGCGGCTGCCGCCTCGGCTGAGGTGGTCGCGCGCGCCAGCTCTGCGATGGCCTCGACGCAGGCGATCTGCATTTCGTCGTTGATCTCGGTCGCCGCCACGTCGAGCGCGCCGCGAAAGATGAACGGAAAGCACAGGACGTTGTTGACCTGATTGGGGAAATCGCTGCGCCCGGTTGCGATGATCGCGTCGGGCACGACGTCGCGGGCAAGGTCGGGCATGATCTCTGGCACCGGGTTGGCGAGCGCAAGGATGATGGGCCGGCTGGCCATGCGCTTGACCTGATCGGGCTTGAGAACTTCGGCCCCCGACAGACCCAGAAAGAGGTCGGCGCCGTCGATCACATCGTCGAGCGTGCGCAGATCGGTTTTTTGGGCAAAGGCCGCCTTTTGCGGGTTCATGTCCTCGGCGCGGCCTTCATAGACCAGCCCGTGAACGTCACACAGCCAGATGTTTTCGCGTTTCATCCCCAGCTTGAGCAAAAGATTGAGGCAGGCGATGCCCGCAGCGCCTCCGCCGGTCGAGACGATCTTGATATCTTCGATGTTTTTCTCGGCCACAAAGAGCGCGTTGCGGGCCGCAGCCCCCACAACGATTGCGGTGCCGTGCTGGTCATCATGGAACACGGGGATGTTCATGCGTTCGCGGCAGATTTTTTCCACGATGAAACAGTCGGGCGCCTTGATGTCTTCGAGATTGATCGCGCCAAAGGTCGGCTCCAGCGCGCAGACGATGTCGGCCAGTTTTTCGGGATCGGACTCGTTTAGTTCGATATCAAAACAGTCGATATCGGCGAATTTCTTGAACAGAACCGCCTTGCCCTCCATCACCGGTTTCGCCGCGAGCGCGCCGATATTGCCAAGCCCCAGCACGGCGGTGCCGTTGGTGACGACCGCCACCTGATTGCCCCGCGCTGTATAGCGGCGGGCATCGTCGGGGTTTGCCTTGATCTGCAAACAGGCCTCGGCCACGCCCGGTGAATAGGCCCGCGCCAGATCCCGCCCGTTTGCCAGCGGCTTCGTCGCCCGGATCTCCAGTTTGCCGGGTTTTGGAAACTCGTGGTAGAAAAGGGCTGCGTCGCGCAACGGGTCTGTCGGGGTATCGGTCATCTTATGTCTCTCTGCAGAATATGACTGAGGCTTAAACCATATTGCGTTCTGCGCAACCTGATATGCGGGGATAGACCGGGTTGCATCTGCTGCTGCTGGCGGTCAATCATTCAGCCCAAAGACTGCGAATGGGGCCAGATGGTATGACGCCGAATGACGAAAGCGACCTTCTGAACGCGGCGCGCACCGTGCGTGAAAACGCCTATGCGCCTTATTCGGGCTTTGCCGTGGGCGCGGCGCTGCGTGCGGCATCGGGGCGTATTTATGTCGGCTGTAATGTGGAAAACGCGGCCTACCCGCAAGGCACCTGCGCCGAGGCTGGCGCGCTGTCGGCTATGGTTGCGGCAGGTGAGACTCGGCTGATGGCCGTGGCCGTGGTGGCCAATAGCGACGCGCCCATCCCCCCTTGCGGCGGGTGTCGCCAAAAGCTGATGGAATTCGGGGCAGGCGACGTGGTGGTGACGATGGCCACCTTGACCGGGGACACACGCCACATGACGCTGACGGAGCTTTTGCCCGGTGCGTTCGGCCCGGCCCATCTGCCAGTGACGGGATCATGAGCGCGCGAGACATCATTCAGGCGGTCAGGGACAGCGCGCCGCTGCCTGCCGGGGCATTGACGCGGTTCGCCAGCGGTCTTGCAAACGGCGAGGTGAGCGATGCGCAAGCCGGTGCCTTTGCCATGGCGGTGCTGCTGCGCGGTCTGGATGTGCCGGCCCGAACGGAACTGACGCTGGGTATGCGCGATAGTGGCAATGTCCTGTCGTGGTCCGGCGGTCGGCCTGTGGTGGACAAGCATTCCACCGGCGGGATCGGGGATTGCGTAAGCCTGATTTTGGCGCCCGCGCTTGCCGCCTGCGGGGCCTGCGTGCCGATGATTTCGGGGCGCGGTCTGGGCCATACTGGCGGCACGCTGGATAAGCTGGAGGCGATCCCGGGCGTGATCACCGATCTGCCAGAGGCGAAAATGCGGATCATTGTGGAAAAGCTGGGTGTGGTGATCGCGGCGGCGAATACCGGCCTCGCCCCGGCGGACAGACGGCTATATGCGATCCGCGATGTGTCGGCCACGGTCGAAAGTCTCGACCTTATCACCGCGTCGATCCTGTCCAAGAAGCTGGCCGCCGGGTTGGGCGCTCTGGTGCTTGATGTCAAAGTCGGCTCTGGCGCGTTTATGCCCGATATCGCGCAGGCAAGGGCGCTGGCCACGGCGCTGGTCGAGACAGCAAACGCTGCGGGATGCCGGACCACGGCACTGATCACCGACATGAATCAGCCGCTTGCCCCGGCGGCGGGCAACGCGGTCGAGGTCCGCTGCGCCATGCAGGTGCTGACCGGTACCGCAACCGGCCCGCTGCATGATCTGACCTGTGCGCTGGGCGGGGAGGCGCTGCGCCTTGGCGGGCTCTGTGAGCGCCAAGAGACCGGGGCGGAAAAAATCGCCGAGGCGATCCGCAGCGGCAAGGCGGCAGAGCGGTTTGGGCGGATGATCGCGGCGATGGGCGGGCCAATAGCCTTTGTCGAGGACTGGGCGCGGTTTTTGCCCGAGGCGACGGTCATCCGCGAGGTGACAGCCGATCGAGCGGGGTATGTCGGGGCCATTGACGGGCGCGCGCTGGGTCAGGCGGTTGTTGCGATGGGCGGTGGCCGCAAGGTCGAGACCGACCGCATAGACCCGTCCGTGGGCTTTTCTGATGTTGTGGGCCTTGGCACGAAGGTATCGCGCGGGCAGCCCCTTTTGTGCCTCCATGCCAGTCGCGCGTCGCATGCCGAGGCGGCAGAGGCCGTCGTGCGGCAGGCCATAACGATCACTGATGCGCCGCCGACGGAACAGCCCATCCTACATGAGCGGATCGGGCCGTGACCCGCGCCTTTCTCGTGGTGATGGATTCTGTCGGGATCGGCAGCGCGCCGGATGCCGCGAACTATGCCAGCGGCGGTGTGCCCGATACCGGTGCCAATACACTGGGACATATCGCGCAGGCACGGACAGGTGGGCTGACGTTGCCCAATCTTGACGCGCTCGGGCTGGGGGCCGCGCTGCGTCTTGCCTCGGGCATAGAGGCGCCGGGGCTTGGCGTGCAGCCCACGGGCCTTTGGGGTGTGGCCGTGCCGGAGGCCGCAGGCAAGGACACGCCGTCGGGCCATTGGGATCTGGCAGGCGTACCAAGCAAGACAGCGCTGCAACAGTTTCCCGACCGGGTGCCGGCCTTTCCAAAAAAGCTTGTTCAGGCGATCAGCGCCGCCGCCGAAACACAAGGTATTCTTGGCAATTGCCATGCATCCGGCACTGAGATCCTTGACCGTCTGGGGGCAGAGCATCTGCGCACGGGCTGGCCCATCTGCTATACATCCGTGGACAGCGTGGTGCAGATCGCCGCGCATGAAGAGACCTTTGGTCTGGACCGGCTGCTGAGGCTCTGCGAGGTCATTGCGCCCATGGTGCATGACATGAATGTGGGCCGGGTCATCGCGCGGCCATTCGTCGGCGATGTGCAGACCGGCTTTGCCCGGACCAAGAACCGCCGTGACTACGCGATGCCGCCGCCGGGTCGCACGCTGTGTGACTGGGTCAGCGATGCAGGCGGGCAGGTGCATGCGATTGGTAAGATCGGGGATATATTCTCTATGCAGGGGATAGACACCGTTGTCACCGGATCAGATGCCGAATTGATGGGGCACCTGCAACATGCCGTGGATGATGCCTCACCCGGCTCGCTGACATTCGCCAATTTCGTGGAGTTCGACAGCCTTTATGGACATCGGCGCGACGTGACGGGGTATGGTGACGCGCTGGAGCGGTTCGATGTGGGGCTTGGGCCGGTTCTGGCCGCGCTGCGCCCCGGTGACATGATGCTTATCACCGCCGATCACGGCAATGACCCCACATGGCCGGGCACGGATCACACCCGAGAATGCGTGCCTGTGCTGATCGCAGGGTGTGGCGCCGGGGATATCGGGCGCATTGAATTCAGGGGCATAGCCGCCTGCATTGCCGCACATCTTGGCGTGCCAAGCGACGGGCGGGGCGCAAACCCGCTGGCCTGAGCCGTTGCCCTTGGCGCGGGTTTCTGGAAAACAAGATACAAGCGCCGCTACCGGACCGGAGAGATCATGGACAGTCACCTGACGATCGTGAACCACCCCCTTGTTCAGCACAAGCTGACCTTGATGCGTGAAAAGACCACCAGCACGGCGGTGTTCCGGCAGTTGCTGCGCGAGGTCAGTCAGCTGCTGGCCTATGAGGTCACGCGTGAGCTGCAAATGACGACCCGGCTCATCGAAACTCCGATGCAAGAGATGGACGCCCCCGTGCTTGCAGGGCGCAAGTTGGCGCTCATTTCCATCCTGCGGGCGGGAAATGGCCTGTTGGACGGAATGCTGGAATTGATCCCGTCGGCGCGGGTCGGGTTTGTGGGGCTCTACCGTGACGAAGAGACCCTGCAACCGGTGCAATATTACTTCAAGGTGCCGGATAAGCTGGACCAGCGCCTGACGATCGTGGTCGATCCCATGCTGGCAACTGGCAATTCCTCGGCTGCGGCGATTGATTTGCTCAAGCAGGCGGGCGCCCGCAATATCCGGTTTTTGTGCCTTCTGGCGGCCCCCGAGGGTGTCGCCCGGATGAAAGAGGCGCATGCCGATGTTCCCATCATGACAGCCGCGCTGGACGAGCGTCTGAATGAGGTGGGATATATCCTGCCGGGCCTAGGGGATGCGGGTGATCGCATCTTTGCCACTAAATAGGCGAATATTGTTTACTCAAGGCATGCAATCAGGCAATATTGCCCAGAATGTCTTGGGGGCAAAATGACACTGATACGAGTTCTGGCGATGACTGCCGTCGCCCTGTCGTTTTCAACACGTGATACGTGGGCGCAAAGCGGATCGAACGTACAGGTTCCAAACGAATTTCCGCCTGCGTCCTATTCGGGTCGGCAGTATGTGGACAGCAAGGGCTGTGTGTATATTCGCGCCGGGATTGACGGTCAGACGACATGGGTGCCGCGTGTCACCCGGAATCGCAAGGTCATCTGTGGTTTTCAGCCCTCTCTGGCCACGGCGCAGGCAGCGCCCGCGCAGACCCAGACCAGAAATGCGGCAACAGCGCCTGCGCCCCGTCAGATCACCATTCCTGAGCCCGCGCAGACCCAAGCAACAGCACCTCGCACGACGACCACCACAACGGCGAGTCGCCCGGCACCTGCCTCTCCGCCCAAGGTGGTGCGCCGCACGGTAAAGACCGCGCCTGCGGTCACAGTGACGCGTCCAGCACCGCAACAGCAGGCCTCGTCGCTTAATCCGACGCGGATGACCAGGCAAGCCTCAGGCGCCAAGACGGTCCGTGTGCGCCGCGAAGCGCCTCGCGTGCCGCAAGGACAGCCCGCCTGCCAAGGTGCCAGTGCGATCTCGTCGCAATATCTGCGGGCCAAGCCGGGCAGGACAGTGCGTTGCGGACCACAGGCCGAAGCCCACAGCACCGTGCTATCCGGTGGTGGCGGCAGTGGCCCTGCCATGCGAACCGTGCGCAGCGCCCCGGCCCCCGTCATACGGCAGAATGCCGCGCCCCGTGTCGCATCCCTCAGACAATCTGCGCCGCGTCGTGCGATCACCAGCCAGACCAGGGTCGCGCCCAAGCATGTCTACAGCAAACAGGTCAATTCCGGGACCAACATAACCGTTCCGCATGGTTACCAGCCGATCTGGGAGGATGATCGCCTCAACCCGGAACGCGCGCACCAGACCTTTGCCGGGATGGCGCAATCGGATGTTGTCTGGACCAAGACGGTGCCGCGCCGCCTTGTCGACCGTAGCACCGGCCGTGAGGTGACCTATCGGTATCCGGGTCTGCAATACCCGTATACAAGCTTTGATCAGCAGCGGGCCGCCGGTGTGAACATCTCGACGCGCGGTGTTGTCATGCAAGAGCCCATTCGCGTGACGCGCGGCCGGGATGGTCAGGTCCGGCAGCCTACGCAAAATCCGATGCGCCAGACCACGCAGAGGGCGACGCAGCAGGTCCAGCCAACAGCACCAGTCGTTTCGACCCGGTCCAGGCCCAAGGCCGCAGCCAAGGCGGCGAGCCATGGCTATGTGCAGGTTGGCATCTTCGGCGACGCGGCACAGGGTAAGCGCGCCGCGCGCATGCTGGCCCAACGAGGCCTGCCTGCAAAGACGGGAACGCTGAATCGCAATGGCAAGGCGTACACCCTTGTTGTCGCCGGTCCATACAGCACGCAGTCGGCTCTCAATGCGGCACTCTCAAAGGCGCGGGCCGCGGGCTATGGTAGCGCCAAGCTGCGCAAATGATGATGCCCGCGTTGCACCGGATATCGGTGCGGCGCGTGGGCTACCCGCCACAAATGCTTTGCAATCGCAGCCAGTCCGCATCGCTCAGAAGCGGTGGCGGAACTTTGGTGGCATAAGGATCCGCCTCGATTAGACCCAGCGTTGTCTCGCCGGTCATATCCACCGCATAGGCATAGGGCCGCGCACGGACGGCCCATTCCTCAAATCCCTCTAGCAGGACGTCGTCGGCGGGGCGTTCATCGGAGGCAAGAATGAGCTTTCTGGCGTGGTCGCTCAGGATCTCGGGTGGCAGCATCCCCGATGTCAAAAGCCGGCCCACATCCCACAGGCTTGCCTGAGCCAGAAGATGCGCCAGCGGATCGTGCTCGGCGGCGTAAAGCCGGGTGGCCACAACATAGCCCGCCATCACGTCGGGTTCGTCGAAATCTTCGATCAGGGTGCGATTGATCAGGATCCTGCCACCGGGCAGGGGGATGCTTGGCTTGGCGCCACTGCGCATAACGGCAATGCGTCCAGGACCGTCTGCAGTGGGCAGGCGGTTGGCCAGCCGCGTCAGCGCGACGCTGCCCGCCTGCGTAGAGCAAAGCGGGCCAGTCACGATTTCGATCTCCCGCTGCAGTGTTTGGCCGATCTCTTTGCGTTTGACGTCGGGCAGAACAGAGAGCGCATGATCGCGCAGCGCTTCGGGCATCCACAAGGACAGCACCGCCGCTGTGGCAGCCAGCGACCCGACAAGCATGGTCAGCCGCAATCTGCCGGGCCGGGGGCGGCGCCGGTCTATGGCTTTGCGCAGCTTTTCGATGGCGGCGATCATGGTGGCTTCGTCGGCTGCGACCTCAAGCGTTTCCTGCGCATCGCCATCCGGGTGATAAATCGCCGGGACCTCTCCGGGATTGGCGCGCTCGACTGCGGCCAGCGACCAGTGTGCCAGCGGCCGGTCCCGCATGTCCGAGATGGTCAGCGTCGCCTCTCCGATGGACACGATCACATCCCGGCGCTGTGCGTCGGGGGACTCCCGCCATAGACCGGCGGCCTCAAGCCTTTGATATTCCTTTAACGCCGTCATGTGGGGTCGGGCCTGCTCTGCCTCTTTCCCGGCATGGTAGCACGACCACCACCAAGGCGGCAATCGTCATGGGATCAGGCTGTCTTGAACGCTTTGCGAAGTTCGAATTTCTGGATCTTGCCGGTCGAGGTTTTGGGCAGTTCCTGAAAAATGATCTTCTTGGGTGTTTTGAAACCGGCCAGCCGCTCGCGGGAAAAGGCGATCAGGTCGGCCTCTGTCACCTCTGCGGTGTCCTTGATCTCGACAAAGGCGCAAGGCACTTCGCCCCACTTCTCATCGGGCATGGCCACCACGGCACACAGAAGCACGGCGGGATGCATCATCAGCACGCCCTCGATTTCGACAGAGCTGATATTCTCGCCACCTGAAATGATGATGTCCTTGGCCCGGTCGGCGATCTTGAGATAGCCGTCTTCGTGCTGATAGGCGATGTCGCCCGAATGGAAATAGCCGCCGCGGAACGCTTCTTTGGTGGCTTCGGGGTTTTTGTAATAGCCCTTCATGACCGCGTTGCCGCGGATCATGATTTCGCCTTGGGTTTCGGCATCCATCGGCACTTGGGTCATGGTTTCGGGGTCCATCGCGGTGATGTCCTCCATGAAGCCCATCAAAACACCGGTGCGCGCCTTGATGGCGTAGCGCTCGTCGTCCTGCTTGTCGTTCCAACGCTCCTGCCAGAGGCATTCGGTAACGTGACCATAGGTTTCTGTCAGCCCATAGACCTGTGTCACGTCAAAACCGAGAGGCTCGATCGCACGCAGCGTTGCGGCGGGCGGTGGTGCGCCAGCGGTCACGACATTCACCTTATGGTCAAAGTCGCGGCGCTCTTCGTCCTTGGCGTTGACCAGCATATTCAGAACGATGGGCGCGGCGCCGAAATGGGTCACCCCCTCATCCGCGATGGCATTGTAGATGTTGGATGCGGTGATATCGCGGCAGCACACAACCGTGCCACCCACCAGCGGCATCGCCCATGTGTGGTTCCAGTTGTTGCAGTGAAAGAGCGGCACGATGGTCAGGTAGCGCGCGTGGCGGGGCAGGGGCCATGTCACGCATGTGCCCGTCGTCAACAGGTAAGAGCCGCGATGGTGACAGACCACGCCCTTGGGCCGGCCCGTGGTGCCCGACGTATAGTTGAGCGCGATGCTTTCCCACTCATCAGTGGGCATGATCCAGTCGAAATCCGTATCGCCGGTGGCGAGGAAATCCTCGTATTCCGTGTAATGCCCATGGGCATGGGCGCCAGCCTGATCGTCGGCGACTTCGATGACCAATGGGGCCGGCCCCTCCATCAGCTCGATCGCGGTGGCGGCGACGGGCAGGAACTGTGGGTCTACCAACAGCACCTTGGCCTCGCCGTGGTCGAGGATATAGGCGATGGTGTCGGCCTCTAGGCGGGTGTTGATCGTGTTGAGCACCGCGCCACAGGCGGGCACACCGAAATGCGCCTCGGCATGGGCAGGCAGGTTGGGTAGGATCGTTGCGACCACGTCACCCGGTGCGACACCGGTTTTAACCAGCGCAGAGGCAAGCCGCGTGCAGCGCTCGTAATACTCGGCATAGCTGCGCCGCACCGTGCCATAAACCAACGCTTCCACATCGGGAAAGACATGGCGCGCGCGCCGCAGATGCGACAATGGTGTGAGCGGCACGAAATTGGCCGCGTTCTTTTCAAGACCGGTCTCGTCCTTCATCCAACCCATGATCGTTCTCCCCTTGGCGCTGACGCTATCGAAACGCCGCGGATATTGCGCATTTCAGGACTGAAAGCAAAGCGCTTTTAGCGGTCGGTCCCGCTTTCCACTGATCGGGCGATGGCATAGCATCGGGGCATGATCATCTCATCCGGTCGCGCGTATATTTTTGTGCATATCCCCAAAACCGGCGGCACCTCTATGGCTGTCGCCCTTGAGGGACGCGCCAAGAAAGACGACATCCTGATCGGCGACACACCCAAAGCGCTGAAACGACGCAAACGGCTCAAGGGGGTCAAGACAGCGGGCCGTCTGTGGAAGCATGCAACCCTTGCCGATATCGATGGGCTGGTGCCGTCCGGGCAGATGTCCGGGATGTTCTGCTTTACACTTGTTCGAAATCCTTGGGATCGGGCGGTGAGCTATTATCACTGGCTGCGCGAGCAAAGATTTGACCACCCGGCTGTCATGCTGGCACGTCAGTCCAGCTTTAGCGGGTTTGTGACGGCGCCTGCGACGCAGGCCGCATTTCGCGCCAATCCGTATCGCCGTCACATGATAGCGGCCGATGGAGCAGAGCATGCGCGGCTCTATCTGAGGCTCGAACATCTGGAGGAAGATGCGGCACCGCTATGGCAGCATCTTGGCTTCCGACTCGACCTGCCTCATGAAAATGCGTCTGAGCGTGATCGCGATTACCGCAGCTACTATTCCGATGCCGATGCGCAAACCCTTGCTGAGTGCTGTTCTGAGGATATCGCGCGCTTTGCCTACAGCTTTTGAGTGAAAATCGTTGCGAATTTAGCGAAAGATTTTCCCAAAGCGCGCCACTGGTCCCAATAAGGCTACAATGCCCCATTTCGGCCCCTTTCCTGACCAACGAGGGGCCAGAGAATCACCCCACATGGGTCTTGTCTGCTCAAGCCGGCTGCTACCGGCGCACCAAGGGATGAGAAACATGTTCGGATGGATGTCTGCACGTTCAGAGCAAAAGAATTACGGAGCCGCAGGGTTCGGCGGCTCGCGCCAAGATACCGGCAGCCTAGAGGCTGGGCTTTTGTCGGGGATGCGCGTGGCAACGGCCATGGGTTGGCGCCCGATCGAGGCGATTGCCGAAGGCGACAAGGTCCTGACCTTTGACGCCGGTCTGCAAACCATCCAGAAGATCAGCCGCATCAAGCTCTGGAGCGAGGATGAAGTCTGCCCGCGTCAGTTCTGGCCATTGGAGATACCGGCAGGTGCGCTTGGCAATCGTGACCTCATGCATGTGCTGCCGGGCCAGAGCGTGATGATCGAGAGCGATGTGGCCGAAAACCTTTTTGGCGATCCGTTCTCTTTGATCCCGGCTGAGGCTGTTGAGGGCACGAACGGGGTCGAGCGGGTCCCGCCGCAAGGCGATGTCGAGGTGATCTTGTTGCATTTTGCCGAAGACCAGATCGTTTTCGCCAACAACGGCGCCTTGTTCCTGTGCCCGGCGTGCCACGACATTCTTCAGGCGGCTGCCACGCCGGAAGACACTCATTCGCATTACGCAATTCTTTCGATGGACGAGGCACGGTTTCTTGCCGTGCATCTGGAAGAAGAGACATTCGCTACCCGCACATCTACCCTTCAGGATGTGTGGGCAGCGGCCGCGACGGCCTGATTTTTGCAAACGGATCAGGTCGCAAAGAGGCCCGCGCGGTGGTGCACCATCGCGCGGGCCTTCGTGTTTCGGCGCCTTCGGGCGGTTATGCGGCCTCGGTTTTTTCCGTCGCAAAGCGCGCGTAGAACCCTTGATTTTTCTTGGCCATTTCCCGCAACAGCTCAGGTGGCGTGAACCGCGCACCATGCGCCTCGGCCAAGGCATCACAGCGCTCAGCGGCATAGGGCGTGCCGATGATGTCCAGCCATGAGAACGGCCCCCCGGACCATGGCGCAAAGCCCCAAGCGAGGATCGCGCCGACATCGCCTTCGCGGATATCCTCGAGCACCCCCTCTTCCAGAGCGCGGACCGCCTCAAGAACTTGGGCGAACATCAGGCGGTGCTGCACCTCAAAGAAATCGGGCTGTGCTGCGGCAACGGGATATTTCTGCGCCAGACCGGGCCAATAGCCCTGCCGCTTGCCTTTGTCGTCGTAGTCGAAAAAGCCTGCATTCGCCTTGCGGCCCAGACGGCCTTCGCCTTCCATCCAAAAGATCACCTCGTCGACGGCGGCATCGGGATAGTCCTCGCCCATCGCCGCCTTTGTCGCGCGGGCGATCTTGGCGCCAAGATCAATCGACGTCTCGTCCACCAGTTGCAGTGGCCCCACCGGAAAGCCCAACTGACGCGCCGCATTGTCGATCAGCGCGGGCGACACGCCCTCTGCCACCATGCGGATCCCCTCGTTGATATAGGGAATGATGCAGCGGTTGCAGTAAAAGAACCGTGCGTCGTTGACGGCAATCGGCGTTTTCCTGATCTGGCGGACATAATCCAGCGCCTTGGCCACGGCTCGCGGCCCGGTCTGCTGACCCTTGATGATCTCGACCAGCATCATCTTTTCTACGGGCGAAAAGAAATGGATGCCGATGAAATTTTCGGGATTGTCCGAC
>CBFHML010000003.1:0-47870 GCA_965656855.1 Roseovarius sp.
CACGCCGGCGCCATCGTCGCAGGCGGCAAGGGCGGCGCCGATGACAAGATCGACGCCATGAAATCCGCCGGCATCACCGTCGCCGAATCCCCCGCAGGGCTAGGCGAAGCCGTCCTAAAGGCAATCGGATAAACACAAGGAAAACAGCGCGGGCCTGGTCAAACCCCGGCCCGCGTTTCAAAGGGTTGACCAAGACCCGCTTTCATTTTCCCAAACAGGGATATCACGCCAATGACCGACCAATCCCCCAACGATCAGTTCCACGCCTCCAGCTTCATGCAGGGGCATAACGCGGAATATCTCGAACAGCTTTATGCGCGCTACGCCAATGACCCCAACGCGGTCGACGAGGCGTGGCAGGCGTTTTTTCGAGAGTTGGGCGATGGCGACACGGATGTGAAGAAAGAGGCCGCCGGGCCAAGCTGGGCGCGCACCGACTGGCCGCCGCAACCGCATGACGACCTGACCAATGCGCTCACCGGCGATTACCCGGCAGAGGCCAAGGCCGTCTCCGAGAAGATCACCGCCAAGGCAGAGCAGAAAGACGTCGAGTTGAGCGATGACGCGGTCAAGCGGGCCGTGCTCGATTCCGTGCGCGCGCTTATGCTGATCCGCGCCTACCGGATCCGGGGCCATCTGGCCGCTGATCTCGATCCGCTCGGCCTGCGCGAAAATCAGGACCGTCCCGAGCTCGACCCGAAATCCTATGGCTTTACCGAGGCCGACATGGATCGGCCGATCTTTATCGACAATGTGCTCGGGCTTCAGGTTGCGTCGATCCGTGAGATCCTGTCGATCGTGCGCCGCACCTATTGCGGCACCTTTGCGTTGCAATACATGCACATCTCCGACCCCGAGCAGTCAGCTTGGCTGAAGGAACGGATCGAGGGCTATGACAACGAGATCCGCTTTACCCGAGAGGGGCGTCGCGCCATTCTGAACAAGCTGGTCGAGGCAGAGGGCTTTGAGAAATATCTGCATGTGAAATACATGGGGACAAAGCGATTTGGTCTGGATGGCGGTGAGAGCCTGATCCCGGCGATGGAACAGATCATCAAGCGCGGCGGCAATCTCGGGATCCGGGAAATCGTCATCGGCATGCCCCACCGTGGCCGCCTGTCGGTGTTGGCCAACGTGATGGGCAAACCCTATCGCGCGATCTTCAACGAGTTTCAGGGCGGCAGCTTTAAGCCCGAGGACGTGGATGGATCGGGCGACGTGAAATACCACCTCGGCGCCAGCCATGACCGTGAGTTCGACGGCAACAAGGTGCACCTGAGCCTGACGGCAAATCCCAGCCACCTCGAGGCTGTGAACCCGGTCGTTCTGGGCAAGAGCCGCGCCAAGCAGGACCAGCTGGGCGATAGCGAACGTACCAGCGTTCTGCCGATCCTGCTGCATGGCGATGCGGCCTTTGCCGGTCAGGGTGTGGTCGCGGAATGCTTTGGCCTGTCGGGCCTCAAGGGGCACAAGACCGGCGGCACGATGCATCTGGTGGTCAACAACCAGATCGGTTTCACCACCGCGCCGCATTTCTCGCGCTCGTCGCCCTACCCCACCGATATCGCGCTGATGGTCGAGGCGCCGATTTTCCATGTGAACGGCGACGATCCAGAGGCCGTGGTCCATGCCGCGAAGGTCGCGACGGAATTCCGCCAGAAGTTCCACAAGGACGTGGTGATCGACATCATCTGCTACCGCCGCTTTGGCCATAACGAGGGGGATGAACCCATGTTCACCAACCCCGTCATGTACAAAAAGATCAAGTCGCAGAAAACGACGCTCGCGCTTTACACCGAACGGCTGGTCAAGGACGGCCTGATCCCCGAGGGCGAGGTCGACGACATGAAGGCGGCGTTCCAGTCGCATCTGGCCGACGAATTCGAGGCGGGCAAGGAATACCGCCCGAACAAGGCCGATTGGCTGGACGGAAAGTGGTCGCATCTTGAGCGCGAACATGAGGATTATCAGCGCGGTGAAACGGCGATCAAGCCCGAGACGATGGAGCAGATCGGCAAGGCGCTGACCACCGCGCCCGATGGGTTCCCGCTGCACAAGACCGTGCAACGCCTGCTGGAAACGAAAGCGAAAATGTTCGATACCGGCGAGGGCTTTGACTGGGCCACCGCCGAGGCGATCGCGTTCGGCTCGCTGCTCACAGAGGGGTATCCTGTGCGGCTTTCGGGGCAGGACAGCACGCGCGGCACCTTTTCGCAGCGCCATTCGGGTCTCATCAATCAGGACGACGAAGAGCGGTATTACCCCCTCAACCACATCCGCAAGGGGCAGGCTCGCTACGAGGTCATCGACTCGATGCTGTCGGAATACGCGGTGTTGGGGTTCGAGTACGGCTATACGCTTGCAGAGCCCAACGCGCTGACCCTGTGGGAGGCACAGTTCGGCGATTTCGCCAATGGCGCGCAGATCATGTTCGATCAGTTCGTGTCTTCGGGCGAAAGCAAGTGGCTGCGCATGTCGGGCCTCGTCTGCCTGTTGCCACATGGCTATGAGGGGCAAGGGCCGGAACACAGCTCTGCCCGGCTTGAGCGGTTCCTGACCATGTGCGGGCAGGACAACTGGATCGTCGCCAACTGCTCGACGCCCGCGAACTATTGCCACATCCTACGCCGTCAGCTGCACCGCACCTTCCGCAAGCCGCTGATCCTGATGACCCCGAAATCACTGCTGCGTCACCGCCTCTGCGTGTCCAAGACAGAGGATTTCACAACCGGGTCCAGCTTTCACCGGGTCCTGTGGGACGATGCGCAGTACGGCAATTCGGACCTCACGCTTCAGCCCGATGACAAGATCAAGCGCGTGGTGATGTGTTCCGGCAAGGTCTATTTCGACCTGCTGGAAGAGCGTGACAAGCGCGGGCTGGACGATGTGTATCTTTTGCGGCTCGAACAGTTCTATCCGTTCCCGGCCATCTCGATGGTCAAGGAGCTGGAACGCTTCAAGTCGGCGGAAATGGTCTGGTGTCAGGAAGAGCCAAAGAACCAGGGCGCCTGGTCCTTCATCGAGCCGAATATCGAATGGGTGCTGCAACGTATCAAGGCCAAGCATACCCGCCCTGCCTATGCCGGTCGCGCGGCCTCGGCCTCGCCCGCTACGGGTCTGGCCAGCCAGCACAAGAAACAGCAAGAAGCGCTTATCGACGACGCGCTGACGATCAAAGGAAAGTAAACCATGACCACAGAAGTGCGTGTGCCCACACTGGGCGAGTCGGTCACTGAGGCCACCGTCGCGACCTGGTTCAAGAAACCCGGCGATGCGATCGAGGCCGACGAGATGCTCTGCGAGCTGGAAACAGACAAGGTCACGGTCGAGGTGCCCTCACCTGCCGCTGGCAAGCTGGGCGATATCGTCGCCAAAGAAGGCGAGACCGTGGGTGTCGATGCCCTGCTCGCCACGATCGAAGAAGGCGCAGGAGCGGCGACCGACAGCAAGCCGGAGAAAGAGGCGCCTCCCGCCAAATCCGAGAGCACCGACGACGCGTCGGGTGGCGACACGATCGACGTCATGGTGCCGACCTTGGGGGAATCGGTGTCCGAGGCGACGGTCTCAACATGGTTCAAACAGGTCGGCGACAGCGTTGAGGCTGACGAAATGCTCTGCGAGCTGGAAACCGACAAGGTGTCGGTCGAGGTGCCTGCGCCCGCCTCCGGCACGCTGACCGAGATCCTCGCTGGCGAAGGCGCCACTGTCGAGGCGGGCGGCAAGCTTGCGCTTATGTCCTCGGGATCGGGGGCTGCGGCCAAGCAGGCCGACGTGACCGAGCCTGCACAGGCCCCCAACGGCCAGCAATACACCACCCCCCCGGCGGGCCGGGACGTGGAGGATGCACCCTCAGCCAAGAAAGCAATGGCAGAACGCGGTCTTAATCGCGATCAGGTGCAAGGGTCGGGCCGAGATGGCCGTGTGATGAAAGAGGATGTCGCCAAAGCCGCGTCCGCCGCATCTTCGGCACCAGCCGCAGCCCCGGCACAAGCCCCCCGCGCGCCGGTTTCCGCAGACGACGCCTCTCGCGAGGAACGCGTGAAGATGACACGCCTGCGCCAGACCATCGCCAGACGCCTCAAGGACAGCCAGAACACTGCCGCCATGCTGACCACCTATAACGAGGTGGACATGACTGAGGTGATGGAGCTGCGCAACGCCTACAAGGACGAGTTCCAGAAGAAACATGGCGTCAAGCTTGGCTTCATGTCCTTCTTTACCAAGGCCTGCTGTCACGCGCTGCGCGAGGTGCCAGAGGTCAACGCCGAGATCGACGGCACAGACATCGTCTACAAGAACTTTGTGCATATGGGCATCGCCACGGGCACGCCCACGGGCCTCGTTGTGCCGGTGATCCGCGACGCCGACGCGATGTCCTTTGCCGATATCGAAAAGGCCATTGCAGAAAAGGGTGTGCGCGCCCGCGATGGCAAGCTGTCGATGGCCGAAATGCAGGGCGGCACGTTCACCATCTCGAACGGTGGTGTCTATGGCTCTCTCATGTCCTCCCCCATCCTCAACCCGCCGCAGTCGGGCATCCTTGGCATGCACAAGATCCAGCAGCGGCCCATGGTGGTGAACGGCGAGATCGTGGCACGTCCGATGATGTATCTGGCACTTAGCTATGATCACCGCATCGTCGACGGCAAGGGCGCGGTGACCTTCCTTGTCCGGGTCAAGGACGCACTGGAAGATCCGCGCCGGTTACTGATGGATCTGTGAGATCTCACAGGGTGGGCTGATAGCCCACCCTACGCACGCCCCTATCGGGATGTTCCGCATGACCCTCGCCTCTCGCTATGTCCAAGCCATCACCGCGCGCCGGGCCTTTCGGCTGCCGGGGTATCCAACCTTGGCCGATGAGGGATTTGACGGCGACTACGTCTCACCGATCCAGATGACCTCCGGCAACATCTCTGGCCCTATGCTTGTGTCAAAGGACTGGCTTGACGCCCCCTCTGTTCGGATGCATCGCGAGGAGCTGACGCGCCAAGGCTATCTGAGCGACAACCCGTTCAATCGTGTGATCGACAAGGTTCTGGGCCTGCTGAACCTTTCAAGGTCCGAGATCTACATCACCCCTGTCTTTCACCTGCTGACGCCGCGCCGGTCCTCGACCATTCCAGCGGCGCACGCGCGCGCCAGCTGGGAAGCGGTGGGTCAGTATGAACGGCTTGGCCGCCGCCCGATTGCCCTTGGCTACGACGCGGCGCGGGCGCTTGCGCATTACGGTGTCCCGTATATCCGCGCGCCACATCCCTCAGCACGGATCGGCACATTTGATGACAAGGCAGAGCAGATTGCGGAGGCGATGACCGCCGCATGATACACCGCAACACCCCATCGTCACGGCTCCAACACAGCTTGGACGTGTCCCATGCCAGAGCAACATCACCCGCCCCGGACCTGATCCGGAGCCTCTCGACACACGACCATGAGGAGGTCCCGGATCAAGCCCGGGACTATGCCACACCATGACACCAGAACTCACAGCCCTCGCCCTTGCTGCCCTATTGCAGGTTGTCCAGCTTGCGCTTTACGCCGTGGCCGGCAACATGGCCATGGGGGTCAAGGCCGCGCTCAGCCCGCGGGACGGCCAGACCCCGGAACTGCCCACCAAAACCGCGCGGCTCAAACGCGCGTTGGACAACCATTTCGAGGGGCTGATCCTTTTCACCATCGCCTGTCTTGTCGTCACGCTTGGGGATGCGGCCAATGCCTACACCGCCACCTGCGCCTATATCTACCTTGCCGCCCGCGTCTTGTTCATTCCCGCCTATGTCTATGGTTGGGTACCGGCGCGCTCGGTGATCTGGGGGGCCGGATTTCTGGCGACGGTGGCGATGCTGGGGGCCGCTCTGATATGATCAAAGACAAACGGGGCTTGCGGATATTTTGTGAAATGCAGCCTGACGCAAGACCTGACAAGATAAAACCAAAACACTCAAACGACCCGGGAGAGACCCATGGCAAGCTATGACGTGATCGTAATCGGCTCCGGCCCCGGTGGCTATGTGGCCGCCATCCGCTGCGCGCAACTGGGCCTCAAGACCGCCTGTGTCGAAGGGCGCGATACGCTGGGTGGCACCTGCCTTAACGTGGGGTGCATCCCGTCAAAGGCGCTCTTGCATGCCAGCCACATGCTGCATGAGGCAGAGCATAATTTCGCCGCCATGGGGCTCAAGGGCAAAAGCCCCTCGGTCGATTGGAAGCAGATGATGCAATACAAGGCCGACACGATCGGCCAGAACACCAAGGGCATCGAATTTCTCTTCAAGAAGAACAAGATCGACTGGCTCAAAGGCTGGGGCTCTATCCCCGAAAAGGGCAAGGTGAAAGTCGGCGATGAGGTGCATGACGCAAAACATATCATCATCGCCTCCGGCTCTGAGGCATCGTCCCTGCCCGGGCTTGAGATCGACGAGAAAACCGTCGTCACCTCAACCGGCGCTCTGGATCTGCCCAAGATCCCCAAGAAAATGGTGGTGATCGGCGCAGGCGTGATCGGGCTGGAACTTGGCTCTGTCTACGCGCGGCTCGGGTCCGAGGTGACGGTAGTGGAATTCCTCGACCACATCACGCCGGGCATGGATGCCGAAGTGCAGAAGGCGTTTCAGCGCATCCTCAAAAAGCAGGGTCTTAACTTTATCATGGGGGCCGCCGTGCAGAGCGTTGAGACGCTCAAGACAAAGGCAAAGGTCACCTACAAGCTGCGCAAGGATGACAGCGAAGAGACCATCGACGCCGATACCGTTCTGGTCGCCACCGGGCGCAAGCCGTTTACAGACGGTCTGGGGCTAGGCGCGCTTGGCGTCGAGATGACGGACCGGGGCCAGATCAAGACCGACGCGCAGTGGCGCACCAATGTCGACGGCATCTATGCCATCGGTGACTGCATCACCGGCCCCATGCTGGCACACAAGGCCGAGGATGAGGGCATGGCCGCCGCCGAGGTGATCGCGGGCAAGCATGGCCACGTCAATTACGGCGTCATTCCCGGGGTGATCTATACACACCCCGAGGTCGCTGCCGTGGGCGCAACCGAGGAGACGCTCAAGGAAGAGGGGCGCGCCTATAAGGTCGGCAAGTTCTCTTTCATGGGCAATGGCCGCGCCAAGGCGAATTTCGCAGGGGAAGGATTCGTCAAAATCCTCGCTGACAAAGAAACCGACCGTATCCTTGGCGCGCATATCATCGGGCCGATGGCGGGCGACCTGATCCACGAGATCTGTGTCGGGATGGAGTTTGGCGCCGCGGCAGAGGATCTGGCGATGACTTGCCACGCCCATCCAACCTATTCAGAGGCCGTACGCGAGGCGGCGCTGGCCTGTGGTGATGGACCGATCCACAGCTAACAATGGCCCGGCGCATCCCGCGCCGGGTTGTCACCACATTCGCGGCTTGGCGTAATCCGCATAGTTCGCATCATAGGCGGCGCCGCCCTCGGCGCCGTCTGTCATCTCTGACAGGATCTGGCCGACGGTCGGCACACTGGCCCCATCGTTACGCGCCCATAGGCCAGACCGCATCAGCGCCTTGGCGCATTGCGTATAGATCTCTGAAATCTCGAAAACGATCACGGTGGTTGGCTGGCGGCCGCCCTTTTCAAAGCTGGCGCGCAGATCCGCGTCAGCCGTGAGCCATGCACGCCCATTCACGCGCACGGTCGTATCGGTTCCCGGCACAAGAAACAAAAAGGCCGCACGCCCATCCGCCACGATGTCACGCAAGCAATCGAGCCGGTTGTTGCCACGCCAGTCGGGCATGAGCAGCGTTCGATCGTCGCGTATCCGGACCACCGGGCCATCATCGCCACGCGGAGAGCCATGTACGCCCTCGGGTCCTACGGTGGACAGAATGCAAAACCGCGCACCCTCGATCCACTGGCGGTAAAGCGGTGTCAGGCTGTGTGCGACTTTCTTGAGCGATAGCGGCGCGGGATCTTTATAGAGCGCCTCAAGATCCTCTTTTGCAGATATCTTACGCATCGAAACCCGCCTCTCTCATCAATCGGTTCGAGCCCTCTTCGATCTCTTCTTCCAGTCGCGCCATGAACGCATCACGGGGCAGCCCAGCCGCGATACGCGGCAGAAATTCGACAACCGCAAGACCCGGCTTGCGCATGATCCCCTTGCGCGGCCAGAACACGCCCACATTGGTGGCGACAGGCACGCAATCTTGTCCCAATTCGGAATAAAGCACGCCAGACCCCACCTTGTACGGCGCCTTGACGCCGGGGGCGATACGCGTGCCCTGCGGATAAATGATAAGCTGCCCAGGCTCTTGCGCACCACGCAACACATCCTCGCTCATCTTCTTGATCGCCGCGCTACGCTTGCCACGATCTACCGGCACACAGCCGATCCGCAGCCCGTATTGCCCGATAAAGGGCGTGTAGACCAATTCACGTTTCATAATGAACTTGCCCGCGGGGACACTGGAAAAGATCAGGATGATATCGAGAAAGGACTGATGCTTGGCCACGATCAGCACCTCATCTGTCGGCGGCGTACCGCGGACCTCTGTTCTGATCCCAACCATCCAGCGCGCGGTCCAGCGCACCCACGCGCACCATGTCTTGCAGGCGGCCAGCGCGCCCCGGCGACTGACGACGGCCCACGGAAAAAACGCGATGCTCATCAGCACCATCATCAGATAAATCTGGCCAACGAAAACAGCCGAGCGCAGCCATTGAACCGCATGTGTCATGGCATGTCCTTCAACGTCTTGACCGCCGCCGCCTGTGTCGCGGCAAAGGCCACAGCGCCAGCAAGCGGCGGGATCACAAAAAGCCAGAGCCATTGCCACCCGCGAAAGCCAAGGCCGGTCAGAAACCCGCCCTCTTCTTGCGCGGCGGGCAGCAGAAAGATGGCGAAGGCCCCCATCACCACGCCGATGGCCGCCCCGATCAGCGCGCGCAGGGTAAAGCGCCGCACAAAGGCCTGCGCGATATAGCGGTCGCGCGCCCCGACAAGGCGCATCACGCTGATCACCTGCGCATTGGCCGCCAGTGCCGCATTTGCGGCCAGCGTGATCATCGCCGCCGTCGCCGCACCGATGGTGAGGATCGACAAGACCCCCAAAGCCCGCAACCGCGACGCCGCATCCACCAGTGGACGACGCCAGCGGGTGTGATCATCCAGCACAGCCCCAGGCACCTCGGCGGCAAGCCTCAGTCGCAAACCATCGGGATCAAAGCCGTCTTCAGCCTCGACCACCTCAATGAGTTGCGGAATCGGCAGGGTCTCCAGCGGCAGCTCGGGGCCAAACCACGGCTCCAGCAGGGCGCGCTGTTCGTCAAGGCTCAGCGCACGGAACGAGGCAACACCTGCAGTCGTTTCCAAAACGCGCAGGGCGGCGTCCGTCTGGGCGGCAACCTGTCCCTCAGGTGCAGAAATGCGAATGGTGGAACTGCGCGCCAGTTCCGAACCCCAGCGATCCGCCAGCCGCCCAGTCGCCATCGACAGCGCGAGTGCAAAGACCGCAAGAAACGCCATCGCCGCCGCACTGAACAGCGTGAGCGACGCTGTAAAGCCTGTGGGCGGCACGCAGCGGTCGGCCTGCGCGTCCCCCATGATGAATTCCATGATGCGGGTTGGCGTTGAGATCACAGGTCGGCCCCCGCGAATTGCAGGCGGCGGTTTGAAATCCGCAACACACGCGCCTGCACATGAGGTTTCGCCGCGCGGATCAGGCCCATATCATGGGTCGCAACAACGATTGTCTTGCCCATACGGTTCAGCTCGATCAGCAGCCGCAGCAGGCGTTGGGACATGTCCCAATCAACATTACCGGTCGGCTCGTCTGCAAGGATCGCATCCGGCGACATGATGATCGCGCGCGCCAATGCGGCTCGCTGGCGTTCACCGCCCGACAGTTCCGGTGGCAGGGCGCCAGCGCGGTCTTTCAGACCGACCCAGCCAATCAGCTCACCCAGATTTGCCAATTCTGACAAAAGGTCCCGACCAGATACCATCAAAGGCAGGGCAATGTTGTCATTGACCGTGAGATGGTCGAGAAATTGGCAATCCTGATGTACCACCCCGATGCGACGGCGCGCCATGGCGATGTCGTCGCGGTCCATTTCGCGGCGGTCCGCGCCGAACAAGCGTAAATGCCCGGCTGTCGGCACAAGCGCGCCATAGCAAAGCTTGAGCAAGGTCGTCTTACCAGATCCGGACGGGCCGGTGAGAAAATGAAAAGATCCCGCCTGAAGCTGAAGCGATATGTCGCTCAGCAATTCTCCCCCACCATAGGAGTAGGCGACGTTTTCAAGCTCTATCACTGATCGACCCCCGATACGGCTTTGGTCTTACATGCCCCAGAGGACACATTAGTGCAATGACAGAGCATGGGGGATCCATTGCCCCTTTTTTGTTCGCGGTTTTGCGCTTATGCTTTCGCAAACGAAGAAACAACGGCAGGCCGAACAACGGCGGCAGGCGACGGGTGGCGATATGCGGCTGATATGCCCAAATTGCGGTGCACAATACGAAGTTCCCGATGAGGTGATCCCGACCTCTGGTCGTGACGTGCAATGTTCCGATTGCGGGGATACATGGTATCAGTATCATCCAGACTTCCCCCCCGAACCGGATCATTCGGAACCCGAGGCCACAGGCGCTGCTCCCGAACCGGAGCAAGAGCCTGACATAACGGCAAAGCCAGACGTGGCCGACGACATCCCGTCAGCCACTCATGCAAGCCGTTATGAGGATGAGGAATTCTACCACGAGGACGAAGACGAGGTCCCCACGGCATCAGCAGAGCCCACGCGCCGAGAACTCGATCCTGAGGTCCGGGATGTGTTGCGCGAAGAAGCCGCACGAGAGGAAATGGCCCGACAATCTGACATGACCGGAGGGCTGGAAACCCAACAGGATCTGGGCCTTGACGAGCATGACAGCGAAGCAGTGCGCCGCACGCAAGAAGCGCGCGCACGCATGGCACGCCTGCGCGGCCTACCTGAAAGCGCGGACGAACCAGAGCTGGAAACCGAACTGGATGACATAGATCCCGGGTCGCGACGCAATCTTTTACCTGACATCGAAGAGATAAATTCCTCGTTGGGCCCAGACCGCGTGCGCGAGGAACAGCGACGGGTCGAGGAACCCAAAGAGCCCAAAAAGCCGGATGAAAAGACCGCGTTTCGCTCTGGTTTTCGCGTTGCCATAGTTCTGGCGGTCATTGCGCTGATCGTCTACGTGTTCGCACCCAAGCTGGTCGAGACCGTGCCCGCGCTAACCGGACCGCTCACCGGCTATGTGGACCTTATCAACTCAGCTCGACTGGGACTTGAACAGATGGTCCAGAACCTTGCAGGCTCCATCGGCGAAGGTCAGTAGACAGCTCTGACGCAGTCGACCTTGCCAAAATGGTCGCTCACTAAAGCACGCCGCCATAGCCTGACAGTTCAGAACCGGTCCAGCAGCCGCCGCAGATAGTCCAACTCAAGTTCAGGCCTCTCCGTTTCACCAGAGCGGCGGCGGATCTCATCAAGAAGTTCGCCAGCCCGGCGGTAGATGTCTTCTCGCTGGCCGAACTGGCCGCGATCTCCGGCAACACCGTTAGGCGAGCGCCCAAGCGGGTCCTGCTCGCCGAACTGGCCCCGGTTCTGGCTTTGGGCCTGACCTTGTCCTTGACCCTCGCCTTGACCGGGTTGCTGGCCGTTTTCCGCAAGCGCCTCACCCAGATTACGAAGACCTTCACGCAGAGCTTCCATCGCTTCGGATTGCTTGTCTATAGCCTCGGCAAGATCGTTCCCGCGCAGCGCCTCTTCGGCGCCTTCCATCGCGCGGTCTGCACGGTCAAGCGCGCCGCGTGCGGCGTCACCCGCCTCACCGCCGACACCGGGCAGGCCGTCGCGTTGACGCTCCAGCTCGCGGCGGAGCGCCTCTTGCCTGCCGGCCAGGTCGCCGGCCATGTCACCGGGCTGACCCTGCTGGCCTTCGCCCTGCCCCTGGCCGCCTTGCTGGCCCTCGGCGCTCTGGTTGCCCTGTCCTTGTCCTTGGCCCTGTCCTTGGCCGGGTTGCTGGCCCTGCTGCTGACCTTGACCGGGTTGCTGACCTTGGCCGGATTGTTGGCCTTGTTGCTGACCCTGATTTCCTTGGTTCTGGCCGTTCTGCCCACCAGGGTTGTACTGCTCTTGCAGATCGCGGAACGCCTCATCCGAGAGACCCTGTTGATCTCGCAGCGTTTCGGCCAGACCTTCCATTGCCTGCTCGCCCTCAGACTGCCCACCTTGACCCTGCTGACCCTCGGCAACCTGCATGTTTTCCATCATCTGCTGGAACTCTTCCAGCGCCTGCTGTGCCTCGGCAAAGCGGCCCTGCTCCATCAGTTCCTGTATGCGATCCATCATCTCCTGCAGGTCCTGCTGGTTCATGGTCTGCGCATTTTCCGACATCTGGCTATCGCCATTCTGCTCGCCATCGCGCTGCGCCTGCTGGGATTTCTGGCGCAGATAGTCTTGCGTGGCATCGCGCAGCTCTTGCATCAGTTCGGCGATTTCCTCTTCGCTGGCGCCGTTTTTCATCGCTTCGCTCAGCCGTTCCTGTGCGGCGCGCATGCGTTCCAGCGCATCACCAATGTCGCCATCCTCAAGAATGATCGCCAGATCCCATAGCGCCTGCGCGATCTCATCCTGAGCTGAATCACTGACACCATCACCATTATCGGCCAGCGTTTCGAGCCTGCGCAGAATGACCCGCATCCGCAGATACGCTGTCTCAGAGCGGAACAACCCCGGCTCGGGCTGATAGGAAATAGCCCGCAGCAACTGGCTTATCCGACCTATATTATCCCTCGACCAGAGCAGATCGCGGCGCTGTTCGATAACGGCAGCCGCCAGCGGATCAAAGAATTTTCGCGCTGGTAGCTGCATCTCGACCGGCTCGCTTTCACCCGTCTGGCCGCGCGCATCAGTAACGCGCAGGGACAGCGTCACAGGCAAATGCGCCCAAGGATGCTCTGAAAGGTTCTCGATCAAGCTCTCGGTAAACGCATCACGCCCGCCGGTAATGGGCATAGGCAGGTCAAGCGTGATCGGCTCGCGCGGGTCTGGCGCCGCTGCGAGCCCGTGCCGCCTGTCAATCCGGGTCATATCCAGCATGAATGTGGCGGTCCCACCTTCCACTGCATAATCGTCGCGCGCATCAAAAGGCTGGCTCATCTGACCATCGAAGGTCACGTCGAGCGCGTCCTTGTTTACGGTTACGGCAGGTGCCGCGTCGGCAATGGCCTCCACGTTCCAGCTTTCTCCTCCCGGGCCGGCGATGCTCAGGCTGCCGGACCCGGCGATCTCAAAACTCTGCTCGGTATCAGTGGCGGCGCCCACGTCCTCGGTGCGGCCAGAGACAGTCTCGGCAACGCTAAGCTGACCGACCTCGCCATAAAGCCGGATCGTAACGCGGCTGCCCTCGGGCGCACGAAAGCTGTCGGACTGGTCATTGAGATAAAGGCTGGGCAGCCCGGTATACGCAGGCGGCTCGATCCAGCCTTCCCACGCCGGTCCCCCTGCAAGGGCCGCGTTGCCGCCACCCGGCATGGTTTGCGCCACGCTACCCGCGCGCCAAACCGATCCAAACAGCAGCGCCACAACCAGACCCAGCAAAGCGACATAGCGCAAGCCAAAAGGATCACGACGCGACAGGCGCAGGTCAGGCTGTACCGCCTGTGCGGATTTGGCGCGCTCGGACATACGGGCGATATGGGCCTGCCACAATCCTTCGGACCCGGAATCCCCCCCACCAATCGCCTGACTGTCTGCCAGCGCAGCAAGCGGGTGGCCCGGCATCACGTCATCGATTCTCTGGATCGCTTCCGCCCGATGCGGCCAGCGAAAACGCCGGAACCCGAGATAGGCGAACACCAACGCCGCCACAATCGCGGCAAGGCCGGTGATCCAGACAACCTCAAGCGGGGCAATGTCGTGCAGACCCAGCATCAACAGGCCCGCCACTGCAATCAGCAGCGACCAGAGCGGCCAAAAGGCGCGCACCAGACGCTCCGCAATAAGGCCCGCCCATGTCAGATAGAGCGGCCTGCGAAGCCGCTGAAGAATCGGTGTCAGAGGAGACTGCTCGCGCGCCATGCGTGCCTTTCCATGTCCGGTTCAGACGCAGGACGCGTCACAACCATTCAGGGATGGTATCGCGATTTATCATCTCGTCAAAGGTCGGACGCGGGCGAATGACGGCGAATTGATGCCCATGCACCAGAACCTCCGGCACGAGTGGTCTGGTATTGTACTCGCTCGACATCACCGCGCCATAGGCGCCAGCGCTGCGAAACGCCACCAGATCGCCGTCCGCCAAGGGCGGCATCATGCGCCCTTTTGCAAAGGTATCCCCCGACTCGCAGACCGGACCGACGATGTCGTAGGGGCGCTGCTCCGCACCGGCCGCCGGTTCTGTGACGGGGATTATATCGTGATAGGCGTCGTACATTGCGGGGCGGATTAGGTCATTCATCGCACCGTCGAGAATAAGAAATTCGCGCCCCTCGCCAGACTTGAGGTAAATCACTTGGCTGATCAGAACGCCCGCATTCCCCGCCACAAGGCGGCCCGGCTCGATCTCGATCTCGCAGCCCAGATGCCCCAGTTCCTCACGGATCATCGCGCCATATTCCACCGGTAGCGGCGGGGCCTCGTTTGAGCGGGTATAGGGAATACCCAGCCCACCCCCCAGATCGAGCCGGATGATTTCATGCCCGTCCCCACGCAAGGCTTCGGTCAGTTCGGCTACCTTCCGATAGGCAAGCCGAAACGGTTCCAACTCCGTCAGCTGGCTGCCGATATGCACGTCAATGCCCACCACCTTTATCCCCGGCAGGCTTGCCGCATGCGCATAGACCTCACGGGCGCGCGCTATGGGAATGCCGAATTTGTTCTCACTCTTGCCAGTGGCGATCTTGGCATGGGTCTTGGCGTCAACGTCAGGATTGACGCGCACGGTGATCGGCGCCACCGCACCCAGTTCGTGCGCCACCTCCGAAAGCGCCTCCATCTCTGGCTCACTTTCGACGTTGAACTGCCGTATGCCGCCGGTCAGCGCGGCGCGCATCTCCTCGCGGGTCTTGCCGACACCGGAAAAGACGATTTTATCACCCGGCACGCCCGCCGCCTTTGCCCGTGCGTATTCCCCGCCAGAAACCACATCCATCCCGGCGCCCAGATTTGCCAGCGTGCGCAGGATCGCTTGATTGCTGGCGGCTTTCATCGCGTAACAGATCATGTGGGGCATATCGCCCAGCGCCTCGTCAAAGAGCCGGAAATGCCGGGTCAGAGTAGCGGTGGAATAGCAGTAAAACGGCGTGCCAACCTCTGACGCGATCTCGGCGATCGCGACGTCCTCGGCAAAAAGCTCGCCGTCACGGTATAGAAAATGGTCCATGCATCCACGCCCCTTGTTCGACGCGCCTTGTATCACGGCGCCCCTGCTTCATCTTGCTGGAAATATCCAAATCCTGCGCTTACCCCTTGCGCATCCGCAGATACAGATAGAGCGGCAGGCCACAGCTGACGCCGATGCCGAATGTCGCCGGGATCGCCAATAGCCGCAGCCAATCGCGCCGCTGCACCGCCTCGAAGACCACCCAGACCGTCAGCGCCACCGCCGCAATGGTCAGATCCCAGACAAGTCCCGATGTGGCCGCGTTGACATGCCAGGCATCGATCATGCCCATCAGATCATAGCCGTTCTCATCGAACCACTGCAGGAAGTAGCCCATCGGATGGATGGCGCCCCAGATTGCGATGGCCAGAAACACCCACTTCACAGGGACGTTCCCATCACGACACGGACATTACCGCGCATAATCGACGTGCCGATCCCGGCAGACACACCATCGCTGCCAGCAGAGATCGTTCCGTTATAGCTTGGTCGGATCGGCTCACCATCAGCGCCACAGCCCGCCAGCAGCGTCACCGCGCCAACGATCAAAAGCTGTCTCATCCCAACACCTCTTTCCATCTTTGCACCTGTTCTCGGACCCGATCGGGCGCGGTGCCCCCATAGCTGGTGCGCGACGCCACCGAATTGTCCACGCCCAACACATCATAGACCGCTTGAGTGATTTCGCCATGAACCGATTGCATATCCTGCAAGCTGAGGTCCGGCAGATCACAGCCTTTTTCCTCGGCCAGCGCAACGAGACTGCCGGTCACGTGATGCGCCTCACGGAACGGCAGGCCAAGCACGCGTACCAGCCAATCGGCCAGATCGGTCGCGGTGGAAAAGCCAGAGGCGGCCGCGACACGCAGGTTGTCACGGTTCGCACTCATGTCGCGCACCATGCCATCCATCGCAGCCAGCGCCAGCATCAGATTATCAGCCGCATCAAAGACCTGTTCCTTGTCCTCCTGCATGTCCTTGGAATAGGCAAGCGGCAAGCCCTTCATCACCGTCATCAGCGCCACGTTGGCGCCAAAGATGCGCCCGATCTTGGCACGGATAAGCTCGGCCGCGTCCGGGTTTTTCTTCTGCGGCATGATGCTCGACCCAGTGGAAAACCGGTCTGACAGCGTTACAAACCGGAACTGCGCCGAGGACCATATCACCAGTTCTTCGGCAAAACGGCTGAGATGCATGGCACAGATGCTGGACACGCTTAGGAATTCCAGCGCGAAATCCCTGTCGCTCACCGCATCGAGGCTGTTGGCCGTCGGACGGTCAAAGCCAAGCTCGCGCGCGGTCATGTCCCGATCGATGGGAAAGGATGTACCGGCAAGGGCCGCCGCGCCAAGCGGGCATTCATTCATGCGCGCACGCGCATCACGCACCCGGCTCAGATCCCTGCCGAACATCTCGACATAGGCCATCATGTGATGGCCCCATGTGACCGGCTGGGCCACTTGCAGATGGGTGAAACCGGGCATGACCCAGTCCGCACCGGCCTCCGCCTGAACAAGGCAGGCTTGGCAGAGCCTGACAAGCGCCGCATCCACCGCATCAAGCTGATCGCGCACCCAAAGCTTGAAATCCGTCGCGACCTGATCATTGCGGCTGCGTCCCGTATGTAGCCGCCCGGCCGGAGCGCCGATGATCTCTTTCAGCCGCGCTTCGACATTCATGTGAATGTCTTCCAGCTCGGTGGAAAAGGCAAAAGTACCGCGCTCTATCTCTGACAAGACCGTGAGCAGGCCTTCCCTCATCGCGTCGGCATCTTTATCAGAGACGATACCGGTCGCTTTGAGCATTGCGGCATGGGCGCGCGACCCCGCGATGTCCTGTGCGGCAAGCCGCTTGTCGAAACCGATGGAGGCGTTAATTGCTTCCATGATCGCATCGGGGCCTGCGGCAAAGCGGCCACCCCACATCTGGTTGGAGGATTTGTCTGTCATGTCCGAACTCTTGGGAGGCGCTATGAAATTGTTGGTCTGGTCTGTCCTTTATACGGCGCTGGCGTTTGGTGCAAACACCGCCTTGGCCGAAACCCCAGACATTGCCGCCATGCGCGAGGGCGACATGAAAAAATTGGTGGTGCATTCAGAACCTACGCCCGTCTCGGGCGAGAGCTTCATAACCGAAGACGGCGACACCGCCGCGCTGACCGATTACGAAGGCAAGGTCACGCTGGTCAATTTCTGGGCCACATGGTGCGCGCCCTGCCGCAAGGAAATGCCGATGTTGGCCGAGCTGCAAAGCGAGTTTGGCGGGGACGAATTCGAAGTCGTGACCATCGCAGTGGGCCGTAATGCGCGTCCGGGGATGGAAAAGTTTTTTGACGAGATCAATGTCGACAACCTGCCTTTGCATATCGACACGCCGATGAAACTGTCACGCGCGATGGGTGTGCTGGGCCTGCCCGTCACCATCCTCGTCGATCACGAAGGACAAGAGGTGGCGCGCCTTCAGGGCGATGCGGAATGGGATTCCGATAGCGCCAAGGCAATCATCCGCGCAATGATCGCACAAGGTGGCGGCAGCTAGAGCGCTCTGATGCTTGCCGCGCCGTTTCGAACGGATTAAAGCGGCAGTCATGCTTGACGAGACAGACGACATCCATCCGCTTTTTGCCGGGGCGCCTTCCAGCACCGACTTTAAAAAGCTGCGCAAACGCATCGTGCGGCAGACGCGCGAGGCGATAGAGGCCTATGGCATGTTGGAGCCCGGCGCGCGTTGGCTGGTCTGCCTCTCAGGTGGCAAGGACAGCTATACCCTTCTGGCGGTTCTGCATGAGTTGAAATGGCGCGGCCTACTGCCCGTGGATATTCTCGCCTGCAATCTTGATCAGGGACAGCCGGGATTCCCCGCGACAGTCCTGCCAGAGTTTCTGCAGAAAATGGGTGTCGAGCACCGGATCGAATACCAAGACACCTATTCCATCGTAGTCGACAAGGTTCCGGCCGGACGCACATATTGCGCGCTCTGCTCGCGCCTGCGACGTGGCAATCTGTACCGGATCGCCCGCGAGGAGGGCTGCTCTGCAGTGGTTCTGGGCCATCACCGCGATGACATTCTGGAAACCTTTTTCATGAACCTCTTTCATGGTGGACGGCTGGCGACGATGCCCCCCAAGCTGGTGAATGAAGAGGGCGACCTTTTTGTCTACCGCCCGCTTGCACATGTGGCCGAGGCCGATTGCGACCGCTTTGCACGGGCCATGAAATATCCCATCATCCCCTGCGACCTTTGCGGTAGTCAGGATGGGCTGCAACGCCAGCAGGTAAAGCAGATACTGGATGGTTGGGAGGCGAACGCGCCGGGACGGCGGCAGGTCATGTTCCGCGCTTTGATGAATGCACGCCCCTCACATCTGCTGGACCCGAATCTGTTCGATTTCGCCGGTCTCATGCGGGAACCGCTAAAATGCGACGAAAAAGACGAGGGTCTTCCACGGCTGCGTTAAGCCGGCATTGACCTGATCCGGGTTAGCACAGGGTCGATATTTCAGGACCCTATGCCATGCGCCTCTCCTTGACGCCAAAGTTTGCCGCGATCAGGTACGCGATCACCACCGCGATGACCGGGCCGCAGGCGCTCGCCTTTCTGCCTGCTCTGGTATTGGGTGGGTTCTGGCTGGGCGGCGAACCGGCGCTGCTTGCCACGGCCCTGACGGTGCCGCTGTTACTGGCGCTGATCCGGCCGACTACGGGCGTGACCGATCCTACTGCCACCGAGGACGGGTTCGAGACGACGCTGGATGAGGCGCTGCGCACCGCGCGACAATACATGCGCAAGACCGGCTGCTTTCTTATCGAGATCGACGATTTCGATCAGCTTCTGGATCGGCACGGCCAGACCGCGGTTGACCGCATGGTGACCTGTTCCATGGACCGCATGCGCGCGGTTTTGCGTGACAACGATGTCGTGATGAAGCTGGGCCGCGGTCAGATCGGCGTGGCCATGGCGCCAGTAAGGCAGATCGATTCCGAGGTCGGACTGCATCTGGCCGGGCGGCTTCAGGCGGCGGTCGAAGACCCTATCGCACTCGACAAGACGACGATCTATGTCTCGGCCTCGGTTGGGCTCTGCCTTGACGTGTTGGTGCCAGAGGGAACCGGGCGCGATCTCGCGGATGCCGCCGGCATGGCCCTGCACGAGGCACGCCGCCATGCGCCCTCTGCGATCAGGGCTTATTCGCCAGAATTGCGCGGGCGTACGGCCCATGCGCGCGGAAACCATGAGGATGTGATGCGCGCCCTGTCCGACCGGCAGATCCGCGCGTGGTTCCAGCCACAGCTTTGCAACGACACAGGCTGCGTTTCGGGGTTTGAAGCGCTCGCGCGCTGGCAGCACCCGACTCAGGGCATCGTGCCACCTGATGAATTCCTGCCTCAGATCGAGGCGATGGGCCAGTCCGAACATCTGGGCCGTATCATGCTTCAGGATGCACTGACCGCCATGCGGACCTGGATCCGGGCGGGGCATGACATTCCGCATGTCGGCGTCAATTTCTCTCCCGCCGAACTACGAGACCCCAAATTGCCCGACCGCATAGCCTGGGAAATAGACCGCTTCGGCCTTGCTGCAGATCGGATCGCGATAGAGATCCTGGAATCGGTCGTCGCCTCTACACCCGAGGACACGGTGACCCGCAACATTCGCCGACTCAGCGAGATGGGGTGCCTCATAGACCTTGACGATTTCGGTACGGGGCACGCGTCCATCTCTTCGATCCGACGGTTTGCCGTGCAGCGCCTCAAGATCGACCGCTCTTTCGTGACCCGCATCGACCGCGACCCCGAGCAGCAGCGCATGGTCAACGCGATTCAGCTCATGGCAGAGCAGCTCGACCTCAAAACACTGGCCGAGGGGGTGGAAACCTCTGGCGAGCACGCGATGCTGGCCCAGCTGGGATGCGGCCATGTGCAGGGTTTTGGCATTGCGCGCCCCATGCCGCTTGAAAAGACCCTGCCGTGGATCACGGCGCATATGGCGGGGCTGCAAGGACCGCCTGCAATTGGTCGCAAGTTGGGTTAAGGCCATATGCCACGGGCGTAAGGCTGTGGGAATCGCCGCATACCCCTTGACCTTTCGTCCATCACTCTGTTGAACCCCCCGGAGAATGTACAACAGATGAAGTGGCGCCCGGCGATGGATGAACAGAACAAGAATCTACTTCTGGCAACGGTTCTCAGCCTGCTGGTTGTTGTCATCTGGTTCGTCCTTTTCCCACCTCCGGAGCCAGAGACGCCACCAGCCACCACGGCCACCTCAGAGGCTGACGGCTCGCAGACCGCCCCAACGGGAGACGTGGCAGCTGTCCCACAGAGCGCTGGCACCACCACTGCCGATGCAGCCGCCGCCCCGCAAGAGGCAGAGGCGACAGACGACACGCCGCGTCTCGACATCGAAACGCCAACGCTCACTGGATCAATCTCTCTGCGCGGCGGACGCATCGACGATCTGATGCTCAAGAAATACCGCGAAACGCTGGAGCCGAACGCCCCGATCGTGACGCTGCTGTCACCGATCGGATCTAATCACGCCTATTACGCACTCTTCGGCTGGGCGCCCGGTGGCGGTCTGAGCCCCGATCAGGTGCCCGGTGCAAACACGATCTGGTCTGTCGACTCCGGTGGCACGCTAACGCCCGAGGCGCCTGTCATACTCACTTGGGACAATGGCGCGGGGCTTACCTTTCGGCGTGAAATGACCGTTGATGAGAAATCCATGTTCACGGTCACGCAATCGGTCGAAAACACCAGCAACGAGGCCGCGACAATTGCCCCCTACGGTGTTCTTGCCCGCCACGGCGAGCCTGATGATCTCAAGAATTTCTTCATCCTGCATGAAGGCGCCATCAGCATGACCGATGGAGAGCTGAGTGAGATTGATTACGGCGATTTCGAGGCTGCGGGCCAGCATGAGAACGTCTCCATCTCAGAAAGCGGCTGGACCGGGTTCACGGATCACTACTGGATGACCGCGCTCATCCCCGGTGAGGCCGCCGGTGCGCAATTCTCGACCTTTCAGGATACCGCGCGCAACATCTACCAGACCAATATCAAACAAAAGACCGAGACATTGGCGCCCGGTCAGTCTGCCTCGATCTCGACCCGGCTCTTTGCCGGCGCCAAGGAATGGGAGACGATCCGCGAGTACCAAAACGAAGAGGGCGTCACCAAATTCCTCGATTCCATCGACTGGGGCTGGTTCTTTTTCCTGACCAAGCCGATCTTTGCGATGCTGCATTGGCTGAACGTGATGATCGGCAATATGGGTTGGGCGATTATCGCGCTGACGCTGATCATTAAGGCCGCCCTGCTACCGCTGGCCTATAAATCCTACGTCTCGATGGCGAAGATGAAAGAGCTTCAGCCGCAGATGGAGAAGATCAAAGAAGGAGCTGGCGACGACCGCCAGAAGCTCCAGAAAGAGATGATGGAGCTTTACAAAAAGGAAAAGGTGAACCCCGCCTCAGGCTGTTTGCCGATCCTGTTGCAGATCCCGATCTTCTTCTCGCTCTACAAGGTGATTTTCGTCACGCTGGAACTGCGCCACGCGCCATGGATCGGCTGGATCAACGACCTGTCCGCGCCCGACCCGTCCTCGCTTTATAATCTCTGGGGCCTCTTTCCATGGGCCGCGCCAGAGCCGGGCAGCATACTTGCGCTGATCTTCATCGGGATCCTGCCGCTTGGCCTTGGGGTGTCGATGTGGCTCCAGCAAAAGCTGAACCCGGCGCCCACAGATCCGACGCAGCAGATGATCTTTGCGTGGATGCCGTGGGTGTTCATGTTCATGCTTGGCAGCTTTGCCTCGGGTCTCGTGGTTTACTGGATCGCAAACAACGTGATCACCTTCTCACAACAATACCTGATCATGCGCAGTCAGGGCTATAAGCCGGACGTGTTCGGGAACATCCTGTCTAGCTTTCAAAAAAAGACCGGTGAAGAAAAGAAATGACCGGGCGTGTCACCTCTCTCTGGCGCTACCCGATCAAAAGCCACGGGCGCGAAGCGTTGGAGCATGTGACCCTCACCACCGGTCAGACCCTTCCTTGGGATCGGGTCTGGGCCGTCGCCCATACCGAAAGCAAGGCCGACGGCACAGAATGGGCGGCCTGCGTGAATTTTTCGCGCGCGTCCAAGGCACCGGGGCTGATGGCGATCTCCTCGGTGCTAGACGAGGATACGGGACGCATCAAGCTCAGCCATCCTGAACTTGGCACGCTCGAATTTCATCCCGATGAGGAACCGCAGCGCCTGATCGATTGGGCCGGTCCGTTGATCCCCGCCAACCGGATGCCATCGAATCGGCTGGTACGGGCAAAGGCGCAGGCGTTCACTGACAGTGATTTTCCATCGGTCACGCTTTGCAATGCTGCGTCCCATGCCGCCGTAGAAGAGCGGATGGGCCAGAAGCTGTCGGCGAAGCGCTGGCGCGGGAATATCTTTTTCGATGGGCTTCCCGCTTGGTCAGAATTCGACTGGATGGGCCGCGATATCCGGCTGGGCGACGCGGTTCTACGCCCACAGGAACGCACAGACCGATGTGTGGCGACCCATGCAAATCCCGAAACGGGCAGCGTCGATGCCGATGTCCTGACCACGCTGGACAGCTTTGGACATCGTGATTTTTCCGTCCGGGCCGTGGTGGTTCAGGGCGGTGACATCCGTATCGGCGACAAGGTGGAACCGACATGAGCGAGCTTCCCTATCCGCTGGCCCCAGAGCCGGAATTCGCCGAGGCAGAGCTTGGGCGCAAGCTGTTCGCCGGAGAGGTGGACTTCGTCAAGGGCGTCGTCGCCATGTCCGGCCTGCCAGAGGCGGACAGGCTGGAGGTCTGCTTTGCCGGGCGGTCGAATGTCGGAAAATCCTCGCTTATCAACGCGCTGACTGGCCGCAAGGCACTGGCACGCGCCTCGAACACGCCGGGGCGCACGCAGGAAATCAACTATTTTACCCTCGGGTCCGAGCGCTACCTCGTCGACTTGCCCGGCTATGGCTATGCCAACGCGCCGCTTGATAAGGTCGAAAAATGGCAGCGCCTGCTCAAACAATATCTGTCGGGCCGCGCCACGCTGCGGCGGGCCTTTGTGCTCGTCGATCATCGCCACGGGATAAAACCGGTGGACGAAGAAATCATGAGCCTGTTGGACAGTGCGGCTGTCACCTTTCAATGCGTGCTGACCAAGGAAGACAAGGTCAAACCGCGCGACCGCGAGGCCGTTCTGACACAGGTGCGCAAGGCGCTGAGCAAACATGTGGCCGCCTATCCCGAACTGATCGTGACCTCATCTGAAAAGGGTGACGGCCTGCCGACGTTGCGATCCACAATCGCGACGCTGGTCTGACGGGGTCGGCCGGCCAAGTGGTTCCTTCCCCCCTTGGGGAAGGTCAGGATGGGGGTCAGGTAATATCTTGCGCGTCAGCGCGCAGACAGGGATAAGCGGCTCATTCGAGGATCAGGACCAATGAAGACCCGAGAAATGAACCAAGACTGGATCGCCACCGCCCGCACCCTGAGCGAGGCCTTGCCCTATCTGCAACGCTATGATGGCGCAGTCGTGGTGATAAAGCTGGGTGGACATGCCATGGGCAGCGATGAGGCCATGTCGGTCTTTGCCCGCGACGTGGTCCTGATGCGGCAGGTCGGCGTGAACCCGGTGATCGTGCATGGCGGCGGACCGATGATCAACAAGCTGTTGGACAAGCTCGATATCAAGTCGGAGTTCGTCAATGGTAAACGGGTGACGGACGCGGCCACGATGGAGGTCGTGGAGATGGTCCTGTCGGGCCAGGTCAACAAAAAGCTCGTGCAGGCCATCAACCGTCAGGGCGGCAAGGCGGTGGGCCTGTCGGGCAAGGATGCCGGGCTGATCACCTGCGTACCCTCCGATCCCGCGCTTGGCCTTGTGGGTGAGCCGGACAAGGTTGATCCGTCGATCCTGCACACGCTGTTTCGCGACGATGCGATCCCGGTTATCGCGCCGCTTGGCGCAGGCCGCGATGGCGAGACCTTCAACATCAACGGCGACACAGCGGCAGGTGCCATTGCCGCGGCGCTCAAGGCGGATCGCCTGCTGCTGCTTACGGATGTGGACGGCGTGCGAGACGCGGCCGGCCAAGTGGTGACGGAATTGTCCTCAACCCAAATCCGAGAGTTGACACAAAGCGGCGTTATCGCGGGCGGCATGATTCCCAAGACCGAAACAGCGCTTGCCGCGCTCGACAGCGGTGTGCGGGCCGTGGTCATCATTGACGGGCGCGCGCCCAATGCCGTGCTGCTGGAACTCTTTACCGAGCATGGGGCCGGATCTCTTATCCGGGCTGGTTAGAGATGAACCGACTGGACGAAATCGAAACCAAAGTGGCGGCGTGCCAGCTTGCGGTATTCGGTGTTGTCCATGACGATCTGCCAAAGGGTGTCGGCACGTTGCTGTTGCTGGGCCCTAAAGAGCCCGGTTTCTGGGACACGGTCACCGCCACAGCAGAATTCACCGATGGCGCCCCTGATCCTTTGGATCGGTGGTCGACACGAGTGATCAGTGGGCTGGCAGAAAATCTGAATGCAACCGCATATTTCCCTTTCGGTGGCCCACCCTACCAGCCATTCATCCGATGGGCACAGGCCAGCGGGCGCGCACATGTGTCGCCCGTGGGACTGATGGTACATGATGTGGCGGGGCTGATGCTGTCCTATCGCGGCGCGCTTGGATTTGCAGAGGTGATCGCGGCCCCCGCGCCGCCCCCCAGCCCCTGCCCCACCTGTCAGGAGAAACCGTGCCTTGCCGCGTGCCCCGTGGATGCGCTGAGCGTCGATGCCTACGACGTGCCCGCCTGCAAGGCTGATCTTGAGCGGGCTGGCAATGACTGCGTGGCACGGGGGTGCCGGGTTCGCAGGACCTGCCCCGTCAGTCAGGCACACGGGCGGCAAGAGGCGCAATCGGCATTTCACATGAGGGCATTTCGATGAAAACCTTGATCCTGATGCGGCACGGCAAATCAAGTTGGGGCGACCCGACGCTGGACGATCACGACCGCTGCCTGAACGAGCGTGGCATCGCATCTGCCAATGCCCTTGGCGATTGGCTGCGCAGTGCAGGGCATGTGGCCGATACCGCACTGGTCTCGACCGCGCTGCGCACCCGAGAGACGCTGGAAGAACTCGGGCTGGAATGTGAGGCGACGTATGATCGCGCGCTGTATCTGGCAGAGCCGGACGTCATGCTGGGCAGGTTACACAAGGCCGCGGGGGATACTGTCCTGATGCTTGGCCACAACCCCGGCATAGGCTGGCTGGCGCAGGATCTTGTTAAAACGCCGCCTGCCCATCCGAGATTCGAGGATTATCCGACCGGCGCCACGCTGGTTGTGCGGTTCGCCACAGATGATTGGGCCTCCGTGAAAACCGGCAAGGGCGAAGTGGTCGATTTCATAGTACCCCGCGACCTGATGGAATGAAGCGGCAGCGCCGAATTGCCCCGCTTTCCCTTGGCGCGCTGCCCGCTAGGTAGGCTGTCATGCAAGCGCCTCTATTCATCGGATCGGAAATTTATCGGGGCTCCAGCTATGGGGCGTGGCACCCGCTGAACATTCCGCGCGTACCGACTGTTACCGATCTGAGCCGCGCTTTAGGCTGGCTGCCCCGCGAACAGTTTCGCACCAGCCCCCGCGCCAAGCCCGCCGCGCTGCTGCGCTTTCATACGCCAGAGTATATTGCCGCCCTGCAAAAGGCCGAGGCGTGCGGCGCCGTCGATGCAGAGACACAAGCCCGGTTCCGCCTTGGCACGCTGTCCAACCCGGTCTTTCCAGAGATGTTTCGCCGCCCCGCAACGGCGGCGGGTGGCTCTATCCTTGCCGCCGAACTGCTGGCACAGGGGGGGATCGTCTATAACCCCGGTGGCGGTACGCATCATGGCATGGCCGATCACGCAGGCGGGTTTTGTTATCTCAATGACCCGGTGCTGGCGATCAAAACGCTCTTGGCGCAGGGGCTGCGACGAGTGGCCTATGTGGATATCGACGCGCATCATTGCGACGGGGTCGCCGCGGCCTTTCACGGCGATGAGCGCGTTCTGATGATCTCCACGCATGAGGACCGGCGCTGGCCCTTTACCGGCGCGCTTGAGGACCGCGCAGGCGCGCAGGCGATCAATCTGCCGCTACCGCGCGGCACTGGCGACGCGGGCTTTGCGATGGCGGTGGATGACGTGATCTTGCCCGCCGTGCAGGCGATGCGGCCAGAGGCGATCGTGCTGCAATGCGGGGCCGACGCCGTGCGTGAGGACCCGCTGGCCCGGCTGGATCTGTCGAACAACAGCCACTGGGCGGTCGTGCAGGCGTTGATGGGGATGACGCCGCGCCTGCTTGTACTGGGTGGCGGTGGGTACAATCCATGGAGCGTCGGACGCCTCTGGACCGGGGTATGGGCCACGCTCAACGGGATTGAGATCCCCGAGCGGTTGCCAGAACGAGCGCGTTCGGTGCTGGCAGGGCTAAGCTGGACACGCACACCGCGCCTGCCAGAGGAATATCTGATCGCAACACTCCGAGATGCGCCGCGACCGGGTGGGATTTCAGACGCCGTGCTGGACGCCGTGCGCGTCTTGCGCGAACGCAGCAAGGTCTGGGTGTAGGCGGCGGGGCTGATCCCGCCCGCCTGTCAGTGGCCCAGAATTTGGCTCAGGAAGAGCTTGGTACGCTCGGATTTGGGATTGTTGAAGAATTCTTCAGGCTCGTTCTGTTCGACGATTTGCCCCTGATCCATAAAGATCACACGGTTCGCGACCTGCCGGGCAAAGCCCATCTCATGGGTCACGCACAACATGGTCATGCCTTCTTCAGCCAGCTCGACCATCGTATCCAGCACCTCTTTGATCATCTCAGGATCAAGCGCCGATGTCGGCTCGTCAAAGAGCATGATGCGCGGACGCATGCACAGCGAGCGCGCGATGGCGACGCGCTGTTGCTGACCACCTGACAACTGGCCCGGATATTTGTCGGCCTGTTCAGGGATCTTCACCTTCTTGAGGAAATGCATCGCGATTTCCTCGGCCTCGCGCTTGGGCGTCTTGCGGACCCAGATCGGCGCGAGGGTGCAGTTTTCCAGGATCGTAAGATGCGGAAACAGGTTGAAATGCTGAAACACCATCCCGACCTCAGAGCGCACTTTGTCGATGTTCTTGATGTCCGAGCTCAGGATCGTGCCGTCGACCTCGATCTTGCCCTGCTGGTGTTCCTCCAGCGCGTTGATGCAGCGGATCAGCGTGGATTTGCCAGAGCCAGAGGGGCCGGCGATGACGATACGCTCACCGCGAAACACCGACAGGTCGATATCGCGCAGCACGTGGAACGAGCCGTACCACTTGTTCATGTTCTCGATATTGATCGCGATTTCGTCCGAGACTTGCATTTCAGCGGTGTCCGCCATGGAGTGACCCCTTTTACCTATGGTCCGTGTTAAGCTCGCGTTCGAGCCACTGGGAATATTGCGAGATGCCGTAACAGACGACGAAGAAAAGCAGTGCCGCGAAGCCGAAAAGCTCCCAGTAGACGCCATTCCAATCGGCCGAGGCCAGAATTGGCCCCCGGATCATGCCGACGAGGTCGAACATGGAAATGACCGAGACCAGCGTGGTATCCTTGAACAAGCCCACCGCGACGTTGACGATGCCGGGGATAGAGATCTTGAGCGCCTGCGGCAGGATGATCAGCCGCATCGCCTGTGCGTAATCAAGCCCGAGACTGTCTGCCGCCTCGTACTGCCCAGAGGGCAGAGCCGCCAGACCACCACGGATCACCTCGGCGATATAGGCAGAAGCAAACGCCGTGATCATGATGATAACGCGGATGATGAGGTCGAAATTGGTGCCCGGCGGAAAGAAGTAGGCCAATACAACATTGGCCACAAACAGCAGCGTGATCAGCGGCACACCCCGAATGAACTCGATAAAGACCACGCAGATCCACTTGATGATCGGCATGGAAGATTGCCGCCCAAGCGCCAAGGCGATGCCGATGGGAATGGACAGCGAGACGCAGACCGTGCCGAGGATCAGGTTCAGCATGAAGCCACCCATGTCACGCGATGCGACAGGGGTCAGCATCGCGTTTTCAGGGTCTATGCCTGAGGTAAAGTAGCCACCGATGGTCCAGATCACGACAGCTGCCGCGATGGCGCCGAAAAAGCCCGCCGCAAACGAGCGGGTCACCAACTGCCCCCAGACGACATAGCCGCCGACAAAACCCAAGAGCGCCACGATCGGCGCCGCGACAGGCCCGCCCCAGATAAGCCAATAGGCCAGGAACGGGTAGAGCGCTGTGAACAGCAGGAATTGCGACGGGATATATTTAAAGAACATCACCGGCGCCGCTGCCGCGAAAAGCAGTACAAAGGCCAAAAGCGGGCGCCAGTATTCTTCGCTCGGGTATTGGAAACCGAACAAAAGCTGGTTCCAGCGTTCGGTCAGGACCGCAAAACAACCGCCCACCGCACCATCTAGGATCTCGCGGCAGTCGCGGATCGACTCTGCATTCCAGATACCATTGAGGAGCCATGGAAGCGATGCCGCCGCAATGTAATACACAACGAGGATCGACAGGATCGTGAGGATCGAGTTCGGAATGGTCGCGAACAGGTTTTCGCGCATCCACTTGATCACGCCGCGTTCCCGCGCAGGCGGGGTTGCCTGTGGCAGCATGGTTTCGCGGACAAATGCGACGGAGTGCTGGTGCATATCGCTCATATCAGCGCTCCTTCAGGCGGACGGCGTTGTTATAGACATTCATCACACCGGAAATCGCCAGCGAGATCACGAGATAAAACAGCATGAGCAGCAGCACCGCCTCGATCGCACGGCCCGTCTGGTTAAGCGTGATGCCCCCCAGCGTGCCGGTGATGTCCATGTAACCCACTGCGATAGCCAAAGAGCTGTTTTTGGTGATGTTGAGATAATTCGAGATGAGCGGCGGGATGATGATGCGCAACGCCTGAGGCAGCACAACAAGGTTCATGATCCGGCGGGGGCGCAGGCCAAGGGCCGCTGCGGCCTCTGTCTGACCACGCGACACGGCCTGAATACCGGCGCGCACGTTCTCTGCGATAAAGGCACCGGTGTAGATCGCCAGCGCGAACCACAGCGCGATCAAAGAGCCAAGCACCTGAATGCCTCCCTGAAAGTTGAACCCGCCGAGTTCGGGATATTCCAGATCAATCGGCTGACCCAGGATGAAAAAGGCAAGGATCGCGGGCACAAAGAGGATCACAAGCGAGGGCCAGCCCATCGGCAAAAGCCGACCTGTATCGTAAAGCAGCTTTGTGGCGTAGCGGCGATAGGCGAACATGCCGATGATCGACGCGACGAACACGCCAACCACGGCCCACCCCAACGGATCAAGCAGCGGTTTGGGCATGTAGACGCCACGATTGGTAAAGGCGAACGCATCAAGGACCATCGTTGCTGCGGGGTCGTCACCGCGGAAATCGCGGGGCGCTGGCATCACGGCGGTCATGATCGTGTAGATGATCAGGATCCAGATCAGCACCGGAACATTGCGGAACGCCTCGACATAGCCGGCCATCAGCTTTCGCACGAGCCAGTTGTTGGACAGACGCAGCACGCCCGCGATCACCCCGATGATGGTGGCGGTGATACAGGCAAGAAAAGCGACCAGAAGCGTATTGAGCACACCGACAATGGCCGCACGCCAGTGCGAGGACCGGCTGTCATATTCGACGAGGGTCTGGTTGATGTCGTAATTCGACGGCTCGCCCAGAAATTTATAGGAAATGTTCAGTCCCGCGTCGCGCAGGTTCTGCGCAAGGTTCGAACCAAGATAGGCAATCGCGGCAATCAGCAGGATCAGGGCGATGAACTGAAACGTGTAGGAACGATAGCGCGTATCATTCAACAGCATGGACAGTTTAAACGACGCCTTGGAGGGGTCGGTAAGTGTCGACATCTGGAAGATTCCCCGTTGCCGGCCCGGCTTTTTATGACTGCGCGTATGCGCGGTGGGCCAGTCTTTCCTTTTGAAGCGAGAAGGGCGCAGTATGACCCGCGCCCTTCCCGTTGGTAGATCTTAGCGGAAGGGCGGTGCGTAGAGCAGGCCACCATCGGTCCACTGGGCGTTCAGGCCACGGGCCAGACCGACCGGTGTGTTCTCACCGATGTTCTTCTCGAAAAGTTCGCCGTAGTTGCCACCGGCAGAGATCGCCTTGACGGCCCAGTCAGCTTCGAGACCAAGCATCTCGCCGAGGTTGCCCTCGGTGCCGAGCAGGCGGTTGATCTCTGGGCTGTCGGTCGGTGCCGCTGCCATGTCTGCGATGTTGGCGCTTGTTACGCCGCGCTCTTCGGCAGCGATCAGCGCGTTCAGCGTCCAGCGGACCACGTCACCCCATTCGTTGTCGCCGTGGCGAACAAGCGGGCCGAGCGGCTCTTTCGAGATGATCTCGGGCAGGATGACATGCGCCGAAGGATCCTCGAACGCAGCACGCGTTGCAGCAAGGCCTGATGCGTCTGTCGTGTAGACGTCACAGGCACCAGCAAGGTAGTTCTGCTGTGCTTCGGCGTTGGTTTCGATCGGCACCGGCTGGTAGTTCATGTTGTTGGAGCGGAAGAAGTCCGCGAGGTTCAGCTCTGTGGTGGTGCCGGTCTGGATGCAGACGGTTGCGCCATCAAGTTCCTTAGCCGAGCTGACGCCCAGACCCTTGGGAACCATAAATCCCTGACCGTCATAGTAGTTGATGCCGGTGAATTCGAATTTCAGGTCGACGTCGCGGCTGAAAGTCCACGTTGTGTTACGCGCGAGCACGTCGATTTCACCAGAAGCCAGCGCGGTGAAGCGTGTCTTGCCGGTGGTTGGTACGAATTCGACCGCGGTCGGATCGCCGAGAACGGCAGCCGCGACAGCACGGCAAACGCCGACGTCAAAGCCATCCCATTCGCCGTTTGCGTCCGGCGCGGCAAAGCCGACGAGACCAGTGGTCACGCCGCAATTGAGCGTTCCGCGAGCCTTCACGTCATCGAGCGTGGCAGCCGCAGCAGCACCAGCCCCAAGGCCGGCAACAGTCAGCGCGCCAAGAAAAACGGTTTTGTTCATGTTTACCTCTTCCTGATAATCCATCCCTTCAAGGATGGTTTTGTGCGGTTCGCGTGTGAACCGAAGCGATAGGTTGACAGGGGCTTTCGCCCCGATCACTGGCAGCAAGTGTGTTTTGATTCATTGTCGAAGGTCAAGCCCCGGTGCCACAAAAATGGTCAGGTTTCGGGTTTGTTTCCCCTAGGGAAGGTCAAGTTTATGAAAGGCTTGCATAATTGATGAGCACAGCCGCGAGCGATTCGCGGCGCAGGCAGGCCGCGCGTGCTGGCCTCAGAACGGCGGGGTAGCGATATCTTCGCATAGATCCCGGAAACGCATCGCGTCCAGAAATTGCCGCTGTTTCAAATCGGCCAACTCTTTTGCCTCCTCGTCGACACCCCAAAAATCGGCCTGCCAAATCTCATCCAGACGAGACACCGACCACAGCGTTTCCGGCCTGCTGTACCCCTCAAGCGCGGCGAACCCAATCACAAGAGAGCCCGACAGGCTGACAAGGTCATGAAACGCGGTCAGCGTGAAGGGATCCATCGCATGTACCCGCTCTGACAGCGCGGCCAGAGCCTGTGGATCTTGTGGGCGGTGCATGACGCCCGTCACCGGATGAAGCCGCGCACCAAGATGTGCCTCTGCCCAGTCAAGCAAGGGGTCCCATGCCTCTTGCTGTCGCGCAATCAGCCCTTCTGGGCCCTCGGCGCGATAGCAAAGCAGATCCGCATCGCCATAAGCCGCGATGATCTCGGCCACCTCGGCATGCTGTGCCGTGACCTTGTCGATGGCGGCATTCGCAGCGCGGGTCACCGGCATGGTCAGCGGGCGGATCTCTTCCTCTTGCGCGTCCCACTCGGCTGAGATGGCAGCAGCCATAGCTTGCGTTGGCACCGCCAGCGTTGCCTTGGCAGGCGTTTTGACCGGGCGCGTATCAAGCAGGATACCAAAACCATCATCGGTCTCGGTGACATGCGCCTTTGTCCAGAATCGCTTGGCCTTCCATTCGCTCATGCGCTCAGACCCCAATGCGTGTCGAGCAGGCCCGGCAGATCGCGGAAATCCTGCAAGATGGCCACGGCACCGGTCAGGCTTGTCACCGGGTGATAGCCCCAGTTCACCCCGACAAAGGGCACGCCAGCGGCCTGCGCCATGTCCATATCAAAGGTGGTATCGCCAATCATCACAGCGTTTTCCGCCGCAACGCCGGTTTCAGCCAGTGCTGCAAGGATCATTGCGGGATGCGGTTTTGACGGGTGGTGGTCACTCACTTGCTGCGTAACGAAATGCGCGCGCAGGTCATGACCATCCAACAGCTTGTCCAGCCCGCGCCGGGATTTGCCGGTGGCAACGCCAAGCAAGGTCTCTGGCCGGGCATTGAGCACCTCCAGCGTCTCGCGGGTATGGGGGTAAAGTGGCGAGGAGTCAGCCGTGCTGACCAGAGCACGCAATTGCATATAGGCCTCTTTGTACCACTCGACCATGCTGTGATGCAGCTGCGCATCCAGATCGGGGGCAAGGCGCGGGATCGCCTGCGGCAGCGACAGCCCGACGATGGACAGGATCGCGGCGCGCTCTGGCGCGGGGGCACCTGCGCGCTCGAACGCATGTGTCATGGCGGCGACGATGTCGCCCTGACTATCGACAAGCGTGCCATCCACATCAAAGATCACAAGCCGCAGATCGGTCATGCCAGATCCTCGAACGGATCGACAGGCGCCTCGGACGGGCGCCATTGCACAAGATCCCATGTGCGCGCCATATGATCGGGCAAAGGCGCGGTGAGGTGCAGAATGGCCTTGGTCACCGGATGTTGCAGCGTCAGCGAACGGGCATGAAGATGCAGTTTGCGGCTGAATTCCCCACCAAGCTGCGAGCCCCAACCGTCACCAAGGTTTTCCTGACCAGAGCCACCATATTTGCCATCGCCCACAACCGGGTGCCCCAGTTCGGCCATATGCGCCCGCAGCTGATGGGTGCGGCCCGTGACCGGCACCAATGCCATCCAAGCTGTGCGGGTGCCCAGAGACTCTATCACCGCGTAATCCGTGGTCGCCGCTTTGGCGCCCTCGGTATCGGCCACGTCGTCGGGATGCAGGCAGATCATCTTTTCGCCCTCGCCACCCGAACCATGTCCCGGCGCCTTGACCAGACCAAAGCGGATGGTGCCCATACGCGGAAAAGGCACACCGGCGACGGCGGCCCAGTAGATCTTGCGCGTGTTGCGGTGACGGAACGCCGCCGTCAGCGCCTTGGCCGCGACACGGCTGCGCGCCATCAACAGAACGCCGGACGTGTCCTTGTCGAGACGGTGTACGAGACGCGGTTTTTCATCAGCGTCAAAGCGCAGCGCCTCTGCCATGCCATCGACATGACGGGTCTGACCAGAGCCGCCCTGCACCGGCAGGCCCGGCGGCTTGTTCAATGCAATGATATGCTCGTCACGGTAAATCACCGCAGCGCGGATCATCTTTGTGTCAGCATCGCTGATCCGCGATGTCGTGGGCGGTGGGGTGCTCCCCGGCTCGGGCAGCGGCGGAAGACGCACCTCTTGCCCCTCTTCGACCCGGGTATTGGCCTTTACCCGGGCGCCATCAACACGCAGTTCGCCCTTACGGCACATCTTTTCGATGCGGCCCTGCTGGACATGCGGAAATCGGCGGCGCACCCAGCGATCCAGACGCTGGTCGCCCTCGCCCTCTTCGACCATGACAGTCTGAACACCACTCATGCGAACGTCCCCCGTGCAAGCCATACGCCCAGTGCCAAGCCACCAATGGACAGGATCACCGACAGCGCGACATAGGCCGCCGCCTGACCGGGCTGGCCGTTTTCCCACATCATAACCGCGTCGAGAGAGAAGGCCGAAAACGTGGTGAAACCACCAAGAATGCCCGTCATCAGAAACGGGCTGAGATAGCCGGTGCCACGCTCCATCGACCAGACGAAAAGGACCCCCATCAGGAAAGAGCCCACGACGTTGACGGGCAGCACGCCAAGCGGGAAAGGTCCGCCTTGCAGCCGCGACAGGCCAAGCCCCGCGCCAAAGCGCAGCATGGCGCCTATGGCGCCGCCGAGGCCGACCTGTAGAAGGGTTGTGATCATGGCCGCGTCTGTCGCGCGTCGACCCGCAATTGTCAAGCTGCGCACGGTCTGCGGGCATCGCTGTTGTGCGCCCATAGTGGGGCTGTTGCACCGGCGCGCGGGGCGCTAATGTGCCGCCAGTTCAAGACCGGAGTGAGCCCGATGCAAGATCCCCTGACCTTTCTGCGCCGCCTGTTCGACCGTGCTGTCGAGGTGGCCGACCCGATGCAAAGCCTGGCGCCCTATCTGCCGCCACGCCCCGAAGGCCGGCTGGTGGTGATCGGCGCGGGCAAGGCCAGCGCCCGCATGGCCGAGGCGGTCGAGGCGGTTTACGGCCCCTGTGAGGGTCTGGTCATCACCCGATACGGCTATGCCCGTCCCTGTGAGGGCATCGAGATCGTCGAGGCCGCGCACCCTGTGCCGGATCAGGCGGGACTGGAGGCCACCGCACGGATGCTGGAACTTGTCGCCGGTCTTGGCGAGGACGACATGGTGCTGGCGCTGATTTCCGGCGGGGCGAGCGCGCTTCTGGTGCAGCCAGCGGGCGACATCACGCTGGCGGAAAAGCAGGCGGTGAACGCAGCGCTGCTATCGTCGGGCGCGCCCATCGGGCAGATGAACGTCATGCGCAAGCATCTCAGCCGGGTCAAAGGCGGGCAGCTTGCAGCGGCGGCGCATCCGGCAGGCATGCTGGCCCTGCTCATCTCGGATGTGCCCGGCGATGACCCGGCCATGATCGGCTCTGGCCCCACGGTGGGCGATGGCAGCACATCCGAGGATGTGCGCGGCATCATCGAGCGGTTCGGCATCGACGTGCCTGCCTCTGTCAACGCGGTGCTGGACGGCGAGACGGGCGTGGTCCCGCCCGGTGATGCGCGGCTCGACCGGGTAGAAAACGTGATTTATGCCGCACCCTCTCAATCGCTGGAGGCCGCTGCCGAAATCGCCGCCGCCGAGGGATACGAACTGCGCATCCTTGGCGATGCGCTTGAGGGTGAGGCACGCGAGGTCGCCGCCGAACAGGCCAAGCTGGCATTGGATGCACAAGCCGGGCTGAAACCCGGCGACGCGCCGGTGTTGCTATTGTCCGGAGGTGAATTGACCGTGACACGGCGCGGCGATGGCGTGGGCGGCCCAAATGCGGAATTCTGCCTTGCGCTTGCGCTCGCTCTGGAAGGCGCACAGGGGATACATGCGATTGCCTGCGACACCGACGGGGTGGACGGCGCAGCCGAAGTGGCCGGCGCCATGATCGAGCCCGACACGCTGCACCGGGCCAAAGCGAAAGGCGAGGATGCGATGGCGGCCTTGGCGATCAACGACGCGCATGGCTTTTTCGAGTGTGTCGGCGGACAGGTCGTGACCGGTCCGACGCTGACCAACGTCAACGATTTCCGCGCGATCCTGATCACTCCAACATGAGCGGGCGACGGAAAATTCGAATTTTCCGGTCCGATTTCTTGCAAGAAATCGCGTCGCAATCGAAAGGGCAGTGCACCCCATGACCCTCCCCAAACCGCTCTTGGACAGCATGGTGGAATGGCGTCAGGATTTTCACCGCCATCCCGAGACCCGCTTCGATCTGCCCCGAACCAGCGCCCGGGTTGCCGAGCTTCTGGAAAGCTTCGGTCTGGAGGTCCATCGCGGCATCGGACAGTCCGGTGTCATAGGTGTGCTTCAACAAGGCAACGGGCCAGACAGTCTCACGATCCGCGCCGACATGGATGCGCTGCCGATCCATGAGGCGAACGACCTGCCACATGCCTCTGCCACACCCGGTCATATGCATGCCTGCGGACATGACGGGCATATAGCCATGGCGCTGGGCGCCGCTGCGTTGCTGGCAAATGAAGGCGGTTTTTCCGGACGCGTCGTGTTCGTCTTTCAACCCGACGAGGAATACGGCCAAGGCGCAAAGGCCATGATCGACGACGGTCTTTTCGCACGTTTCCCCACTGATGCCGTCTACGCCATGCACAACATCCCCGGCATGGCGCTTGGCCAGTTCGCCACCCGCGCCGGTCCGATAACAGCGAGCGAGGCACTCTTCGAGATCACCATCGACGCGCGTGGCGGTCATGCTGCCCTGCCTCATATGGGCGCGGATGCCATCACCATCGGGGCCGAGATCGTAGGCGCCCTGCAGACCATCGTGTCGCGCAAGCTGGACCCTGCCCAGAACGGTGTCGTCTCGGTCACCGGGTTCGAGACGGATGGCGCGCGCAATGTCCTTCCGGGGCGCGCCACTCTGACAGGCGATGCCCGCGCCCTCACGCCTGAGGTGAATGCCCGGATCGAGGCGGCGATGCGCCGGATCGTCGATGGTATCTGCGCCGCACATGATGTCACCGGGCAGGTGAGCTATGACACCATCTTTCCACCCACGATCAACGCCCCCGGCCCAGTGGGTGCAGCCATACGCGCAGCAACAGCGATCGGCGCAAGAATAGACGGCGCAGCCCCGCCCAAACTGTTTTCCGAGGATTTCGCCCATATGGCCGCCGCCCAACCGGGCTGCTTCGTGCTGATGGGCAATGGCGAGGACGGCCGCCACGCCCGCCCGCTTCACGCCGCGGATTATGAATTCAACGATGCTGCCCTTGCACATGGTGCCGCATTCTGGGCCGCCCTTGTTCGGCAGGAATTGTCACCAGCGTGACGCGCCTGTTGGACAGGACCGCACCAGACGGCTAAGAGCATTTGCAAGAGGCAAGACATAGCTTTCAGGAGAGTAGCATGGCGGAGAAGCTTTTCGGGACCGATGGCGTGCGTGGCCGCGCCAACAGCTGGCCGATGACCGCCGACATGGCGCTGCGTCTGGGTGCCGCTGCGGGGCGCTATTTTCGCCGCGACAGGCAGGAACACCGGGTCGTCATCGGCAAGGACACGCGGCTTTCCGGCTACATGATCGAATATGCGCTCACCGCAGGCTTCACCTCTACCGGGATGGATGTGTTTCTTCTTGGGCCGATCCCCACACCCGCTGTCGGCTATCTGACCCATGGCCTGCGCGCCGATGTTGGCGTGATGATTTCCGCAAGCCACAACCCGGCTGAGGATAACGGCATCAAGCTGTTCGGCCCCGACGGCTACAAGCTGTCGGACGAGGCCGAGGCCGGCATCGAGGCGATGATGCAGGACGGACCCCGGATGGCACAGCCAGAAAACATCGGACGCGCCAAGCGGTTCGAGGACGCGCGCGGACGTTATGTGGAATATGCCAAGACCACATTCCCATATCGGGGGCGTCTTGAGGGCATGCGCATCGTTGTGGATTGCGCCAATGGTGCGGCCTATCGCACCGCGCCCGCCGTACTGTGGGAACTGGGTGCCGAGGTTATCACCATAGGGGTCGAGCCCGATGGCACCAATATCAACGCCGATTGCGGCTCTACCCGGCCAGAGGCCGCCGCGCGCAAGGTGCTGGAGTCGCGGGCCGATCTGGGTATCTGCTTGGATGGCGACGCCGACCGCGTGGTTCTGGTGGATGAAAAGGGGCAGGTCGCCGACGGTGATCAGATCATGGCGCTCATCGCCACCCGCTGGGCCGCAGAGGGCCGTCTCAAGGGCGACACCCTCGTCGCCACCATCATGAGCAATCTCGGACTGGAGCGGCATCTTGAAACCTGCGGCATCGCACTGAAACGGACGGGCGTCGGCGACCGCCACGTGGTCGAGGCGATGCGCCAGGGCGGGCATAATCTGGGCGGCGAGCAATCGGGCCATATCGTGATGACGGATTATGCCACCACCGGCGACGGCCTGATCGGCGCGTTACAGTTCCTGGCCAGCATGGTCGAGACCGGCAAAAAAGCAAGCGAGCTGGCGCGCGTCTTTGCCCCGGTGCCACAAACGCTGGTCAATGTGCGCTATGCTCAAGGGCAGGAACCGCTGGCGCAGGACGCTGTCATGCAGGCTATCGCCGATGGCGAAAAGGCATTCGGCAGCGACGGGCGGCTGGTTATCCGCAAATCCGGCACCGAACCGCTGATCCGGGTTATGGGCGAGGCCCTGGACGAGGCATTGTTGACCAAGGTCGTGGGCAACGTAGTCGACGCGGTGCGCGCAGCCTGCTGACCCCGGCTAAAGCCATGCAAGCCCGCCAGTCGACGCATCTCAACAACAAAAGTGAGATCTCGACGCCCTCAAGGTATCTCAATCGCGCCTCAACATAAAAGCTTCACCCGCGACATCCAGAAAATGCTAGGGCGATACCGGGCGCGCAGAAAACAGCCCTTAGTATGGTACAAGGAAAAAGAAGACATGATTCAGGAATTCAAGACTTTCATCGCCAAGGGCAACGTCATGGACATGGCGGTCGGTATAATCATCGGCGCGGCCTTCACCGCGATCGTCGCATCTCTGGTAAGCGACCTGCTCAATCCCCTCATAGGACTTTTCTCTGGCGGCCTGGATTTCACCAATAAATATTCGGTTCTTGCCGGGACGGTGCCGGACGGCGCCTCCCTCGAAGCCGCCCGCGAGGCCGGTGCCGCTGTGTTTGCCTATGGTGCGTTCATCATGGCGATCATCAACTTCCTCATCATCGCCTTCGTGGTGTTCATGCTGGTAAAAATGGTCAACCGCGTCAAGGATGCCTCCGAAACCAAAGCTGAGCCAGAGCCCGAAGCAGAGCCCGGCCCCAGTGAGCTGGATGTGCTCCTCGAGATCCGCGACTCGCTGCGCAAATAAGCCGATACATGGACCGGGGCCGCACTCGAAAGGCGCGGCCCCATGCTTCATCTGGCCTGAAATACCTCAGGGAGAGCAGTGAAATTCCATTAGGAATTTCGATGCTGAGGGACAGCGTCCCTCATCCTTTTCACCAATCTGCGTGGCGCAGCCACTCAATCAGGATACGCAACTCAGTTCTTGAGCGCGACCTGCGGTGACAGCACGTCGATACCAAGCGCCCGGCCAACCGCGTAATAGGTCAGCTTGCCCGCGTGCACGTTCAACCCGTTAAGCAAGTGCGGGTCCTCAGCGCAGGCCTCTTTCCAGCCCTTGTCGGCCAGCGCCAGCATGAAAGGCATCGTGGCGTTGCCCAGCGCAAGCGTCGAGGTACGCGCCACAGCCCCCGGCATATTGGCCACGCAGTAATGCATGATGCCGTCGACCTCATAAATCGGGTCGGCATGGGTCGTCGGCTTGGATGTTTCAAAACACCCCCCTTGATCAATCGCCACATCGACGAGGACTGCCCCCGGCTTCATGTCGACGAACTGCGCGCGGCGCACCAGCTTTGGCGCCTCGGCGCCGGGAATGAGCACCGCGCCGATCACCATGTCAGCAAGGCCAAGATGCTCCGCCAGCAGACCCGAGGATGAATACCCGGTGTTGAACTGACTGCCGAATACATCGTCCAGATAGCGCAGGCGGGGCAGCGAGCGATCAAGCACAGTCACATCCGCCCCCATCCCCGCGGCAATCCGCGCCGCATGGGTGCCGACCACGCCGCCACCGATGACCAGAACACGCCCGGGGCCAACACCCGGCACGCCGCCCAGCAGCACACCGCGCCCGCCATTGGCCTTTTGCAGGGTCCATGCGCCCATCTGTGGCGCAAGCCGCCCCGCCACTTCGGACATCGGTGCCAGAAGCGGCAGCCCACCGCGCTCATCCGTCACTGTCTCATAGGCGATGCAGGTCGCGCCCGACTCCATCAGATCGCGCGTCTGTTCCGGGTCAGGCGCGAGATGCAGATACGTGAACAAAACCTGTCCCTCGCGCAGCATCTTGCGCTCTTCTTTTTGCGGTTCCTTGACCTTTACGATCATGTCCGCGCTGGCAAACACCTCTGCCGCGGTGTCGATCAGGCGCGCGCCAGCTGCGACATATTCCCCATCCTCAAAGCCAGCGCCCTGCCCCGCGCCGGTCTGGATCAGCACCTCATGGCCATGCGCCACTGCCTCGCCAGCGGCATTGGGCGTGATCCCCACGCGGAATTCCTGCGGTTTGATTTCAGTCGGGCATCCGATTTTCATGGTCTCTCCTCCTTGAGCCTTTGGAAAATCATGCCTCAGACGACCTGCAAACGGGTTGATATCATTCGCAGCTCCCGGCAATAGTTTCGAATAATTCCCTGACTTTGACCACATCAACAGAAGGTTCTTGCGCAGATGAGTCTCGACACGATGGATCGCCGTCTTCTGAGCGCGCTGCAGACGCGTGGCCGTATTTCCAACGCGGATCTTGCAGAGGCGGTGAACCTGTCAGCCTCGGCCTGTCACCGCCGGGTGCAGCGGCTGGAATCCGAAGGCTATATAAAAGGGTATGTAGCGCTCCTTGACCCCAAACGCATGGGGCTGGCCACTATCGTTTTCGTAGAATTGACGCTCAACACCCAGTCAGAGGATGTGCTGGACGCGTTCGAGACAGCGGTAAAGCGCATTCCAGACGTGCTGGAATGTCACCTGATGGCAGGCACCGCCGATTACATTCTCAAACTGGCGGTCGAGGATACAGAGGATTTTGCACGGATACACCGGCAATACCTCACGCGGCTCCCGGGGGTGTCGACCATGCAATCGAGCTTTGCGCTGCGCACCGTGCGCCAGACCACAGCACTGCCAGTCTGATCCGGGCAAAAGAAAAGCCCCGGCATTTCTGCCGGGGCCGTGTTTTGTCAAAGACCCAAGATCACTCTTCGGTTTCTTCTTCCTTGGCGGCTTCTTCGCCGGTCTCCTGATCGACGACTTTCATCGACAGGCGGACCTTGCCGCGATCATCAAAGCCAAGCAGCTTGACCCAGACATCCTGACCTTCCTTGAGCACATCCGAGGGATGGTTCAGGCGGCGGTTCTCGATCTGGCTGACATGCACAAGGCCGTCACGCTTGCCAAAGAAGTTCACGAAGGCGCCGAAATCGACGATCTTGACGACCGTGCCCTTGTAGACTTTGCCCTCTTCCGGCTCTGCCACGATCGAATAGATCATGTCATAGGCCTTTTGGATGGCCTCGCCATTGGGGGATGCGATCTTGATGACACCTTCGTCGTTGATGTCGACCTTGGCACCCGAAACCTCGACGATCTCGCGGATGACCTTACCACCCGAACCGATCACTTCACGGATCTTGTCGGTGGGGACCTGCATGGTCTCGATACGCGGCGCGTGCACGCTGAACTCACCAGCGCTGCTGAGCGCCTTGTTCATCTCTTCGAGGATATGCAGACGGCCTGCCTTGGCCTGAGCCAGCGCATTCTTCATGATCTCGGCCGTGATGCCCGCGACCTTGATGTCCATCTGCAGGGACGTGATACCGGCTTCGGTGCCTGCGACCTTGAAATCCATGTCGCCGAGGTGATCCTCGTCGCCAAGAATGTCGGTCAGGATACCATAGGAGCCGTCCTCTTCGAGCACGAGACCCATGGCAACACCGGCCACCGGCGCCTTGAGAGGCACGCCCGCATCCATCATCGACAGCGACCCGCCACAGACGGACGCCATGGAGGAAGAGCCGTTCGATTCCGTGATCTCGGACACGACGCGCACGGTGTAGGGGAAATCAGTCGGCGCTGGCAGCACCGCCTGAAGCGCGCGCCATGCCAACTTGCCATGACCGATTTCGCGGCGACCCGGAGGGCCCACGCGACCCGCTTCGCCGACCGAATAGGGCGGGAAGTTATAGTGCAACAGGAAGTTGGATTTATACGTGCCTTGCAGCGCGTCGATCATCTGTTCGTCGTCGCCGGTGCCCAGCGTCGTCACGACCAGACCCTGTGTTTCACCACGGGTGAACAGTGCGGAACCATGCGTCCGGGGCAGGATGCCCGTTTCGGCCACGATCTGACGCACCTGATCAAGAGCGCGCCCGTCGATGCGGCGGCCATTCTTGACCACGTCACCGCGCAGCACGCCGGATTCCAGCTTCTTGAGGGCGGAACCAAGATTCGGGTCCGCAAGCTGGTCTTCCGACAGAGACGCTTTGATCTCATCCTTGACAGCGGCAACGGCGCTTGTGCGCTCCTGCTTGTCCGAGATCGCGTAGGCGTCGCGCATCTTGGCTTCGCCGGCGGCTTTCACAGCCTCAAACAGCTCGGAATAATCCGGCGGCTGGAAGTCGAAAGGCTCTTTCGCGGCATCCTCGGCCAGATCGATGATCAGGTCGATTACCGGCTGAATTTGCTCATGCGCAAAGTTCACGGCGCCCAGCATCTCTTCCTCGGACAGCTCGTATGCCTCGGATTCGACCATCATGACGGCGTTCTTGGTGCCTGCGACAACCAGATCGAGCCGCTGCTCGGGGTTGTAGCGCAGGTTGTGCATGTCATCGACTTCGGGGTTCAGAACGTATTCACCGCCCTCGTAGCCCACGCGACATCCGGCGATCGGCCCCATGAAGGGTGCGCCCGAAATGGTCAGCGCGGCAGAGGCCGCGATCATCGCGACGATATCAGGATCGTTGACAAGGTCGTGGCTCATGACGGTGCACATCACCAGCACTTCGTTCTTGAAGCCGCCGACGAAAAGCGGACGGATCGGCCGGTCGATCAGGCGCGCGGTCAGCGTCTCTTTCTCGGTCGGACGCGCCTCGCGCTTGAAGAAGCCACCGGGCACCTTGCCCGCGGCATAGTATTTTTCCTGATAGTGGACCGTGAGCGGAAAGAAATCCTGTCCTTCACGGGGTTGTTTGGCGAATGTCACGTTCGCCATGACGGTGGTTTCGCCCAGCGTGGCGATGACCGAACCGTCGGCCTGACGGGCAACCTTGCCCGTTTCCAGTGTCAGCGTTTCTTCGCCCCACTGGATTGATTTTTTGACTTCTTTGAACATCTATTTCGATTTCCTGGCTGGAGGCACTCCCGGGCGTATCCCGGGTCCTCCGTTTCATTGGCGGCCCCATTGCCGCCGACCCCTGTCTACCATGTCATGCGCCGGGGTCTAAGGCGTCACGTTTCAGATAGTGCTGGCAGTACAGGAATGCTGGTTGTTTTGGAAGGCTGAAAATCCAGACACATTTTGCGACCGGCGAATGAGCCTGAGGCATCCGCAACAAAAAAACGGCGCCTGTTCCAATTGGAACGGCGCCGTTTTCGTATCAAAGGTGGTGCGGTTTAGCGGCGGATGCCCAGACGCTGGATAAGGTCACGATAGCGCGCCTCTTCCTTGCCCTTGAGGTAATCCAGAAGCTTGCGGCGCTGTGCGACCATTTTCAGAAGGCCACGACGACCGTGGTTGTCCTTCTTGTGGGTCTTGAAATGCTCTGTCAGCGTCGCGATGCGCGACGTGAGGATTGCGACCTGAACTTCGGGCGAACCGGTGTCGCCTTCTTTCGTCGCGAAGTCTTTCATGACGCGGGCTTTTTCTTCGACTGTAATCGACATCGGGGTCTCCTTTCGGAATAGATGTGAAGGGCGCGAGCCGGGATGTCGTCCAGCAAGGTCCTATGGGAGACGCCGTGTGTTTTGCACGACGTCACAGGCGCATAGGGGATTCGAGCCAAAAAGGGAAGCGCAATGATCGCAGCCTCAAGACATGGTTTGCGGAACAAGTGCGATATCCTCGACACGCAGAGCGCTGGCACTGTGGACATGCGCGATTGTCACCCCATTCAGCTGAACGTGGTGCAGCTGTTCGTCGGCGTCATCCGTTTCAACCGTGACCTCTGGCTCGGGATCGTCGGTTTCATCGTAGAAGATGAGCAGACTGTCTTCGTCACCTGAGAAATCGAGAACTTCGGCCCGATTGTCTTGGTCGAGCCAGTCCCCCAACATGATCTGATCCGTCCCGGCCCCAGCCGTCACGATATCGCCGCCACCGGCGAGGATCATATCGTCATCCTCTCCACCATTGAGGTAATCGACATCCTCGCCCGCAGGCGCGTCACCCATCAACTCACCGGGGGTGCGCCCATCCAACGTGTCGTCACCATGGCTACCGAAAAGCGTGTCCTGCCCCGCGCCACCATTTAGGCTGTCATTGCCGAAATACCCGTGCAGCGCATCATTACCAGCGCCGCCATTGAGGCTGTCATCGCCCTGACCGCCAGACAGGCTGTCATCACCGTCACCGCCCAAAAGCTTATCATCGCCGCCGTGACCATATAAGGAGTCCGCGCCTGTGCCGCCTTGCAGCTCATCATTCCCGGCATCGCCGTTCAGGATGTCGTCGCCTGCGCCGCCATCAATCGTGTCATCGCCATCACCACCGTTCAACTGGTCCGATTCCCCGAGACCGGCGATATCATCGTTACCACCGTACCCATTGAGGAAATCGTTGATCGCGGTGCCTGTCATGGTGTCGGCAAGGGCATCACCGGATTGCACGCTCCAGTCATCACCTTCGGGACCGTCATCTGCAGGATCGTCACCTGCGGGATCATCAACCTCAGTCGCGATTTCCATGATGGAAGTTCCGTCGCCCGGCGTCGTCAGAGCCTGAGATGGGGTATCACCCGGGGTCCCGGGAAACTGATCATCAGAGGATTCAGAGCCGAGGTCCTCAAGACCCCAGAGCGCGGCAGCACCGACCGCCATCATGCCCATCAATCCAGCGAGAAGAAACATCCGAAAACACCCACTATTACCCTACCGAAAAGGCCACAAACCTTGCCTCTCGTCAAATAAATACAGTGCTAAAGGTTAATGCATGGTGACGCTCGCCACCACCCCACCACGTAACCACAAGGCGGTTTCAGACACTGCGGGATCGCACCTCATAGCCGGGTTCCTCGGGTTCGTCATCGACCATAAAGGGCGGAAAGCCGGGTGCGCGGATATCGAGCCCCGTCGCCTCTTCGAGCCTACGAATGATGTTCGGAGACAACTCGCGCGGGCCAAAGCGCGCGATGCCGTCATCAACGATCTTTTGCATCAGGGGGTTGAGTTCAAGCGGCACGCCAGCGCGGTCGGCCACATCCTGAAAGAGGCCGATATCCTTTTTCACCAGATCGAGGGTGAAGGAAATATCACGGCTTCCATTCAGGATAACCTGGCTTTCGGTTTCATGCACAAAGGAAGTCCCGGAACTGATCGCGATCGCCTCATACGCCGTGGCCAGATCCATACCCGCCCCTCCGGCCGTCACCAGCGCCTCGCAAACACTGAGCAGGTTGGCAGTGGCCAGATAATTCGTGATAACCTTTAGAACAGAGGCGCTGCCCAGTTCGCCGGTATGCAGCACGCGGCGGCCCATGACCGTCAGCACCGGCAATACAAGATCGAATGTGTCGCGGTCACAGCCCGCGAAAATGGCGATATTGGCCGTATCCGCGCGATGACATCCGCCAGACACCGGGCAATCCACCGCCGCGCCACCACGTGCGATCACCTCATGGCCAAGACGACGCACCTCGGCCTCGTCCGTGGTAGACATTTCCAACCATGTCTTGCCCGGCCCGACGGCAGGCAGCATGTCTTCCATCACGGCGCGCGAGGCAGCAGGGCTGGGCAGGCATGTGATGACAATATCGCAGTTGGTCATCATCTCTAGCGGATTGAGGCCCTGACCGGCCCCACGTGAGACAAAGCCATCAACGAGCAGCGGATCGAGATCGTGCACATCAAGATCGATCCCATTGCGCAGCAGCGACCCCGCAAGCTTGCCGCCCACATTGCCAAGACCGATGAACCCGACTTTCATGCTGGTACCCCCCGAACACTCTTTTCTCGAGGTATCGTCGGCGTGAGCCCGGCCCACGTCTGGCCCGGAAACGACTCAATCAGGTATCACGGCGCTGTTTTGCGACCTTCAGCCGGGGCGCAGCGTATCTCCGAATGAGATCTTCGGCTCCAGCACGATGCGCTGCGGCGCGCCCTCGCCTGCAGCCCTCGACACGATCATTTCAGCGGCCATGCGACCGATCTCAATCCGGCAGGAATCCATACTGGCCAATTCGCGTGGAAGTCCACGCAGCAGGTTCACCCCGTTAAAGCCAGCAAGCCCCATCTGACCGGGAATATCGACGCCCTGTTCGATCAGGTAAAGCAAGCCGCCTGCACCAATCAGGTCATTGGAATAATATATGAAATCCAGATCAGGCGTGCGCGCCAACACATCGCGTGTCATCTCTCGCCCCTTGGCGAGCGCGGAACCACCTGAGTAGAATTCGCTATCCGCCACCTCCACACCTGCCTTTGCAAGTGCCTCGGTAAAGCCCTCAAAGCGTTTGCGGGCACGGTGATCAAGCATCATTTTAGTGCCCAGAAAGGCGATCCGCCTATAGCCCGCCTTTACGATGGCCTGCGCCATCTGCTGTCCCGCCCGCCTGTGAGAGATGCCCACCACGGAATCGACGGCGGTGCCATCCACATCCATGATCTCGACGACTGGAATGCCTGCAGCACGCAACATGGCGCGCGAGGCGTCGGAATGCTCCAACCCGGCGACAATCACCCCGGAGGGCCGCCACGAAAGCATCTCGTAAAGAACCTTTTCCTCTTTTTCGGGCAGGTAGCCGGTCACACCCACAACAGGTTGCAGGCCGGTTTCCTCCAGCACCTCGGTGATGCCGGTCATGACCTCGGGAAAGACCATATTGGACATCGACGGGATGATGACCGCGACAAGATTCACGCGCTGGCTGGCGAGCGCGCCAGCAATCTTGTTGGGGACGTAGCCAAGGTTGCGGGCCGCCTCAAGTACACGCTGGCGGGTGGTATCCGAGACGTCGCCGCGATTGCGCAGGACGCGGCTGACCGTCATTTCCGACACGCCCGAGGCCTCGGACACGTCGCGCAGGGTCAAGGGGCGGTTATCCTGTCTGGTCACGAATATCGGCCTGTGCACTGGTTCGGGCTTGTTCGTGTTACCGCAAACAGCCGCCAGCACGCAAGCGCCTCGCATGATGTGACAGCCTGGTCCCGGTACTAGTGGGCAGTGCGGTGGCCAGTCTTCCCCTGAGGATCGCCGAATATATCCGTAGAAAAGCATCACACACAGACGTGACAGAACCAGCGCGCCACGCTATGACCGTGCCGCGTGGCCCCGTGGCTCAACTGGATAGAGCAGCCCCCTCCTAAGGGGCAGGTTGCAGGTTCGAATCCTGCCGGGGTCGCCAAGTTATAAAAATACATTAAAATAAATGTTTTAGAAGATCAGAGGCTAGCCTTGGAGAGGAAAATGTGTGGCGTTTTGTGTGTAGTTTTTGAGGTTCATACCGTTTGGCGAATACGGACCGTGAGGTAGACGAAGGGATACGATCTCATTTACAGAAACCCCCGTATTTTCAACAAGAAACGCCTATAATGTGGTCCACTCCAGCGTGTCGGTCAACGTGTACCACACAAAGGCGGCGCTCAAGAATATCGTGACAAGGCCGAACACCGCGTTCCCGCTCGGCAACGCTTACTTAGGGACCAACTCT
>CBFHML010000004.1:0-18284 GCA_965656855.1 Roseovarius sp.
TCATCAGGTGCTGAACTGGGGCATGACCGAGAACATCAACATCGAGGTCAGCCCAGAGGACGATCCGAAGATGAAATTCTTCGTCATGGACTAAGACCATCGGGGGCGGCGATACCGCTGCCCCCAAACCTGCCCGGCATGATCCGGGCAGACCCACCCGGTAAGGGGAACCCATGATGCTTGCCTATATGATCCGGCGCGTGGCCCAGTCTATTCTGGTGCTTTTCGTGGTGGGGCTTGTCGCCTTCGCCATGTTCCGCTTTGTCGGCGACCCCGTGGACAACATGCTGGGACAGGAACGCACGCAGGCGGATGTGGAACGTCTGCGCACCGATCTGGGGCTGGATCAGCCTTTTGTGGTGCAATACTGGAAATTCCTCGGGCAGGCCGCCCAAGGCAATTTCGGGCTGAGCTATCGCCAAGGCAGGCCCGTGGCAGAGATCCTTGCCGAACGGCTGCCTGCCACGCTGGAACTGGCCTTTGTGTCGGGCATTCTGGCCTTTGTCGGCGGCGTGGGTTTTGGCATCCTTACCGCGATCCGAAGGCGCGGACTCATCGCCAACACGATCATGACCCTGTCGCTGGTGGGCGTGTCGCTGCCCACCTTCCTGATCGGGATCCTGCTGATCTATCTTTTTTCGGTGGAACTTGGCTGGTTGCCCAGTTTCGGGCGCGGCGATGTCGTACAGATCGGCAGCTGGTCCACCGGGTTTCTGACCGCCAGCGGGCGCGAGGCGCTTATCCTGCCCGCCATCACGCTTGGCCTCTATCAGATGACGCTGATCATGCGGCTGGTGCGCACCGAGATGCTGGAGGTGCTGCGCATGGATTACATCCGCTTTGCCCGCGCGCGCGGCCTGCGCGAACGCGCGATCAACTTTCGCCACGCGCTCAAGAACACGCTGGTGCCGGTCATTACCATCACCGGGCTGCAGCTTGGCTCTATCATCGCCTTTGCCATCATCACCGAGACGGTGTTCCAGTGGCCGGGCGTCGGCCTGTTGTTCATCAACGCGGTGCAGTTCGTGGATATCCCCGTGATGGCCGCCTATCTGATGATGATTTCGGTGATGTTCGTGGGCATCAACCTGATCGTGGACATGCTGTATTTCGCGATCGACCCGCGCCTGCGCGCGGACCGCACCCAAGGGGGCCACTGAGATGACGGATACAACGCCGACCCCCGAACAGGCCCCGCGCCCCTCACGGCTCAGACGCGCGTGGAACAGCGATTTCATGTGGTCGTTTCGCCATACACCGGTGGCTGTGGCCTCTTTCGCGGTGGTGTCGTTTCTTGTGCTGGCCGCCTTGCTGGCGCCGCTTATTGCTCCGCATGATCCGTTCAATCCCGCCACGCTCAACCTGATGAACGGCTTTACCCCACCCGGCACCGCCAACCAGTTCACCGAGGACATGTTCCTGCTGGGCACGGACGATCAGGGGCGCGACGTGCTATCGACCATCCTCTACGGGATGCGCATTTCGCTTTTCGTGGGCTTTGCGGCGGTGTTTCTGGCCATGCTGATCGGGATCACGCTGGGCCTGTTGGCCGGCTATGTCGGCGGCTGGACGGAATCGATCATCATGCGTGTGGCCGATGTGCAGCTGACCTTCCCTGCGATCCTTGTGGCGATGCTTATCTTTGGTGTGGCCAAGGGCATCACGCCCCCTGAATACCGTGACGAGATGGCGATCTGGGTGCTGATCCTCGCCATTGGCCTGTCGGACTGGGTACAGTTCGCGCGGGTGGTGCGCGGCACCACTCTGGTGGAAAAGAACAAGGAATACGTACAGGCCGCGCGGCTTATTGGCAGGTCGCCCTTTATCATCATGCTCAAGCATATCCTGCCCAACGTACTGAACCCCGTGCTGGTCATCGCAACGATCTCGCTGGCGCTGGCGATCATCGCAGAGGCGACTCTGTCTTTCCTCGGCGTCGGCGCGCCGCCGACCAAGCCGTCACTGGGCACGCTCATCCGCATCGGGCAAGAGTTCATGTTCTCGGGCGAATGGTGGATCCTGTTCTTTCCGGCCATGACCCTGCTGGCGCTGGCGCTGTCGATCAACCTGCTGGGTGACTGGCTGCGCGATGCACTGAACCCGAGGCTTAGATAAGGAAAATAAAATGCACGAATATTTTGAACGGCTTCAAGACATTACCAAGTTGTACGCCAACAATCCGCCGGGTCTTGGTGACCGAAATAGAATACTACATGAAATCAGAGACTTGGAAATACGGATCATGAACTGTTTTGCAGAGCGAGTGCTTAAAGATGGATACCCTAAAAACGAGGCTACTTCAAAAGACTGGTTCAGTGAAAAAGTTGTTGGCGCGACTTCATTTGCAACAATGGCCGTGGACCCAACCCAGCGTGACAGTTTTGAAGCTTCGAAAATCATCGAAAACGTAACGCACTACTCCAATTTAGCGTTATCAAAATACGAGAGTTGGTAAGCATATTGATGAGCGCCACACCCATCCTGTCCGTCCGCGATCTGGTCGTGGAAATTCCCACACGGCACGGCGTGCTGCGCCCCGTCGATCATGTCAGCTATGACATCCATGCGGGCGAGATCCTTGGCGTGGTGGGCGAGAGCGGCGCAGGCAAATCCATGACCGGCAACGCCGTGATCGGCCTGCTGGACCCGCCCGCGCGCATCGCCTCGGGCGAGGTGCTGCTGACCGGCGAGCCCATTCACGACATTTCGCGCGACCGCCTGCGGCGCTTGCGGGGCAAGCGGATGGGCATGATTTTTCAAGACCCGCTGACCTCTCTCAACCCGCTTTTGACAGTGGGTGAACAACTGACAGAGACGATCCTCGTGCATATGCGGGTCGGCCAGTCCGAGGCGCGCAAGCGGGCCATCGCGGCGCTGGACGAGGTCGGCATCCCCGCCGCCTCGCAACGCATCGACAGCTATCCCCATGAGTTTTCTGGCGGCATGCGGCAACGGGTGGTGATCGCGCTGGCGCTGTGTGCCGAACCGGAACTGGTGATCGCGGACGAGCCGACAACCGCGCTGGACGTGAGCGTGCAGGCGCAGATCGTGGCGCTGCTCAAGCGGCTATGCCGCGAACGGGGCGTGGCGGTGATGCTGGTCACGCATGACATGGGGGTGATCGCCGAGGCCGCCGACCGCGTCGCGGTGATGTATGCGGGCCGTCTGGCAGAGCTGGGCCCGGTGCGCGAGGTGCTGACCAACGCGCGCCACCCCTATACCGCCGGGCTAATGGCCTCGACCCCGCTGGCAAGTCAGGGGCGCAAACGCCTGCGGCAAATCCCCGGTGCGATGCCGCGCCTTGGCGCCCTGCCCAGTGGTTGCGCCTTTCACCCGCGCTGTGAGCGGGCCGAGGCAAAATGCAGGCAGGACCCCGGCCCACGGATCGACACATGCGACGGGCGCGCGGCCTGCTGGTTTCCGCTGGACGAGGTCGAGGACAGCAAAGAAGAGGTGCAGGCATGAGCGCGCTTATTTCCGTGCGCGGGCTGACGCGGATTTTCGATGTCTCGAAACCGTGGCTGAACCGGATGATCGAACGCAAACCCAAGGCGCTGCTGACCGCCGTGTCGGATGTCAGCTTCGAGATCGAGGAAAACTCGGTCTATGCGCTGGTGGGCGAAAGCGGGTCGGGCAAATCGACCATCGGCAAGATCATGGTCGGGCTGGTGCCCCCAAGTGACGGGCATGTCGAGATTGACGGCGTCGATCTCGCGACCGAGCGGGACAAAGCCCGCGTCGAGGCCGTGCGCGCCGATATCCAGATGATCTTTCAGGATCCTTACGCCTCTCTCAATCCGCGCTGGCGGGTGCGCGATATCATCAACGAACCTGTCGCGGCCAAGGGCGGCACGGTTACCGGGTTGGCAGAGCGTCTGCTGGATCAGGTCGGGCTATCGGCGGCGGATGCGGGGAAATACCCGCATGAGTTTTCCGGCGGTCAGCGGCAGCGCATCTGCATCGCCCGCGCGCTTGCGTCAGAGCCGCGCATCATCGTGTGCGACGAGCCGACCTCGGCGCTGGATGTATCGGTGCAAAGTCAGGTTCTGAACCTGATGTCGGACCTGCGCGAAGAGTTTGGCCTGACCTATCTCTTTATCAGCCACGATCTGACGGTGGTGCAGCATATGGCAGACAAGATCGGGGTTTTGTACCTTGGCCGTCTGGTAGAAGAGGCGCCGCGCGACCGGCTATTTGCAGAGCCAAAGCACCCCTATACGCAGATGCTGTTCGATGCAGCCCCGCGCATGGATGCCTTTGGCCGAGAGGTGGACCCACCCAAGGGCGAGATCCCCGACGCGATCAACCCGCCCACTGGCTGCGCCTATCACCCGCGCTGTCCGATTGCCGTGGAACGGTGCAGCCGCGAACGCCCGGAATTGCGCAAGATCGGCGAAACGCGGGTGGCGTGTCACTTGGCTGAATAGCGCTCAGCAGGCGGCCATCAGCCGGTAAACGATCTGGGCGGTCGTGAAATCCCACGCGGTGTTGCCGTCAGGGGCCAGTTCGACCACGTCAAAGCCGACGCATTTCCGGCCCTTCAGGGCGTGCTCCACAAGGTGCAACGCCTGATAATAGCCAAGCCCGCCCGGCACCGGCGTGCCCGTCGCGGGCATGATCGAGGGGTCCAGCCCGTCCACGTCAAAACTGACATAGACATGCTCGGGGAAATCCTCTGGCAGGTCGACGGCGTGGATGGCTTTGGTCACCAGCTCCTCGGCATCGCGGAAGAAAACATCGTTACGCGCGCGGCTGTCGACCTCTTGCTGGCAAAGCGCGCGCACGCCGAATTGCGCCAGCCTGACGCCCTCTTCGGCCAGCAGATGCATGACAGAGGCGTGCGAATGCGGCTCATCCTGATAGGCGATGCGCAGGTCGGCATGGGCGTCGATCTGCACCAGACCTATCGGCTGACCCAAGGCACGCGCCACGCCCATGACCGCGCCATAGCTTAGCGAATGCTCACCCCCCAGCGTGACGGGAATGCGCCCGGCCTTTGCGGCAGCGGCGGTGCGATCAGCGAGCCGCGCCATCACCTCTGGCAAGGGGCCGCTGCACTCAAGCGGGTCTTCGGTGAAAATACCGCGCGCGCAGGGCTCTGCGCCGTTGCACAGACGCTCCAGCTCGTTCGAGGCCTCGATGATCGCATCCGGCCCCTTGGCCGTGCCCGCGCCATAGGACACGGTGCGCTCAATCGGGACCGGGATCACGCGGAAATGGGCGGTGTCGGCGCGCTCTGCCTCGCTCAGTTCACTGTCGAGAAAGACGCTCATGACAGACGCTCCTTGAAATCATCATAGCCGAATTGGCGCAAAAGGCGCAGATCATCGGTCTCACTGTTCCACAGCGCGATTGATGGCAGCGGTACGCCGTTGAACGTGTTGGTTTTCACCATCGAATAATGCGCCTGATCGAGAAAGGCGAAGCGCTGGCCAATTTCCAGCGGTCTTTGCCACGTATAATCCCCGATCACATCCCCGGCGAGGCAGGATGGCCCGCCAAGCCGGTAGGTGTGGCCCGCTTCGGCCTCATCCAGCAGCGCGGGGCGGTACGGCGCCTCGATCACGTCGGGCATGTGACATGTGGCAGAGATATCGGTGATCGCCAGCGGCATCCCGTTTTCCGGCGTGTCGAGCACCTCACCGACAAGAATGCCCGCGTCCAGCGCGACCGCCTCGCCCGGTTCAAGATAAACCTCGACGCCATATGTCTCGCGGATCGTGCGCAGAAAATCGACCAGCGCGGCGCGGTCGTAATCGTTGCGCGTGATATGATGCCCGCCGCCAAAGTTGAGCCATTTCAGGCCCTTAAGGTACGGGGCCACCTGCGGCTCTACCGCGGCCCATGTGCGTGCCAGCGGGTCGAACCCCTGTTCGCACAGCGTGTGCATGTGCAGCCCGTCCACGCCCTCCAGCGCCTCTGGCGTCAGCAGGCTGACCGGCGTGCCAAGACGTGAGCATGGCGCGCATGGGTCGTATTTGGGGATCTCGCCCTCGGAATGCTGGGGGTTGATCCGCAGGCCGACACTGCGCCCGGCGGCGCGGCATTTCTCGGCAAAGCGGGTCTTTTGCGCCGGGCTGTTGAAGATGATGTGATCCGACAGCGCGATAATCTCGTCAATCTCGCTATCCTTGTAGCCCGCGCAGAAGGTGGCGACCTCGCCGCCATATTCCTCGCGGCCAAGGCGGGCCTCATGGATGCCACTGGCGCAGGTGCCGCCCAGATATTGCCGCACGAGCGGGGCCAGCGCAAACATCGAAAACGCCTTGAGCGCGGTCAGAACGTGCGCGCCTGACTGTTCCCCCACCTGCGATAGGATGCGCAGGTTCCGCTCGATGGCGATCTCATCGACCACGAAACACGGCGATGGCACGCGTGAGAGATCAAAGTCACGGAATGCGCCAGCATCCCCCGCCTGAGTTTGCATCATCTCGGTCATCTTTGGCTCCTTGAGCGGTGCGATGGGTGGCTCAGACTCCGGATCAAGCCCGGGGCATGTGTCGCCACCCTCGTCCCGGGCTTGACCCGGGACGTCGCGGGATCATCCGAACCCGTGCCTCAGAATTGCACCGGGCCGTCCAGTTCCTGCACCTGCCATGGCAGACCGTGCTCATTGAGCATGGCCATGAAATCCTCGACGTCGAGCTGTTCCATGTTCCACACGCCCGGCTCTGTCCAGTTGCCCTTGAGCACCTGTGCCGCCCCGATCATCGCGGGCACGCCGGTGGTATAGCTGACGGCCTGACTGCCGACCTCGCGGAAGCATTCCTCATGGTCGCAGATATTGTAGATGTAATAAGTCTTTTCCTCGGACCCATCCAGCGCCTGACCCGTGGCGATATCGCCGATGCAGGCCTTGCCCTTGGTCTGCGCGCCCAGTTCGCCGGGATCGGGCAGCAAGGTTTTCAGAAACTGGATCGGGATGATTTCCACCCCGTTATGCATCACCGGGTCGATCCGCGTCATGCCGACATTCTGCAGCACCTTGGCATGGGTGATATAGGCATCACCAAAGGTCATCCAGAACCGCGCGCGCTCGATCTCGGGAAAGTGGGTCGACAGGCTTTCCAGCTCTTCGTGATACATCAGGTACATGTTTTTCGGGCCGATGCCGGGAAAGTCGAACTCCACCTTGTGGGACATGGCGGGAGAGACCTTCCATTCGCCAGCCTCCCAATGCTTGGCGTCCTGCAACACCTCGCGCAGGTTTATCTCGGGGTTGAAGTTGGTGGCGAACGCCTGCTCGTTAGAACCGCCATTGGCATCCAGCACGTCGATCTGGCGGATGGTCTTGAGCTTGTGTGTCTTGAGCCATTTGGCGAACACAGACGTTACACCGGGATCAAAGCCCGAGCCGAGGATCGCCACAAGCCCGGCCTCACGGAACTTGTCGGCATAGGCCCATTGCCAGTGATACTCGAACTTCGCCTCATCCTCAGGCTCGTAATTCGCGGTATCAAGATAATGGCACCCGGCCTCAAGGCAGGCATCCATCAGCGCCAGATCCTGATAGGGCAGCGCAAGGTTGACGAGGATATCCGCGCCCGTCGCCTTGATCAGGCTGACGGTGGCGTCCAGATCCATCGCGTCGATCGCGGCGGTGGCGATATCAACGCCCACGCGCTCTTTGACGCTTGCGGCGATGGCGTCGCATTTGGTTTTCGTGCGGCTGGCAAGGGTGATGTCGCCAAAGATATCGGCGTTCATCGCCATCTTGTGCACAGCGGCGTGGCTGACGCCGCCCGCGCCCACAACAAGGGTCTTGGTCATGGTCTTCTCCTCAGGCTGAATGCCGTTCGTAATAGGTATAGCCGTTGATCGACGCGCGGTAAGCCTCGATCAGGGTCTTGCGTTCGCTGGTTTTCACAGTGCCCTCGGATGTCGCCTCATCCACCATCTTGCGGAAGGCGGCAATGCAATCCTGCGGGTCGAATTCAACGGCGGCCATGACCTCGGAGATGGTGTCGCCCTCTTGCTCATGCAACAGATCAAACCGGCCATCGGCGCGCAGGTCGATGGTGACCACGTTGGTATCGCCAAACAGGTTGTGCAGATCGCCCAGTGTTTCCTGATAGGCCCCAACAAAGAACACGCCGAAATAATACGGCGTTTCTTCGGGCAGGGAATGCACCGGCAGCGACTGATAGATACCATCGGCAAGGATAAATCGGTCGATCTTGCCGTCACTGTCACAGGTGATGTCCGACAAGATCGCCTGACGGTCCGGTGCCTGATTGAGCATTTGCAGCGGCACAATCGGATGCAGCTGATCAATCGCCCAGACATCGGGCAGTGACTGAAACAGCGAGAAATTACAGTGATAGACATCCGCGATGGCGCGCATGTCGTCGCTCAGGTCACTGGCATCCTCCAGCGTGGCGACCAGGGCCTTGATGCGCGCCATCAGCGACAGATAGATCTGTTCGGCCCGCGCCATCTGGCGCAGATCGACAAACCCGCGCCGGAACAGCGCGCGCAGCTCATCGCGGTAATAGCTGGCATCGTTCCAGCATTCCTGCACCCGCTCTGGGCTCAGATATCCGCCCACGGCGGCAAGGTCGGACACAAGATGGTTGTCGTCCGGCTCTGGGTCAGGCGTGTCGGGCGCGTCGTATTTGGTCGATTCAAGCGCCTCAAAGATCAACATGGAGGACGTCGCGACAAGCGCCCGACCACTTTCGGTGACCAGCACGGGATGTGTCAGCTCTGCCTCGTCCATGGCATAGGCGACGGTTTCGACCACGTTGGTGCAATATTCCTCGATCGTGTAGTTGATCGAGTTCTCTGTCGCCCGCTTTTCGCCGGTGTAATCCACGCCAAGCCCCCCACCGAGATCAAGATGGGTCAGCGGTGCGCCCTCTCCGGTCAGGGCGACGAAATAGCGGCAGGCCTCTGCCACGGCGCGGCGCACGTCGATCACGTCGGGCACCTGACTGCCCAGATGCGAATGCTGAAGCTGCAGGCATTGCAGCAGACCCGCCTCGCGCAGCCGGTCCACGACGCGCAGCAATTGATCGGTGTTCATGCCAAAGGCAGAGCGGTCGCCCGAGCTTTCCTGCCACTTGCCGCCGATCTTCTGCGTGAGCTTTACCCGCACACCAAGCAAAGGATCCTCGCCCAACTCGCGCGCCACCTCGATCACGGTTTCCGCCTCTTTGGGGCTTTCGAGGACGATCACCGTGTTAAAGCCCAGCTTGCGCGACAGAATGGCGAGACGGATGAATTCCGCATCCTTGACCCCGTTGCACACGATCAGCGCATCGCGCGACAGCCGGTGTGCCAGCGCGACGACCAATTCCGGCTTTGATCCGGCCTCTAGCCCGAAATCAAAGGAGCGTCCGAACTCTACGATCCGGTCGATCACCTGCGCCTGCTGGTTGACCTTGATCGGAAAGACGCCACGATAGGGCGCGCGGTAATTCAGCCGCTTGATCGCATCGGCAAAGCCCTGATTGATATGCAGGATTTCTGATTCCAAAAAGGATTTCACCCGCAGCACGACGGGCGCCGCGATGCCGCGCTGATCAAGGTCGCGCAAGATTTCAGGCAGGCTGACCGGCGCGTGGTCTGGGTTCATCGGGTCGCACAAGGCCACTTCGCCATTGTCCAGCACGGTGATGAGGCCCTTGGACCAGCGGTCCACCCCGTAGATATCCGGTTGTGTCATGCGCATTTGCTGCATCTAGGCGGCTTTCGTTGCTTGGGACGACGCGTTTTCATAGCGTTAACAAACGCAATGTGGGGTGACCATGGCAGTGCGGCAAGATTTTGCTGGCCGCGCTCATTGTTTTAGCCGGGATTTCATCGCCGCCTCGGGAAAGCAGGTGGCGGCCTGCCCTGTCGCCTCTTGCCAGCGCCCGATCGAGCGGCGCGTCTTGAATCCCGCCAAACCATCAACGCCGCCCACATCATGCCCCATCGCCACCAATGCGGCCTGCATCCCGGCCACGTCAGAGCGATCAAGCCCGCCAACAGCGCCCCAGCGGGCCGTGAAATCCCCGACATTGAACTGGATACGATCCCCCACATGCCCCACGAAGAGCGCGTAGAGATCGCTTTTGTTGTACTCTTTCAGGACATAAAAATTGGGCGTCACGATAAAGGCAGGGCCATTGCGCCCGGCGGGCATCATCAGATAGCCCTCGCCGCGACGCTCATGCGCCGGAAAGGGCCGGCCAGAGACGCGGGTGATGCCAAGCCGTTCCCACGCGGCGATGCTACGCCCCTGATCCGGCCCTTCCAGCGCGCAGGACACAGTGCCAGGTACCCGCACCTCAAAGCCCCAGTCACGGCCAGAAACCCAACCATGCCGCGCAAGGTAATGCCCGATAGAGGCAATGGTATCGGCCTCGGATCGCCAGATATCCGCGCGCCCGTCGCCATTGCCGTCAACGGCGTATTTCAGGAAATTGCTGGGCATGAATTGCGGCTGGCCCAGCGCCCCGGCCCAACTGCTTTTCATCGCTTCCCCGGGCGCATGGCCTGCCTCGGCGATTTGCAGCGCGGCGATAAGTTCTTGGGTGAAATAGGCGGCGCGCGTGCTCATGAAACCCTTGGTGCCCAGCACCTCGAACACGTCATGAGGGATATCGGCCCGGCCATAGGCGCTTTCCCGGCCCCAGATGGCAAGGATGATACGGCCCGGCACGCCAGTTGCGCGCTCTGTGCGGGTCAGTGCGGTGGCGTGGCGCTGTGCCATCTGCTGCCCCACGGACGCGGCCCCATTGACCGACCCACGCGAGAAATACCGGCCCGGCGAGCGGAACTCGGCCTGAGCTTGGGGTTTTGAGCCGCGCGCAGTCATGCCCGGTGGCACCAGATCGGGCAGATCCCAGTTCAGCGACACGCCGTCAAAGGCGGATTGGAACGTGGCCCGCGACACGCCCTTGGCGCGGGCGGCGGGCCAGATCGTCTGCGTCAGCCATGCCTGATACTGCCGCTCGACCGACGCGCGGTCCTGCGCGGTGGAGATCCCCGGCGCCAGCATTATGGCCAGCACCATGGCGGCGGTTGTGAGGATGCGTCGCATGGCCTGCCCCCTGCCCTGCCTAGACGCCCGGCGCGCGGACATCCGCCAGATGCCCGGTCTTGATCCAAAGCTTTGCGCCCTGCGCCCCGGCCGCCAGATCAACCGTCTGCCCATCGGCGCGGCGGATCCATGTCCACGGTTCCAGCACGTCGCCCTCCAGTGTCAGCTCGCCCGAGACGATCAGGATTTCAGCGCCGTGCGGCGCGGCCACGACGGCCCGCGTTCCCGGCTCCCATGTCTCCAGTCGGACGTCCTCTTGTGCGTCCTTGAACAGTGGCGCGACCTGAACGCCGGGGCGCGTGGCGTCAGGCACAGACCCCAGCTTGTCCGTGGCGGTGCGCACATGCGTCCGGTCCTCGGGCTGCATCTGCCACAGCTTGACGAAAATCACGCAACCGGGTTTCGATCCCGGCGTATGTGACGAGGTCGGCGGGTTGCGGATATAGGCGCCGGTCGGGAAATCGCCGTGCTCATCGGAAAAAACACCATCGAGCACCACGAATTCCTCGCCGCCGTCATGAGTATGGGGCGAAAACTCGCTGTTGGGCGCGAAACGCACGATGGTGGTGGCGCGCGCGACCTCGGCCCCGATCCGGTCAAGCATCATGCGATCAACGCCCGCCATGGGCGACGGGGTCCAGCCGTTCTCGGACGGCCTGACCACCACGTTTTGCGTGAAATCCGCGTTCAGTTCCATTCGGTGCTCCTCCGTCTTATGCCAAGAACAAGTGTAATGCGCAGAGCGGCAAAGTCTCGTCAATGCGCGCATCATCGCCGGGCATCACGGCCCATACGCGCCCATATAAAAGGCAATCGCGCATAAAGCTTGTGCACTTGGCGGCATTCCGGGGCATCATACCGTGCAAAGCACGCGCCAACATGGCAGACCACCTGTGCCTGGCCGCTAGGCTGGCATGGGTTGTGGGAGTAACGCCTGAATGACAGACACGGGTTTTTTTGATGAAATGTGGGGATTTGAGCAGCAGCTCCGAGAGCCTTATGCGCAGTTTAACTCGTGGTTCGAGCAAGAAGACACCGCCCGCCTGCGGGCTAAACAGCGCGAAGCAGAAGAGCTTTTTCGGCTGACCGGCATCACCTTTAACGTCTATGGTCGCAACGAGGCCGAGGAACGGCTGATCCCCTTCGACATCATCCCCCGCATCATTTCGGGCAGCGAATGGTACAAGCTATCGCGTGGCATCGAACAGCGTGTGCGCGCGATCAACGCCTTTTTGCATGACATCTATCACAAGCAGGAAATCATCAAGGCGGGTCGCCTGCCGCTGGAGATGATCACCAACAATGACGCCTTTCTGCCCGAAATGATCGGGGTGGAACCGCCGGGCGGGGTCTATACCCATATCGTGGGCACCGACCTTGTGCGCACGGGGCCGGGCGAGTTTTATGTGCTGGAGGACAATGCCCGCACGCCCTCGGGCGTCAGCTACATGCTCGAAAACCGCGAGACCATGTTGCAGATGTTTCCAGAGCTTTTCTCGCGCAATCGGGTGCTGCCTGTACAGAATTATCCCACCAGTCTGCGCCGCTCGCTGGGGGCGACGGTTCCGGCTGGCGGCACGGCGCGCGACGGCGAGCCGGTCGTGGCGGTGCTTACGCCGGGCATCTTCAACTCCGCTTATTTCGAACACGCCTTTCTGGCCGATCAGATGGGCGTGGAACTGGTCGAGGGGCATGACCTGCGGGTGGTGGATGGGCGCGTGGCGATGCGCACAGTGCGCGGCTATACCCCCATCGACGTGCTTTATCGCCGGGTGGATGACGAATTTCTTGACCCGCTGAATTTCCGGCCCGACAGCACGTTGGGCGTGCCCGGCATCATGGATGTCTACCGTGCAGGCGGGATCACCATCGCCAACGCGCCCGGCACCGGCATCGCGGATGACAAGGCAATCTATTCCTACATGCCCGATATCGTCGAATTCTACACCGGCGAGCGGCCTTTGCTGAACAACGTGCCGACATGGCGCTGCTCAAACCCCGATGATTTCGCCTATGTGCGCGAAAACCTTGCGGATCTGGTGGTCAAGGAGGTGCATGGCTCTGGTGGCTACGGAATGCTGGTTGGCCCCGCCGCCACCAAAAAAGACATCGCCGCCTTTCGCAAGAAGCTGGAGGCACGACCCGCCAATTATATAGCGCAACCCACGCTGAGCCTGTCGACGGTGCCCACCTTTACCCGTGCGGGGCTGAGCCCGCGGCACGTGGATCTGCGGCCCTTCGTGCTGATGAGCCCCAATGATATCAACGTAACCCCCGGCGGGCTGACGCGGGTGGCGTTGCAAAAAGGCTCGCTGGTCGTCAATTCAAGCCAGGGTGGCGGCACCAAAGACACCTGGGTTCTGGAGGACTGAGGCACATGCTGGGCAAGACCGCGAACGGCCTCTTCTGGATGTACCGCTACCTTGAGCGGGCGGAAAATACCGCGCGCCTCATTGAGACCGGCCAGCGCATCGCCCTGACCCGGTCGGGCAATAGCGAGGATGAATGGCGTTCTGTGATGCTGTCGGCGGGGGTCTGGCAGGGGTTTGAGGCGCATAAGGGCGAGGTCACCAAGGAAGGCGCCATCGACTGGCTCTTGCGGTCGCGGCACAATGGCTCTTCGGTGCGGGCCTGCATTTCCACCGCGAGACAGAATGCACGGCTGGTGCGCACCGCCCTGACCGGAGAGGTCTGGGAGGCCGTCAACGCCGCCTTCATGACCTCTGAAAACATCCTTGCGCGGCAGGTGTCCGAGCGGGATCTGCCCGGATGCCTGCGCACGCTGCGCCAGCACGCGGCGCTGGTGCGGGGCATGACCCATGGCACGATGCTGCGCGAGGCGAATTACGAGTTTTCCCGGCTGGGCACGTTCCTGGAACGCGCCGACAATACCGGGCGTATTCTGGACGTGAAATACTATGTTCTGCTGCCCTCTGCCCGCGCGGTGGGCAGCGCGCTGGACAATGTGCAATGGGAATCCATCCTGCGCTCTGTCGCGGCGCGCGGCGGCTTTCGCATGGGCCACAGCTCTGACGCGGGCCCGCGCGAGATCACGCATTTTCTGATCCTCGATCAGCGTCTGCCTCGCAGTCTGGCCTTTTGCGCGCATCGGCTACAGGACAATCTCAAAAAGCTGAACGCGGGCACCGGCAAACCCACCGAAAGCCTGAAGCTTGTGGATCTGCTCTTGCGGAAATACCTGACGCATGAGGTCGACGCGATCTTTGACTACGGGCTGCACGAGTTCATTCAGGAAATCCTCGCGGTTCTGGGCGATCTGACACGCCAGATCGAGATTGATTACAGGTTTTACGAGTGATGCCATGCGCCTGACCATCTATCACAAGACCATCTACCGCTTTGGCGAGGGGGTCCTTTATGGCCTGCAAAGAACTCAGCTTTGAGGATCATCACAACAACAATGTGGAACTGGTCAGCTTTGGCCGCGACACGCATGAGGTGACGGTCTCCAGCGAGGGCGAGGTAGAGTTGCAAGATACAAAAGGCATTCTGGGACGCCACCGTGGGCCTGCGCCACTGTGGCTTTATGCCAGACAGACAGAGCGCACACAGGCCCGCACAGGTGCGCGCGCCCTGATCCGCAAACTGGACACCCGCGACCGCGGGCTGGACACGATGCACGCGCTGTCGGCGCTGATCCGCGAAGAGATCGCCTATCGCGTCGGCTCGTCCGAGCCGGAATGGTCCGCCGAGGATGCGATCGCAGCCGGTGAGGGCGTGTGTCAGGATCACACGCATATATTCCTTGCCTGTGCGCGCGCGATGGGCGTCGAGGCGCGCTATGTCTCGGGCTATCTCATGCTGGATGACCGCACCGTGCAAGAGGCCATGCACGCCTGGGCCGAGGCGCATATCGAGGGGCTGGGCTGGGTCGGTTTCGACATCTCCAACGGCATTTCTCCCGATACCCGCTATGTGCGCGTGGCGACGGGGCTGGACTATGGCGAGGCGTCGCCGGTATCAGGAACCCGCGTCGGTGGGGTCGAGACCGATCTTCAGGTGCAGATCGAAGTCGCCCAACAATAAAGAAAGCGGGACATGACCTATTGCGTCGGAATGGTGCTGGAACGGGGGCTGGTTTTCATGTCCGATACGCGGACGAATGCCGGGCTCGACAATATCTCCACCTTCAAGAAGCTCAGCACATGGGAGGCCCCGGGCGAGCGGGTCATCACCCTTATGTCGGCGGGCAATCTGGCCACGACGCAGGCGGTGATCAGCCTGCTGGACGAGCGCAGCAAGCTGGCCGAGGACCGACAGCCGTCGCTGCTGGGGGCGCCCTCGCTTTTTCAGGCAGCGCGCATGGTGGCGGAAACGCTGCGCGAGGTGATCGACCGGCACGGCACAGGCGGGCAAAGGGCCGACTCCACCTTTAACGCGACGATCATGATGGGCGGGCAGATCGCAGGCAATCCGCCGCGCCTGTTCCTGATCTATCCCGAGGGCAATTTCATCGAGGCTGGCGAGGACACCCCGTTTTTCCAAATGGGCGAGACAAAATACGGCCGCCCCATTCTTGTGCGCGCCTATGATCCCGGCATGAGCTTTGAGGAGGCGATGAAGCTGTTGCTGGTGAGCTTTGATTCCACGCTCAAGGCCAACCTGACGGTGGGCCTGCCCTTTGATTTTCATTGCTACGAAAAAGACAGCCTGCGCGCGGGCCGCAGTGGCCGGATAGAGGCGGATGATCCCTATTTCGATACCATCTCGACCGGGTGGGGAGAGGCGCTCAAGACCGCAATGGACCAGCTTGATCCGTTCCACTTTTGAGCGCGGGTGCCCACATGCGGGCCTGCCGTCTTAGCCATATTTGGCGATAAACGCGTCTATATCGAGGCTTCGGATATCCGGCAGCGCTTGGGCATATGCCGCACGGGTCCAGTCCCAGACGGCAATCCGCATCAGCGCCTCTGCCTGCGTCTTGTCAAAGCGGCGTTTGATGAACCGGGCGGGCACACCGCCCACCACCGTGTAGGGCGCCACATCGCGGGTCACGACCGCGCCCGCGCCCACAACCGCCCCGGTGCCGATGGTCACCCCCGCCGTTACCGTCACACCGTGGCCGATCCACACGTCATGGCCGATGGTGACATGATCCGCGCGGCGCCAGTCAAAAAACCCGGTGTCATCCTCGCCCAGCCCATACGCCTCTGCCCGGTAGACGGAATGATGCTGTACCGCACGCCATGTCGGGTGATTTCCGGGATTGATCCGCGTGGCATTGGCGATTGAGCACATCTTGCCAATCGTGGTCCAGACAACGTGGCAATCCTGCGTGATGTAGGACCAGTCGCCCATCGTACTTTCGCGCATCACGGTGCCGCGACCGACCTCTGTCCATGCGCCAAGGGTGCAATCCTTGACCACGGCCTCGGGGTGGATTGTCGGCGTCTCCGACAGCGCCGATTTCGCGCCTGCGCCGCTCATGCCTCTGCCCCGGCGGCCTTGATGCGCGCGCGCATCATTTCGCCAACTCCGACTTGCCGATCAGCCTTGACCGCAGCAGACCGGACAGCCAGTCGATCAGGTAGACCATAGCGATGATGAGAAAGATGATCGACCACGCCTCGTCCCATTTATACGCGCTGATCCGGTCAGACAGAAGAAAGCCGATGCCCCCGGCCCCGACGATGCCAAGGATGGTGCCAGAGCGGACATTGGATTCAAAATTGTAGAGCAGGATCGACAGAAACACCGGGTTCACCTGCGGGGCGATCCCAAAGCGGATCTGCTGCAACCGCGACCCGCCAGAGGCCTTGACCCCGTCGATGGGCTTGGATGACGTGTTTTCCAGCGCTTCTGAGAAAAGCTTGGCGAAGGTGCCGATTTCGGACACCGCGATGGCGAGGATCCCCGGCAGCGGCCCCAGCCCAAAGGCCCGGATAAAAATCAGCGCAAGGATCAGCGTCTCGAACGCGCGGATCATGTCGAAACCGCGCCGCGCGCTGAGGCGCAGGAATGACAGGCGGTTGATGTTCTTGGCCCCGAGAAAGGACAGCGGATAGGCGATGACCGCCCCCAGCACCGTCCCGAGAAAGGCTATGGCCAGCGTTTCGCCCAGCCCCTTGAGAACCTCCGAGAAATCCTCCCAGTTGTCCCAGACATGCGGCGGGAACATGAAACTCATGACCCGGCCAAGCCGCCCCAGACCTTCCCAGATGCGGGCGGGCGTGATGTCGAAATCATACACGCACCACGCCATCAGCGCGAAAAACAGGGTCCAGAGCGCGTAGCGGCCCACGCGCACTTGCAGCGGCGCCTGAAAGGCCAGTGGTACACGGGCGCGGGCAGCGTCAATCCGGTCGGGTGTCATGGTCATGGGACGCTCCTTTAGACGGCGTGCGCACGCGCCGCGCGGCGGTGGCTGGTGTCGGGTTCAAGCCCGATGATCCGGTGACGCAGCTTTTCAGAGCCATAATCAATCACCACGACCGTGACGAAGATGATGACGAACAACGCCGAAAGATCCGTGTATTCCTGAAATGACATGGCGGTGCGGAACTCTTGGCCAAGCCCGCCTGCGCCGACATAGCCGATGATCGACGAGGCGCGCACATTGATCTCGAACCGCAAGAGCGTGTAGCTGACGATATTGGGCAGGACCTGTGGCACCGCGCCATAGCGGATCTGGTCGAACCAGCTGCCGCCAGCGGCCTTTACGCCCTCCAGCGGGCGCATGTCGATATTCTCGTTCACTTCCGAATAAAGCTTACCCAGCGCCCCGGCGGAATGCAGGCCGATGGCCATAACCCCGGCCATCGGACCCACGCCAAAGCAAAAGACAAAGATCAGCGCCCAGACAAGGTCGGGCACCGTGCGCGCAATTTCCAGATAGCGGCGGGTGACCCACAAAACCCATGCGTTCGGCGACAGGTTGCGCGCCGCCGGAAAGGACAGCAAGAAGCCCCCGACCACCCCCAACGTGGTGGCCATAAAGGCGATGAGGATCGTCTCAAAAAGCAGTGTGGCCCAGATTTTCCAGCGCCAGAACCATTCGCCGATATCCGCGCCAAGACTGTCCCAGCGCAGCAACGGGATCGTTTTTTCAAGGTATTCGCCAAGACGCGGCAGGCCTGCCGGGATGATCCAGCGCCACTCGCGCGATCCGTCCGGCATTGTCACCTGCGAGATTTTGAAAAAGTCCCCGATCCAGGTGGTGAACGCAAATAGAATGAGAAAGATCACCGCACCGATGGCCCAGCCAATGCGGGACCGGCGGCGCTGTTGGGCGAAG
>CBFHML010000005.1:0-4227 GCA_965656855.1 Roseovarius sp.
GGGCAGGTTTCGTCAGTTTTATCAATGCGATGCGGATACGGTAGGCTCTGCCAGCATGGCCGCGGATTCAGAGATCTGCGCGATGCTGGCCGACACGCTGGAAGAGGTCGGTATCCCGCGCGGCGATTACATCGTGCGGGTCAACAATCGCAAGGTGCTGAATGGCGTGCTGGAGGTCATGGGGCTGGAGGAAGGGCCCCAGCGGGATGCGGTTCTGCGCACCATCGACAAGTTCGACAAGGTCGGCGAGGAAGGCGTGCGCGCGCTGCTGACCGAGGGGCGGCTTGATGCGTCGGGGGCCTATATCGACGGCGTGGGCCTGACCCACGCGCAGGCCAAGCCGGTGCTGGCGTTCCTGACATCAAAATCCGACAATGCCGCCGAGACGCTGACCAATCTGCGCGAGGCCGTTGGCGACAGCGCGATGGGCGCAGAGGGCGTACAAGAACTGCAACAGATCGCCGATCTGCTCGCCGCCCAAGGCTACGGCCCTGACCGCATCGTCATCGACCCCTCCGTTGTGCGCGGGCTGGGCTATTACACCGGCCCGGTGTTCGAGGCGGAATTGACGTTTGAGATCCTCGACGAAAAAGGCCGCAAGCGGCAGTTCGGATCGGTCGCGGGGGGCGGGCGCTATGATGATCTTGTGAAGCGCTTTACTGGGCAAGAGGTGCCTGCGACGGGCGTGTCCATCGGTGTTGACCGCCTTCTGGCCGCGCTGCGTGAAAAGGGCCGGGTGGGCAGCACCGCCGCCGGGCCGGTCGTCGTGACCGTGATGGACCGCGACCGCATGGCAGAGTATCAGGCGATGGTGGCCGAGCTGCGACAGGCGGGCATCCGCGCCGAGGTCTATCTGGGCAACCCCAAGAATTTCGGCAACCAGATGAAATATGCCGATAGGCGCGGCAGCCCCGTCGCCATTATCGCGGGCAGTCACGAGTTTGAGGCAGGCAAGGTGCAGATCAAGGACCTGATCCTTGGTGCCAAGATCGCCGAGAACGCCACGCTTGAAGAATGGAAAGAGCGCCCGAGCCAGTTCGAGGTGCCGCGCGACCAACTGGTTGAGACCGTGCGCGACATGCTGAACGGGCAGGGCGGATGACCGACCGCGCTGCGATCCGGGCCGAGGCGGAGCGGCTGCTCACGTGCTTTCAGGCGGCGGGGGCGGTGCCGGTGGATACCGCCATCCTGCAACCGGCGGGCGCGCTGTTGGATCTGTATGGCGAGGATATTCGCGCGCGGGCCTATATCACCTCGGACGCGCTGCGCGGCGAACAGATGCTGCGCCCCGATTTCACCGTGCCCGTGGTGCAGATGCACATGGCGCATGGCGCGGAACCGGCGTGCTATACCTATGCCGGAGAGGTGTTTCGCCGCCAAGAGGATGATCCCGCCCGCGCCAACGAGTATTTTCAGGCCGGGTTCGAGGTGTTCGACCGCGCCAACCCAGAGGCCGCCGATGCGCGCGTCTTTTCCGTGATCCACGACATGTTGCAGCCGCTTGGCCTGCGCGCGGCGACGGGCGATATCGGCATCCTGATGGCCGCCGTTGAGGGCTTGCAGACGACCGAGCGGCGCAAACGCGCGCTGCGGCGTCATATCTGGCGGCCCAAGCGGTTTCATGATCTGCTCGAGCGGTTTTCCGGTCAGCGCCCCCCGCCTGAAAGCCGGGTTGCGCTGTTGGCGCAGGACGCCCCGCTTGAACATGACGCGCCGCAGATTGGTCTGCGCAGCCGCGCCGAGATCGACGCGCGCATCGCGGCCCTGCACGAGGATGCCGCCGCCGCACCCATCTCAACCGAGGAAGTGGCGCTGCTCGATGCGGTGACGGGCGTGCGCGACATGTCCGACAAGGCCCTGAGCCAGCTGCAGGAACTCGCCGCCGCCATGCCCGCCATTGCCCATGCCGTGGCACGGCTGGCACGGCGGCTGAGCGCGCTCAGCGAGGCGGGCATCGACCCCGCCGGGCTGGACTTTGAGGGCAGCTATGGCCGCAGCCAGATGGAATATTACGACGGCTTCGTCTTTGGCTTTTACGCCGAGGGCCGCGCTGACATGCCCGCCGTGGCCACCGGCGGGCGCTATGACGCGCTGACACGGCAACTGGGCATGGGCCGAGAAATTCCGGCGGTGGGCGGTGTCATCCGCCCCGGCCTGCTGGTCGAACTGGGGGGCGGGGCATGAGCGTGCGGATCGGGGTGCCCTCTAAGGGCAGGCTGATGGAAAAGACCTTTGAGTGGTTCGCCGCGCGCGGCATCACGCTGGGTCGCGCCGGATCAGAGCGCGAATACGCGGGCTTTGTCGAGGGGATCGACAATGTGGAGCTGATCTTGCTGTCGGCGTCCGAAATCCCGCGCGAACTGGCGGCGGGGCGTATTCATCTGGGCGTCACCGGCACCGACCTTGTTCGCGAAAAGCTGAGCGGCTGGCAAAGCGTGGTGGACCCTGTCGAGGAACTGGGCTTTGGCCATGCGGATCTGGTGCTGGCGGTGCCGGCAGCATGGGTCGATGTGAGCACGCTTGACGATCTGGATGGGGCGGCGGCGGCGTTTCGGGCGGTGCATGGATTTCGCCTGCGGATCGCCACGAAATACCACCGGCTGACGCGGGAATTCCTGCGCGACAACGGTGTTGCGGATTATCAGCTTGTCGACAGTCAGGGCGCGACCGAAGGCACCGTCAAGAACGAGACCGCCGAGGCCATCGCCGACATCACCAGCACCGGCGACACGCTGCGCGCCAACCATCTCAAAACGCTTGCGGACGGGCTGATCCTGCAAAGTCAGGCGACGTTGTTCCGCGCCCGCCGCGCCGAATGTGCGGGCCAAGAGGCTCAGACGCTGCAGGCCCTGCTGGACATGCTGCGCGCGGGCTGACGCCTGTCATTGCGGTGTTACATTCCGCGCCTAACGCCGGATATCTGACAGGAGGGGACGGTATGGGGCGTTTCAAGGCGGTTGTCTTTGACTGGGCTGGCACGATTATCGACTTTGGGTCTTTCGCCCCGATGGGCGCGTTTCAGCGGGCCTTTGCGGAGTTTGGCATCCAGATCAGCATCGCGCAGGCGCGTGCGCCCATGGGTGCGGCCAAGTGGAACCATGTGCGCGCCATCCTTGAGATGCCTGAGGTTGCCGCGCAATGGCAGGCCGCACACGGCAAGGCCCCTGATGCGGCGGCGATCGATGCGGTCTACGAGGTCTTCGTGCCGATGAATGAACAAGTGGCCGCCGAATATGCGGACCTTGTTCCCGGCGCGCGTGAGGCCGTTGAGGCGCTGCGCGCCATGGGGCTCAAGATCGGGTCGACCACGGGCTATACACGGTCGATCATGGAGCATGTGTTGCCGGTGGCAGCGGCCAATGGCTATGCGCCCGATGCGCTGGTCTGTTCGGATGATGTGCCAGAGGGGCGGCCCGGCCCTTTGGGGATGTATAAATGCATGATAGATCTGGTCGTGCATCCACCGCAGGCCGTGATCAAGGTGGATGACACCGCACCCGGTATCGCCGAGGGCGTGGTGGCAGGCTGTGTTACGGTGGGTGTCGCGCTGTCGGGCAACGAGGTTGGGCTCACACCTGACGAGCTGGCAGCGATGGACGCGGGGCAAATCGCCCCCTTGCGCGCGGCGGCGACAGCGATCCTTCGCGAGGCGGGTGCGGACCATGTCATCGACACGGTCGCGGACCTGCCAGAGCTGGTGCGCAAGCTGGAGGCTCAGGGCGCCTGAGATGTGCCGCGAGGGCTGTTGCCTTCGCCCGCCGAAGCCTATTTGTTGCGCAGCACAGGTAACGCAACAAAAGCCACCCGTCGAAGGTGGTGGAAAGGGACAACATGGCCAAGACAGTCATCATCGAAGAAACCGGCGGGCCGGAAAACCTCAAGCTTGTGGACCGCGAGGTGGGCGACCCCGGCCCCGGCGAGATCCGCATTCGCCACAAGGCCTGCGGGCTGAATTACATCGACGTCTATCAGCGCACGGGCCTTTACCCGCTGCAACTGCCACAAGCGCTTGGCATGGAGGCGGCAGGGATCGTCGAGGCCGTGGGCGAGGGTGTCACGCATCTCAAAGAGGGCGACCGCGCCGCCTATGCCGCCCAACCGCCGGGCGCCTATTGCGAGGCGCGGGTCATGCCCGCCGCGCAGGTCTGCCCGCTGCCCGATGGCGTGTCGTTCGAGGACGCCGCGTCGATCATGCTGCAGGGTCTGACGGTGGAATATCTCTTTCAC
>CBFHML010000006.1:0-2342 GCA_965656855.1 Roseovarius sp.
ATGTTGCGGGCAAAGAGGATGAACCCAAACGGGGTGGTCCGGGCAAAAAGCGCCTTTTCACGCTCTGACAGGCGCAGCCCCTCAACCCCAAGAATTGTCGCGCCGAATGCTGTCACCGTGTCACCACAGGGATGCATTCAGCATTTTCAGCCACCAGCGCGGAACAGAACCGGCGTGCCCCATTCAAATCCTCGAATCCCATGGCCCGCAAGCGATAGAACGTGCGTCCGCCGCTTTGCGCCTTCTGAATCACACGGGTCTTGTCAGCGAGATATTCATCAAACCGGCCCGACAGGCGCACCCATTCACGTTCTGCCACCTCGACGCTTTCGAACGCGCCCAGCTGTGCCAGCCGCGTCCCTGCCGGGATCGCCGTGGGATCAATCGTTGGCGTCGATCGTGCAGCCACCGCCTGAGCGACGGCCTGTTCCACCGACGAAATATTGGCCGGGCGGGCCCGTGGGCGCAGGGACCGCGCGATGGCCGGGCCAGATGCGGCCACTGCTGCAACCTCGGGTGTGGTGGTCTCGGCCTCTGGCGCCGGGTCACTGTTTGTGAGCGGCTCCACCCCTTCGGACAGCTGCTCGGCCAGCAACCGGACCGCCGCGTGGCGGGCGGCTTCATCATTGGTGTTGGCTGGCAGGCGCTCGCCCGCCTCGGCATTGGGGCTCACCTCGGTGGGTGTTGTGGCGCGCGCGGCGGGTCGTGTGGCGCTGATCTCGGTGCCGGGCTGATCCTCAAGTGTCAGATCCAGTGGCGTGGGGGCCAGAACAAGCCGGTCCGCCGGTTTCGCCGCTGTGCCCTGCGCCGCCACATCATTGACAGCCAGTCCCTGATGGCGGGCCTGCTGACCACCGGGATCTTCGGGCTGAATACGCATCGGCCCCTCGGCGGCCTTGACCACCGGCACACCGCTGACGTCCCGCACCATGATGCCGTACCCCCAGACGCCAATACCAGCCACCAGCATGAGGGACACCGCAGCGCCCGCCACATTGGTCAGCTTTTGAAAATTGATCGACTGCCCGGATGCCGCGCCGTGCTGCATACGCTCCATATCTGCCATGTCTCGCCTCTTGTCCTCCGGCGATACTTGGCCGCCGGGTATCTGAACTGCCTCATCCCCGGCGATGATATAGTCAGGATGCGTTCAGCGCATCTCTTCTGCCGGAGTTACGCCCAAGATACCAAGACCTGCGGAAATAACAACGGTTACGGCCCGCGCGAGCGCGATTTTCGCCTGTGATGCAACAGGATCACCCTCGTCGATAAATCGCAGGGACGGATCATCGTTGCCACGGTTCCACAGCGCGTGCAGTTCGCTGGCCAGATCGTAGAGGAAAAACGCCACGCGATGCGGCTCGTTCGTGCGACCCGCGATCTCTATCTGGCGGGGCCATTCGGCAATCTTGCGCGCCACGCTCAACTGGGCGGGATTCGTCAGCCCCGACAGATCGACGTCTGTCAGCGTGGCATCCTCGACATCGATCCCCGCATCGCGCGCCTTGCGCAGCACGGAGCAAACCCGCGCATGGGCGTATTGCACGTAAAACACTGGGTTTTCCTTGGATTGCTCCAGCACCTTGTCGAAATCGAAATCAAGCGGCGCGTCATTCTTGCGCGTCAGCATGACAAAGCGCGTCACATCTGGGCCGACCTGATCAACCACATCGCGCAGGGTCACGAAGGTCCCTGCCCGCTTGGACATCTTGAACGGCTCGCCGTTTTTGTACAGCTTCACCAGCTGCGTCAGCTTGATATCAAGCGGCACGCGCCCGTCCGTCAGCGCGCTCACGGCGGCCTTCATCCGTTTGACATAGCCCCCATGATCTGCGCCGAACACGTCGATCAGCATGTCATAGCCCCGGCTGACCTTTTCATAGTGATAGGCGATATCGGGGGCGAAATAGGTCCAGCTTCCATCGGATTTCTTGACCGGGCGATCCACATCATCGCCGTGATCGGTAGAGCGAAAGAGCGTCTGTTCGCGCGGTTCCCAATCCTCGGGCGTTTTGCCCTTTGGCGGCTCAAGCACGCCCTCATAGATCAGCCCCTTGGCCTCAAGCGAGCCGAGCGCCTTTTCAATAAGGCCGGTCCCGTAAAGCGACTTTTCACTGAAAAAGATATCCATCTCGACGCCGAGCGATTTCAGATCCTCGCGGATGAGGCCCATCATCGCCTCGGTGGCGAAATCGCGTACATCGCTCAGCCAGACCTCTTCGGGCTGGCCGACATAGGCATCGCCCACCTTGGTCTTGAGCGCTTCACCCACCTCGATCAGGTAGTCACCGGGATAGGTGCCATCCTCGAACGCGACAGCCTGCCCATGCGCCTCAAGATAC
>CBFHML010000007.1:0-11198 GCA_965656855.1 Roseovarius sp.
TGAGATTCAAAGGAAAGCTGACAGGGCGCCCTTTTTCCTGCTTGATCAGCCCGGCGCGGCGGCGCGTGGCGCGTACCTTTTCAGGCTCGTTCACATGGCGGACCTGTGCGGCCTTGCCACCTGCGCCGCTTGATCCCGACGGCACCTGAAGTTCGGTGCGCCCCAGCATTATATTCCCGCCGATCACCGCACCCCCCGTCAGCGGGCCGCGCACCGTCACCACCCCGTCAAGCGCTGTGCTGTAAAGGTTGGGATTTACAACCCCCAGACTGTCGAGCGCGATTGCAAGCTCTGCTGGAATACCGCCAGAAAGCGTGATGGGACCACAGATCCGAAATGTCCCGCCCGCCCCTGCGGTGCCGCCGATGTCCGTAACTGCCCGCCCCGAATCCAGCCTGACCGTCCCGGTCACCTGACTGAGCGAGGTGTTGAGCGCCGGTAGGGCCACCCGTGCATTGTCGATCACCGCACGGCCAGAGACCGCGTCAAGCGACGGTGCGCCATTGACGGACAGATCGAAATTCGCCATCCCCTCGACCGAGCGCGGCGCGATAAACCCGTTGACCAGCCCCAGAGGCGCCTGCCCCGTGGCGTTCAAGCTCAGCCGCTTGCCAAGCTCTCGGACCGTCCCCGAAACCCGTGCGGTGATCCCACCCGGTCCCGTCGCATCGAGGGTCACGCCAAGCTCGTCCGTGCGTCCATCACGCGGCGTCACGTTGCCGGTGATGCTGGCGGGCCCGTTGAACCCCGGCGCCAGCAAGCCGACATCCGCCAGCCGCGCGGTAAGGGACACCGGCGCCCCCGGCCCGGCGCCAGAGGCATTGACGCGCAATTGCGCTGATCTCATTTGCAGGTAATCAACATTGATCCTGTCGTCGCCGAATGCCGCCTTTGCCGCCAGATCAAGCGTACCGCCAAGCAGGCGATCGACCTGCGACAGACCAGTGCGCAGCGCCCTGCCCTCTATCGAGGTCGTGATATCAAAGCTGCGACCGCGCAGGGTTGCCTCCCCCTCAAGCGTGCCCTCGGCCCGACCGGCAAGCGGGCGCCCCGCAAGAGCGGCGAAGCGCGACAGGTCGGGCGCAGTAAAAGACACCTGACCCTCAACCGGCAGATCCGCGTTCATCGGCTGCACCGATCCGCTGGCGGTCACCTGTGCCTCGGCCAGCGCCGCGCTCAGGCGGGATACGGTCAATTCCTCAAGCTGTGGGTCCCATGTCAGCGCAGTGTCGAGCGTGGCAGGACCGCTCAGGCGTGGCTCGACAAGGGCCGCATCCTCTATCCGGGCATCTAGCGAAAGCTGGCCATTCGCGTCATCCAGCCGCCCCGAGGCGGTGGCGCGCAGGGCCTCGTTGCGCAGTTCGAACCGCTCTAGCACAGCCCCCGCCTGATCACGGCGCGCGGCCACAGACAGGGTTGTTTGCCCACGCAGCGCAGGTGCGATTTGCGCCACGCCAACCCCCAGATCGCGGGTCACCGCCTCCAGCTTGGCATCGAACATCTCGCCGCGCAGGTGCCCCTCACCCGTCACGGTCAGTTCCGCAGCACCAGCCAGATCACGACCAGCCACCTGAGAGAACCGTGAGAGGTCATTGACGACGAGCGTCGCCTGCCCCTCTGCCGGCAGATCCGGATCGTCGGGAACCAAAGACCCCGTTGCGCGAAGCTCTGCCCCCGCCACGGACGCGACAAGACGCGACAGGCGCAACCGCTCTGTCGCATCCCATGACAGCGCGGTGTCGAGTGTGGCAGGGCCGCTTAACCCCGGCTCCATAAGACTGACCTCGTTGAGACGCGCCGCAAGCGTCAAGTTCCCGCTTTCGGGGTCAAGCTGACCCGATGCGCGGGCACGGACCGCGTCATTTTGCAGATCCAACGCATCCAGAAACGTGCCACTGGTGGTGCGCCGCGCCCGGATCGTCAGGGTCGACGCCCCGCGCAGGATCGGCGCAATTCGAGGCACATCGACGCGCAGGTCCCGCGTGCGGGCCTCGACCGTGCCATCAAAGGCCCCGCCCAAAAGCGTCGCAGAGCCGTCCACCGTCAGATCGGCGGCACCGCCAAGATCACGATCGGCAAGCGCGGCAAAGCGTGACAGATCACCAGCCGCGATGCTGGCGTGCCCGGTGATCGGAATGCCCTCGGCCAGATTGTCCACCTCTGCCGTCGCATCCACGCGCAGGTCGCCGCTTTCGACGCGCAGCACACGGATATCCAGCGGCGCATCAGGTTGCCATGCCAGCTCTATGCGCCCCTCAGGACTGGACCCGATTGCCTGTGCCAAGGCAGGGTCTTGGGGGGCCACGCCATCAAGCAAGACATCCAGATCAGCCGTGAAGGCCGGACTGGCTGCCCGGTCTAGCAAGCCACCGCCTGTGATGTTGGCCTTGGCAAGTGCAAGCTCGGCATTGGAAAACTCCGTCGCAGAGATGCGCGCGGTCCAGCGATTGCCCTCAGCCGCGTCGAACTGAGCCGACAGACGCGCCGATCCGATGGCCGCGTCCTGCCCGCCAAAGGGCAGCCGCACCTGACCGTCACCGTCGATTTGCCCCATGAGGTCAAACCGTTCCGGCCAGCCATCCGCGCCCAGCGCCACCGATCCGTCAAGATCCAGCGCAGCGGTTGCAAGCTTGAACTGATCCAGCAAAAGACGGCCATCCGACGCGGTTCTGCCGGAGACGCGCAATTCAGAGCTTTGCCCAAAAAACGGCGCCACATCCGGCGCGACAAGTACGCGAAGATCGCCGCTCAGATCCGCGCCAAAGGCATGGCCGCCTGTTGTTTGGCCCTCTGCCGCGCCGATGCGCACGGTGCCGCCGAAACGCTCCACCTCATTCGTGGCAAGCGTCAGATCGGCGGTAAAATCATCCAGCGACGCCTCGCCATTCAGCGTCAGTCGCAAAGAAGGCGCATCGGGCACGCGCAACAGCTTGGACACCAGCCCGTTGGCGGACTCCGACAAGTCAAGATCGAGGGCCAGCACGCGGGTTTCGTTGGAAAACCCGCCAGTGAACCGCAACGCGTCATCACGATCCGTGCGTACCACATCAAGCTGTGCCTGCGCTGTCCCATCCGCGAGCCGGAAACTGCCATCCAGCGACAAGGTCGCCGGCTCTCCGATCACGGCCTCCCCCAGAACCACCTGCCCGGCCTGTACCTTTTGCACGTTCACCGTGACGGGCAGGTCCGGCAGGCTGAATTCCGTGGCTTGCGAATCCTCTGGCGAGACCACTTCGCCACCTTCGGGCAGGCGGGTCAGCTCCACTCGGTCGACGATCAGCTCGTCCACCTCCAGCCGCCCCGCCAAAAGCGCGCTGCGCGACCACACAAGCGAGGCATCCTGCAGCCTGAGCCATACGCCATCCTCGTCGGCGATGGTCAATTCCTCTAGCGTCGCATTCGAGGACAGCGCACCTTGAAAGCCAGTCACTGTCACGTCGCGGCCTGCCCCCGACAGAGCATCCTGAAGCCAGCCTTCGATGCGGCTTTTGTCCTCCTGCTCTTGTGCCAGCGCCGCGAGGGGCGACAGCAAAAGAACGGCCATGATCCTGATAAAACGCATTAAAATGCCTGTCCGATCCCGATATAGAGTTCAAAATCCTCGCCCGCATCCCCATCAAGCGGGGTTGCCACATCAACGCGGATGGGGCCAATGCCGGTGTTGTAGCGCGCGCCAAGACCGGCACCGGAATGCCAGTCGCCGTTTTCCGTATCCCAGCTATCGCGCCCGACAAATCCGGTATCGGCAAAGGCCACGACCGACCAGACATCGTTGATTTTCGTGCGAATCTCGCTCGACAGGGCAAGAAAGGACCGTCCGCCGATCCGGTTGCCACCGCCAAGATCAATGGCCAGCGATTGATAGGACTGGCCCCGCACGGTGCCCGCCCCCCCGGAAAAGAACAGCATTTCGGGCGGCACCTCGGACAGGTCCGCCCCTGTAAGGGTGCCAAGCTGAAGCCGCCCGGCAAGCACCACGCGATCCTTCTCGCCAAGCCCTACATAACTGCGCAGATCCGCATACACCCGCGAGCCAAGCGTGTCGCTGTCTAGCCCGATAAAGGGCGTCGCTTCCAGCTTGCCGTACCAACCCGACGTTGCGTTCAGCGGATCGTCGCGCCCGTCATAGGTCAGGCTGGCGGGGAAAAGCAGATGTTCCAGAGTACGCGAGCCAAGGTCGTCATCGATGTCGGAATACTGATACATCACGCCCGCCTCGCCGATCAGATCATCATCGAACCGGTGCGTCACACCGCCCCCCACCTGAAAGCTGCGAGACCGAAACTCGGGTTCGTCCAGTTCCTGTAGATTGAAGTTCAAAAACAGCGTGGTATCCGGCGTGAAGGTCGCAGGACGCTCAAACCGGCCCCCTAGCGTATAGTCAATGCCGCCGGAATTGCCGCCGATGCCACCCACTTCAAAGTTGAAACGCAGCCTTTCCGCCCCGCCAAAGAGGTTGCGATGCAGCCAGAACCCGCTCACTGTCAGTCCCTCAAGCGACGAAAGCTCGATGCCCGCGCCCACGCGGCGCCGCTTGCTATCGGTCAAACCAGCCGTGAAATCGAGGCTGTCATCCGGCGAAGGCTCTGCCGCCTCTTCCAGAACCACCGAGCGGAATGTGCCAGTACGACGCAAGCGCTGTTCGGCGTCTTCCACCGCTTCGGGCGAGTAAAGCTCGCCGCTTGGCAGCCCTGCGATCGCACGCACCCGCGAGGCGCGGACACGGGTTGACCCCTCTGGCACCTTCAACGCGCCAAAGCTCAGCCTTGGCCCCGGCGCGATGCGGATATCCGATGCGATTGCGGCGCGCGCATGGTCGGCAGTGATGTCCTGATCGGCGACATCGGCCTTGGCATAGCCGACGTCGCGCCATGCATCGACGGTCTCTTGCACCGCGCCACGGATCACACCGGCGCGGGCCGGTGCGCCGCGCACATACTCTGCTAGCGGCTCGGCTGTGGTAACGCGTGGCATGATCCGCGCACGCGAAAAGCGAAAGAGCGGGCCGGGATTTACCCGAACGCTGACCTGGCCCACCGTGTCGGGGCCACCCAAAGGCGGTATGTCGGCGGCTTCGCGGCCATCGACCCGGATGTTAATGACACCACCGTAATATCCTTCGTCATAAAGAACCTCTGTCAGCCGCAAATAATCGGCGCGCGCGGCGGCAAGGATATCCTGCGCTTCGGCGTCCTCTGCGCTGGCTGCCTCGACCACAAGGGACGCGTTGCGCAAACGATCGCTCAGGTCCTCAGGCGCGCCCGGCGCACTCAGCTGGACCTCTGCCGCAGAGACGCCAAAGGACAGGCACGGAACCATCAAGGCACTGAGAAGCCACGCAAAAATGCGGGTATCGGGCAAAGTCTTCCTCCTGATTGAGAGGGTGAGTATTTCATCGCACGCAATGGGGAACAAACCGATTTCCCCGCACAGCCCCCCTTCAGCCGTCGCGACCGGCGGCAACTTGCCGAAACCCCACGTGTCCCAATGAACGTAGGGCGCTCGCGCCACGGTGCCACCGGAACGATTGCCATTGCGCCGCCAAGCGGCTAGGTCCAGCGAACAGTTTTCAGGAGGCCGGGATGGGTATTAACACCGAACGTGACGTCGAAGCGAATTTGCAGATCGGGCCGACCGATCAAGGCATGGTGCGCCTGTTCATCGAGGCGCAGGGCGTTGAAGTTCCAATGGATTTTGAGCCGGATGAGGCGCGCGAAATCGCCGAAGAGCTGATGGCCGCCGCCATTGCAGCCGAGGCGAAAAAATCATGATCCGGGGTCGCGCAGCGCTTGCAGGCGCCGCGCGGCGTGACGCGCGATCCGACGCGTAAGGGCCGTGCGACGCGCGGCGGGCAGCTTGTGTTCCGGGGCCATGCGCAGGATTTGCGCATCATAGGCGTCAGCAATGATAAGCCCGGCGCCCTCGGGCAAAAGATCTGTCGGAAAGCTGTCATCGACCGCCCAGAAATAACGGTCACACCATTCCAGATAGCCTTCCCACTTGGCGTCAGACAGGTAATCGGCGCGGCTTGACTTACACTCGATCACCCAGATCTCGCCCTTGGGGCCAAGCGCCATCACATCGACGCGCTTGCCGCGTTCAGGCGTGAATTCCTCAATAGAAACAAAGTCATGCCCCGAAAGATGCCGACACACCCCGCGGGCAAGGCGCTGGCCGGGCTGGAGGGTATGAAGGCCGTCGATCTGCATGGCACCAATATGAACAAAGGATGAACAAACGCAACCCCTTGTCGAGGCCACCACAAGGGACTACCTGTTGATCGTGGCGGGTGCTGCCCTTCTCGTGAACGGTTGCATTCCGGTGGCCTTAAGCAAATCCGAGGGAGCTGGCTCTGTTCTAGCCCTGGTTAGTTTAACCGGCGCCCACCTGTACATACAGGTCCTCGGGAATGAGAGAACCAAACGGTTGCGTGCGGGCCCGTCACACCTTTTCGCACAGGGTTTTGAACGTAAAAAAGGCGGCTCGATGGCCGCCCGTTTCAGCTGTTATCGCTTGTCCCAGATCTCGCGTTTGCCCTCATTGACCCGGACAGGGATGGTGGCAGGCTCATGGCGCATCACATGCTGGCGCAGACCGCCACCGGGGAAATCATCATCGTCATCATCCTTGAGCCGCATCACGGCAATGCCGAACTGCACGCCCGCAAAGATGATACCGTTGGAAATCCAGAGGATCAGCACGGCAAGCCAGCCCTTGTCGGAGTGGCTGACCAGATGCCACAGATTCGCGATATCGAACCACAGAAGCATCCCCACGAACGCTGCGGCGATCGCAAAGCCGATGGCGACATTGACGATATAGAGACGGATGAGCTTTGGCATTGGAAACCTCCTTTGCGCGTCAACCGAGACTCTAGCAGGATGTGCGGGGGCCTCAAGGGGGATGGGCGAAGAAGTGTAGATGCCCTTTGCCCAAGACAGGCTGCCCCGTGGAACGGAGGCCCGCCCGGCCTATGCGGGGCGGGCACCATCGTGATACCGTCTATTCCAGCGTGACCGTGACGGGGTAAAGATGCCGGGAGTGCCGCGTCTGGGCATGATTGAACGCCGCCACCCAGAGATATGTCGGACGGTCCTTGGCAAAGGCCACGTCATACTCCGACCCGGTATCCAGTTTGCGCTTTATCTCCATGGTCCACATACCGTCCTGCCAGTGCGAGACCGCCTGCACATCGCCCCGGTCGCCTTGCATCGGCCCCTTAACGACGACGCTCGGCATCACCGTGCCCACCGGATAGGTATCCAGTGCGGCCTCATACGGCACCAGATCTTCGTGTCGCAAGAAGGGTGCCACCGTGTCACTGGCGTCCGGTGACATATCAATGGTCTGAAACGGCTCCAGCAGCGCGGGATCGGCGGGCAGGTATTTGGGCACGATGCCTGCATCCGCATAGCTTTCCCAATTCATCTCATACCCGCCGCTGTCTTTGGGATCCTTTTGATATCCGCCGGTGTAACGCCCTGTGCCCTTGGGCTGTGTGGGCGCGCCAAAATAGTTGTCGTCGATCTGCCCCATGATCGCATTGCCGCTGCGCACGGATTTCCAGTGCCACACATCCACGACCGATCCGTCGGTGGTGTAGTGCAGGCCGCGCCCGCCTGCGGGGCCGGGTTTTCCTGCAAGTGGCTGCGCCCCCATGTGGATCGAATGATTGCCGGCGATGCGCCCCCGCTCTGACAGCATCACACCGAACTTGTCTTCGTAAAATCTGTCTTCGTCGTGAATGCCGTATTCCGTCTGCTGCACGCGCCAGCCGGTTTCGGATTTGACCAGCGGCAAGTGCTTTTGACTGCGTGTCGTGTCCGGCCATTGCAGCACCGCATAAAGGAACTCATCGTCATGCGCGGCCTTTACCGTCACCGCCACCGCCCCATCCGGCAGGTTCACCCCACGCGTTGTCATCACCGTGACGCTGTCGGCCTCAGACCAGAGCGCCTCATCGGCGCGCCCGTCTAAAACCGGCTCGGCCCGTGTGGCCATGACGCTCAATGATTGGGTCGGCACAGCGCTTTGCACCCCGAACATCACCGCCGCCGCCGCCGCCCCGGTCGCAAGGGCGGTCACGGCTGCTGCGCCATATGCCACGCGCGGCCGGAAAAGCTTGAGCAGATGCGCCCAGCCCGCCATCAGGACCAGAACCGTGACATGCAAAAGAATATACAGCGGCATCACCCACGCGGCATATTGATGAACCACGGCGCTGAACGCGTAGGTCTGCGCGCCCTGCACCAGATCCATCAGCACTCCGGTCACCAGCGCAACAGCCAGCGCTGCGAACCCGACCCAGTACACAAGTGTATTGACGGCCCGCCATCGCGTGCGCCGGTCCTTTGCCTTGGTCAGCATGCGCCACCACCGGCCGTTCAACGCAATCCTGTTGCCAAGCCCGGCGGCGCGCAGGAACATCGTATAGCCCGCAACCAGCGCCACAAAGACCAGCGCGGAAATCATGTGCCACACAATCACATTGCCCTGCGGCAGCATCCAGCGCAGCGCCTGCGCCCAGCTTGATTCCGGCTCATCCGCGGCGACCTGCATTCCGGTGACGAAACTGACCACCAACGTCACCAGCAACGCCCAGTGAAGCACAATGGTCGGGTAATCGGATTTTGGCACAGACGTTTCATTCGGTTTGAACAGGTCTGAACTTTCTACATCGGTCATATCGACATCCTCATTTGAAGGGTTGAAGGCTCTCAACAGGCGACCCTTTGGCAAACCGGTCAACGCCGCCCAGCCGCTGCGGCGCAGACTTGCCGGATGGCTGAAACCTGCCGTCGCTTCCCCGCCGACAGCCCAAAAAGTGGGCGGGGATTCCGGCCCAAAGGACGGCGCGCACCCGTGCCTGTCTTGACACGTGACAAATCCGCCAAATTCTCGATTGCGGCCCAAGGCGCGCCGATCCGCCCGCTTTCCCCTCTGGCCATCGGTCCCGCCCTGCGCTATCTGGCGGGCGGTCAGACCATGAGGGGCGTCATGCCAAGCCAAGCCTTTGAAAAACCCGGCCCTGTCGAGGCCGACCTGCGGGATGCGATCTCTTCGACGGAAGAGATCATCGCGGCGGCGCGCGCGGGCAAGATGTTTATCCTTGTCGACCACGAGGACCGTGAGAATGAGGGCGATCTTGTCATCGCCGCAGAATTCGCCACGCCCGAGGCCGTCAATTTCATGGCGACCCATGGCAAGGGCCTGATTTGCCTGCCTATGACCTCTGAGAGGATCGACCGGCTGGGCCTGCCGATGATGGCGGTGAATAATTCCTCGCGGCATGAAACGGCCTTTACCGTCAGCATCGAGGCGCGCGAGGGCGTGAGCACGGGCATTTCCGCCGCTGACCGGGCGCTGACGATCGCCACGGCAATCAACGAGCAAAACACGCAGGCACATATCGCCACGCCGGGCCATGTGTTTCCGCTGCGCGCGCGCAATGGCGGTGTGCTGGTGCGTGCGGGCCATACCGAGGCGGCCGTGGACATCGCGCGGCTGGCCGGGCTGAATCCTGCGGGGGTGATCTGCGAGATCATGAAAGACGACGGGACAATGGCCCGCCTGCCCGACCTGATCGAGTTCGCCAAAGAGCACGACATGAAGATCGGGACGATTTCCGACCTCATCTCATACCGGCACAAGCACGACAATCTCGTGCGGGAAAAACGGCGCGAAACCGTCGCCTCGTCTCATGGGGGCGACTGGGACATGCGGATTTTCGCTGACGAGATCAGCGGCACGGAACATGTGGTGCTGGTCAAGGGTGATATCCATGACGGCCAGCCGGTGCTGGCGCGGACCCATGCGCTCAACGCGCTGGAGGATGTGCTGGGCATCGGGCTGGAACGCAAGGCCGGGCCGTCAGGCAAGCTGCCACGCGCGATGGAGGTCATCGCCGAAGAGGGGCGCGGGGCGGTATTCTTGTTTCGCCAGCCACGGCCAAGTCTTGCCAGCGAAATGGACGAAGAGGATGGACCGCGCACGGTCAAGCAGACCGGGCTGGGCGCGCAGATCATGTCGACAATGGGTCTGACCGAGCTGATCCTCGTGACGGACAACCCCGAAACGCGCTATCTGGGTCTGGATGCTTATGGTATTTCCATCGTGGGCACGCGCCCTCTGACCAAGGACTAAAGACATGGCCGGAACCGAATACACCATGCCGCGCGCCGAGTTCGACAAGCCGGTAAAGATCCTGATCGTGGTGGCGCCGTTTTACCGCGACATCGCGGATCAATTGATCGCCGGCGCTAAGGCCGAGATCGAGGCAAGCGGCGGCACCCATGAGGTGATCGAGGTGCCCGGCGCGCTGGAACTGCCCACCGCCATCGGCATCGCCGAACGGATGAGCAATTACGACGGCTATGTCGCGCTTGGCTGTGTGATCCGGGGCGCGACGACGCATTACGAGACCGTGTGCAATGACAGCAGCCGGGGTATCATGCTCTTGGGGATGCAGGGGCTGTGCATCGGCAACGGCATCCTGACCGTTGAAAACCGCGATCAGGCCGAGGCACGCAGCGACCCCGCACGCATGAACAAGGGCGCAGGTGCCGCGGCGGCGGCGTTGCATCTCATCGCATTGGTGCGCAAATGGGGCTCCGCCCGAAAAGGCGTCGGATTCGTGCCGGCGCAGGACGAATACAAGATCGCGGGCAATGTGAAGGACACCCCCAAGGCATGACCGAACTTTCCGGCAACCAAAAGCGCAAGATGCGCTCTGCGGCACGGCTATATGCCGTTCAGGCCCTGTTCCAGATGGAGCATTCGGGCCAGTCGAGCGACACGGTCCGGCGCGAATTCCTCGATTTCCGCTTTGGCGCAGAGGTAGACGACGGCGTCGAGATGCAAGACGGGGATATTGACCTCTTTCGCAAGCTGCTGGAAGACGCGGTAAACTGGCAGGGCAAGATCGACCAGATGACTGACCGGGCGCTGGTGGCGAAATGGCCCCTTGGGCGGATCGACCCGACCCTGCGCGCGCTCTTTCGTGCGGCAGGCGGTGAAATGCTCGAAGGTGAGGCACCGCCCCGCGTGGTCATCAACGAATTCGTTGATATCGCCAAAAGCTTTTACCCCGAAGGCAAAGAACCGAAATTCGTCAACGCAGTGCTGGACCACATGGCGCGAGAGGCGAAACCCGAGGCATTCTAGGCAGCGCCCTATTCCATCTTCTTACGGATACGCCG
>CBFHML010000008.1:0-26592 GCA_965656855.1 Roseovarius sp.
CTCCGTCGACGCATATCTGTGGGCCGCTCCATGTCAGCCCATCAACATTGGGCCTCACCATTTGAACTGGTCCATCGTTATATTTAGGAGACGGAGGACCAAGAATTTCAAACAAGCGACCAAAGCCGGGAGAGATTGTCTCGAAGTTACGGCAAGTTGAGGTGTTGATGGGGCAAGGTATGCCCCGTCTGGATGCAATCAGATTGATCGGAGTTGTTAAACAAACCTATTACCGCTGGCGCAAATAGTATGGTGGAATGGGCGTCGACCAACTGAAGGAACTGAAGCGACTTCATAAGGAGAATGAACGGCTCAGAAGGGCTGTCTCTGATATGACACTCGACAAGTTGATCTTGAAGGAAGCTGCACGGGTCTACTGGGACGGCAGCGGGCTGGTGATGGCGTATAAGCGGCTAAGGCGGAAGCCAAGCGGCGGGCTCAGGTCGGGCGGGCAATCCGGGCAGAGCTACGGGATATCGAGCGGGAAGCGGTCGCCTGCGGGTTCTTGGCCAAGGGGTGGCGGGAGCAGTGGGGTGATTGAGGCGTCACAGCTGTCACAGCCGTTTTTACTTCTTTTTTATATGGTTACATATATTTTAAAGAGTAAAATCAGGTGTGACAGCTGTGACAGTGAGGTCAAAAAGGTACATCGCTCTCTGTATAGTTGCAGATCTTCAATCCTGAAAAGCCTCGCAAACGCTTCCTCCCTTACCTGCGCTGGACACGTTCAAACCCCCGCTGCCTCATATGCCGTATGACGCTAGACTTTTCAGGCGGGTTGCGATCCTCTGAACGACAGTAGTCTGTGGCTGCGTCCAAGAGCTCATCTGTAGGGACGAAGTCTGCCTCGTCGTGGGTTGTCTGCAAGCAGTTGTCAAAGAAGCCCATCAAAGGGTCTGTAAATTGTCTGACGTCAGCGCCTTTGGGACAGATTTGATGATTTGAACAACGGAGGGTTTCTGGTTCATCGTAGCCTTTAAGGAGCGAAGATGAACAAGAAGCCCGGAACATCAAAAGACGCAGCTGACAAGCTGGTCAAAAACATCCGCCGCAAGACCCGCCAGACTTACTCAGCGGAGGAAAAGATCCGCATTATTTTGGCGGGATTGCGCGGTGAAGAAAGCATCTCAGCGTTATGTCGTCGTGAGGGCATTTCTGACAGCCTGTACTATACCTGGTCGAAGGAATTTCTTGAGGCAGGAAAGCGTCGTCTTTCCGGCGACACGGCGCGTCAAGCGACATCGCCTGAGGTAAAGGAGCTTAGATCTGAGGCCATGGCCCTCAAGGAATGCGTGGCCGACCTCACCTTGGAAAACCGTCTGCTCAAAAAAAGCATGACAGGGGCTGGGGAGTTCGAGGAATGAGATATCCAGCAAGTGAGAAGTTGGAGATCATTCGCACAGTTGAAAGGTCGCATCTGCCAACCAAGAAGACCCTGGATATGCTGGGCATCCCGCGCACCACATTCTACCGATGGTACGACCGATATATCGAAGGTGGCTTTGATGCTTTGGCGGACCGTTCGCCCCGTCCAAAGTCGGTCTGGAACCGCATTCCTGATGCCCGCCGTGACGACCTGACTGAGTTTGCACTAGAGCATGAGGCACTGACCACACGCGAGCTGGCCGTTAAATATACCGATGAAAAGCGATATTTTGTCTCTGAATCTTCGGCTTACCGCATTCTGAAAGCCGCTGATCTAATCACCGCGCCAGACTATGTTGTGATCAAGGCCGCCGACGAGTTCACGGACAAGACCACCGCCATCAACCAAATGTGGCAGACTGACTTCACCTACTTCAAGATCATCGGGTGGGGATGGTACTACCTCAGTACAATCCTGGACGATTACAGCCGCTACATCATCGCCTGGAAGCTTTGCACGAACATGCGGGCAGAGGATGTGACCAGCACGATAGAGTTAGCGCTTCAGACATCGGGGTGTGATCAGGCTGTGGTCCGACACAAACCCCGTCTGCTTAGCGACAACGGCTCCTGCTATATCTCTGGCGATCTGGCTACGTGGCTGACAGATCAAAAAATGGACCATGTTCGTGGGGCACCATTCCATCCGCAAACCCAAGGCAAAATCGAACGCTGGCATCAGACTATGAAGAACCGTGTCCTGCTGGAGAATTACTACCTGCCCGGTGATCTCGAACGACAGATCGGGGCCTTCGTCGACTACTACAATAACCAGCGCTACCATGAGAGCCTAAACAACGTCACACCTGCAGACGTCTACTTTGGACGCGACAAAGCCATTCTAAGAGAAAGGGAAAAGATCAAGAAAATGACTATCCGACAGCGCCGCTTGCAACATCAAAAACAAGCAGCATAATCAATCACACAAAAGAACCAGAGCCTCCGTTGTTCAAACAGCCCTGATGCCCCATTTTATATGACGACGGACAGTAACGTGTCGTCCCCAAAAGCTGCGTCTCAGTTGTCGTAGTATCTGAAGGGTAAAGACGGCCCAGATTTGACGCCTGCGCCATTTTCCCGCCTAACTTGTGCCGATGCAGACCAGAGCAAACTCTCCTTGTTCACGGTACGCGGACAATGTGCGGCGATTGATGCGGCATCGCTGGGAAATTGCAGCGATTGTTCCACCCCGATAGACAATCGGATCGGGGGCGCAGGACACAGGCACGCCAGATCTTTCGCGGAAACAATCTGTTTTGTCCCGAGGTGCCTCTTGCAACCCCGCTTGAGCGGCAAGCGTGCATGCTCTAACCAGACCACATCGGCTGAGGAAAGAGGCGCAATGGCATTCACAGTGGCAATCGACGGACCGGCGGCGGCGGGCAAAGGCACGGTATCACGCGCCGTGGCGCAGCGATTCGGCCTCGCCCATCTCGACACTGGCCTGCTGTACCGCGCCACCGGCCGGCGGACGCTGGATGGCACGGACCCGATCGAGGCCGCACGCGACCTGCGCGCCGAGGATCTGACCGCCGACAACCTGCGCACACCCGAGGTGGCACAGGCTGCAAGCCGCGTCGCCTCTATATTCGAAGTGCGCGCGGCATTGGTGGACTTTCAACGCGCCTTTGCCCGTCGGGCGGGCGGCGCGGTGCTGGACGGGCGCGACATCGGAACCGTGATTTGCCCCGAGGCGGAGGTAAAATTATATGTCACCGCCAGCGACGACGTCCGCGCCCAACGCCGTCTGGCCGAACTGCTGGCAGGCGGGATGGCGACGGATTATGACACGGTACTGGCCGATCTGCGCATCCGCGACACCCGCGACAGCGCCCGGGTGGACGCCCCGATGAAACCCGCCGACGATGCCGTGGTCCTGGATACAAGCCGCATGAGCATCGAAGAGGCCGTGGCCGCGGCAGAGCGTGAAATTCAGGCGGCGCTAGACTGAACGAGATGGCGAAAAGGCTTGATCACAAGCCGGACGCGGTCTATACGCGCGTCGTCGATAGGGCGGGAAACGCCGCGAAACGAGCGAGATCGGGCAGGGTCGGAACTACCGGCCCTCTTTGTTTTGCTACCATGCGACCCGACTGACCAATGAACCCCTGAAGACCGGCGGACCCAACCGCACGGCCAGATAAATAGACACGTAAAGGAAACGACTGCCACATGGCTCAAAACACATCGATGGAGGAATTCGAGGCCCTCCTTAATGAAAACCTCGAAATGGACACGCCTTCGGAAGGCAGTGTCGTCAAAGGCAAAGTCATCGCCGTAGAGGCAGGACAAGCCATCATCGACGTCGGCTACAAAATGGAAGGCCGAGTCGAACTCAAAGAATTCGCAAATCCCGGTGAAGCCCCCGAAATCGCTGTCGGCGACGAGGTGGAGGTGTTCCTTCGCCAGGTCGAGAACGCGCGCGGCGAGGCTGTCATCAGCCGTGAAATGGCCCGCCGTGAAGAAGCATGGGATCGCCTTGAAAAGGCCTATGCCGACGACGCCCGCGTCGAAGGTGCGATCTTTGGCCGGGTCAAAGGCGGCTTTACGGTCGATCTTGGCGGTGCCGTGGCGTTCCTGCCCGGCTCTCAGGTCGATGTGCGCCCCGTGCGCGACGCAGGCCCCCTTATGGGTCTCAAGCAGCCGTTCCAGATCCTCAAGATGGATCGCCGCCGTGGCAACATCGTTGTCTCGCGCCGTGCCATCCTTGAAGAAAGCCGTGCCGAGCAGCGCGCCGAGGTAATTGGCAAGCTGACCGAGGGCGACTCTGTGGACGGTGTGGTCAAGAACATCACCGAGTACGGCGCGTTCGTCGACCTTGGCGGTGTGGACGGCCTGCTGCACGTGACCGACATGGCATGGCGCCGTGTGAACCACCCCTCCGAGATCCTTGCGATCGGCGAGACGGTCAAGGTTCAGGTCATCAAGATCAACAAGGAAACCCACCGTATCAGCCTGGGCATGAAGCAGCTTCAGGAAGATCCGTGGGATCTGGTTGCGGTCAAGTACCCGCTGGAATCAGTGCATACCGGCCGCGTGACCAACATCACCGATTACGGCGCCTTCGTGGAGCTGGAAGCCGGTGTCGAAGGTCTCGTTCACGTCTCGGAAATGTCCTGGACCAAAAAGAACGTGCATCCCGGCAAGATCGTCTCCACCTCTCAGGAGGTTGAGGTCATGGTGCTGGAGATCGACCCCACGAAACGCCGCGTCAGCCTTGGTCTCAAGCAGACCATGCGCAACCCGTGGGAAGTGTTTGCAGAAACACATCCCGAGGGCACCGAGGTCGAGGGCGAGGTCAAGAACATCACCGAATTCGGTCTCTTCATCGGTCTCGATGGCGATATCGACGGCATGGTTCACCTCTCGGACCTGAGCTGGGACGAGCGTGGCGAAGAAGCGATCCAGAACTACAAGAAGGGCGACGTCGTTCAGGCTGTCGTCTCTGAAGTGGACGTGGAAAAGGAACGCATCTCGCTGTCGATCAAGGCACTTGGCGGTGACAAGTTCGCCGAGGCAGTTGGTGGCGTGAAGCGCGGCTCGATCATCACTGTCGAAGTGACCGCGATCGAGGATGGTGGCATCGAAGTGGAATACGAAGGCATGAAATCCTTCATCCGCCGCTCCGATCTCAGCCGTGACCGTTCCGAACAGCGGCCCGAGCGGTTCTCTGTCGGTGACAAGGTCGACGCACGCGTGACCAACGTGGACAGCAAGACACGTCGTCTGGGCCTGTCGATCAAGGCACGCGAGATCGCCGAAGAGAAAGAAGCCGTCGAACAGTATGGCAGCTCTGACTCGGGCGCATCGCTCGGCGACATTCTTGGCGCAGCGCTGAAAGGCGACGAAGACAAGTAAGGGCGTCACTGACGACCCGAAAAATGACGGCCCCGCCACAGCGCGGGGCCGTTTTTCGTTTGGGAAGGGACGGACATAACGAGGGGCAATCGACCTCTCGCTGCGAATCAAATCTCGCTGCTGCATTGCAGCATCGCATGCGATCATGCGCGATGTCTGACCTCTGACCGCCCAAATCAGCGGTTTCAACACCGCGAACAGGAGAAAATCCGCTTTTGACCGCCACCTTGAGTGGCTTTCAGTTTCAGGAGTCGTAATTTCATTCTATAGTTTCGACATAGAACAAACGGCCTGGCAGAAGAAGTTACGGGGAGAGACCGATGATCCGGTCAGAACTTATTCAAAAAATCGCAGACGAAAATCCGCATTTGTACCAGCGGGATGTTGAGCGTATTGTAGCGACTGTATTCAACGAGATCACCGATGCCATGGCAGACGGCAACCGGGTCGAACTTCGTGGATTTGGGGCGTTTTCCGTGAAAAAGCGGGACGCACGCACCGGACGCAATCCGCGCACAGGCGCGTCTGTCGAGGTAGAGGAAAAACATGTGCCGTTCTTCAAGGCCGGCAAACTGCTTCGAGAAAGACTGAACGGGAAATCCTGATGCGCTATATCCGTTACGCTTGTATCGCCGTCTTTGGACTGGCGCTTGTTCTCATTGCTCTGGCAAATCGCCAGACAGTCGAGGTGAACATGCTGCCACCCGAATTGGCGAAGTTCTTTGCGTTGACGCCCTCCTATACTGTGCCGCTTTTCGTGATCATGTTCGGCGGCATTCTGGCCGGTTTGATCATCGGCTTTATCTGGGAGTGGATCCGCGAGGCCAAGGAACGGGCAGCCGCCGCGCGGCAGGCTCGCGAAATGGACAAGCTGCGGGCAGAGGTCAAGCGTCTGAAAGGCGAGAAGAACGAAGGCAAGGACGACGTTCTGGTTCTTCTGGACGAGGCCAGCTGAGCCACTCATGCCCCAAAACGTCAAGGTCAAGATCTGCGGGCTCACCGAACCCGCCGATATCCCCGCTGCGATTCTCGCGGGGGCATCCTATGTGGGATTTGTGTTCTTTCCCAAGTCGCCCCGTGATCTGAACCTGTCCAATGCCGCCGAAATGGCCCGCGCCGTGCCAGACGATATCACCACCGTTGCACTCACCGTGGATGCCAGCAACGAGATGCTCGATGTGCTGACCAAGGCCGTGCCTCTGGATATGTTGCAGCTACACGGGCACGAAACTCCGGCGCGCGTGACCGAGGTCAAGCAGCGCTATGGCTTGCCAGTGATGAAGGCGATCGGGATCGCGTCCGAGACGGATCTCACCCAGATAGATTTCTACAGCAAGGTGGCTGATCAGCTTTTGATTGACGCCAAACCACCTGAGGGCGCGGACAGGCCCGGCGGCAACGCGATCGCCTTTGACTGGCGATTGATCGCAAACCGAAGCTGGAGCGTGCCATGGATGCTGGCCGGTGGCCTGACGCCCGATAACGTGGCCGAGGCAATCCGCCTGACGGGTGCAAGCCAGATCGACGTATCCTCTGGCGTGGAACGCGCGCCCGGTATCAAGGACGCAGACAAGATGCGCCTGCTGATCGACAACGCCCGCGCCTGACCGCGACCATTCCGCCCTGCAAAAGCCCCGGCTTTTCGCTGGAAAACCCATGCCCTCTGGCCTATGCAGTCAGGGATCAAAACGGGATACCACGCACCATGAACGATCTTTTCAATTCCTTCATGACCGGCCCAGACGAAAAGGGCCGTTTCGGGCAATTCGGCGGGCGCTTTGTGTCGGAAACGCTGATGCCGCTCATCCTTGAACTGGAAGAGCAGTACGAGAATGCAAAGACGGATCAGTCCTTTTGGGACGAGATGGATTTCCTGTGGAAGCATTATGTGGGTCGCCCCAGCCCGCTTTACCATGCCGAGGGGCTGACCAAGCATCTCGGCGGCGCCAAGATCTATATGAAGCGCGACGAGTTGAACCACACCGGTGCGCACAAGATCAACAATGTGCTGGGGCAGATCCTACTGGCGCGGCGCATGGGCAAAACGCGCATCATCGCCGAAACCGGTGCAGGCCAGCATGGCGTGGCCACGGCCACCGTCTGTGCCAAGTTTGGCCTGAAATGCATCGTCTACATGGGCGCGCATGACGTCGAGCGCCAAAAGCCCAACGTCTTTCGGATGAAACTGCTTGGGGCAGAGGTCGTGCCTGTCACGTCGGGACGCGGCACGCTCAAGGATGCGATGAACGACGCGCTGCGCGACTGGGTGACGAATGTGCGCGACACGTTCTATTGCATCGGCACGGTCGCCGGGCCGCACCCCTACCCTGCGATGGTCCGCGACTTTCAGTCGATCATCGGCAAGGAAACCCGCGAACAGATGCAAGAGGCCGAAGGCCGCCTGCCCGACACGATCATCGCCGCAATCGGTGGCGGATCAAACGCAATGGGTCTGTTTTACCCATTCCTTGACGACAAAGAGGTCAACATCATCGGCGTCGAGGCCGGCGGCAAAGGCGTGACTGAAAAGATGGAGCATTGCGCCTCACTGACAGGCGGGCGCCCCGGCGTACTGCATGGCAACCGAACGTATCTCTTGCAGGACGATGACGGCCAGATCCTCGAAGGGTATTCGATTTCAGCGGGGTTGGATTATCCCGGAATCGGCCCGGAACATAGCTGGCTGCACGATATCGGGCGCGCGCAATATGTGGCAATCACCGACAAAGAAGCGTTGGAAGCGTTCAAGCTTTGCTGCGAATGCGAGGGCATTATCCCCGCGCTGGAACCCAGCCACGCGCTAGCTCATGTCATGAAGATCGCACCAGACCTGCCGTCTGATCACATCCTGTGCATGAACATGTGCGGGCGTGGCGACAAGGATATCTATACCGTCGCCCGGCATCTGGGCTTTGACATGGACGGCGACGACTGAACAGATAGCCGCGTGGCCGGGCGATCGCCTGGCCCGCGCCCTACTGCGGCGCGTCTATGGCGTGCTCTTCCAACACATGCAGAGGCACGATTTCCAGCGCGCTGCGATGCGTGGCCGCCAGCCGCACCTTGGGCGCACAGCCCTCATCATGGGCTTGCAGGAAACGCGCGGCACACAGACACCACTGATCGCCAGGATTGAGCCCGGCAAAGCCAAACTCGGGCCGCGGGGTCGACAGATCGTTGCCCACATATTTCGAATAGGCTAGGAATTCCTCTGTCACGTTGGCGCAGACCGTGTGGCTGCCCTGATCGGCCGCACATGTGTTGCAGTGCCCGTCGCGGAAAAACCCGGTCAGCGGATCGGTGCCACACAGCTCTAGTTCATTACCCAGAACGTTGATCGCAGGATCTTTTTCCATAGCTTGCCGTACCTTTCAGGCTTCGTGCAGGATCGTCTCAAATCCCTCGAATTGCGGCGGGCCCATCAACGCATCCTTGGTTTTGGAGTTGCCCGCATCTTTGTGTGCATCGCGGAACTGCTGCGACTTGGTCCACGCCTCAAAATCCGCCTTGCTGGCCCAGACCACATGGCTGGAATATAGGTGAAACCCATCTCCCGCCGGTCCTTTGAGCAGGCGAAACTCCTCGAAACCCGGTGTTTGCTTCAGCTTGCTTTCGCGGCTGCGCCACATCTCTTCGAAATCGGCCTCATGCCCGTCACGGACATGAAAGCGGTTCATCGCGATATAGCTCATGGTCTCTCCATTGTGGTTGGTCCTATCCTGCCTGCGACATGCGGCGCGGGCAAGATGGTCAAAGCGCCGCGGCGATGCGACGAAAGATATCGACATTAGCATCATGCACGCCCATGTCGCGAAAATTCCGGTCAGCCCCCGTAGCGACGATCACCACGTCTCGGGTGCGGTCGATATAGATATATTGCCCGTAAATGCCGCGTGCCATGAAAACATCCTCTGGCCCATTCTTGGGGATCCACCATTGATAGCCGTAGCGGATATCGCCGGGCGGCGTGGGTGCCTTCGGGGCAGTAGAGGTTTCGACCCAATCCTGTGGCACCACTTGGGTTTCGCCGTACCTGCCCCCTTGCGCGAACATCAGGCCAAAACGGGCATAGTCGCGCGTGGTCATGTTCAGCCCGCCCAGCGCAAAGGCGACCCCGTCGCCATCTGTGATGTAGTAGGGTTCCATTTCCAGCCCGAGCGGCACAATCACCTTTTCCGACAAGAGCGACGGCAGATCGCGGCCCGTGGCGGCCCGGACCACCATGCCTAAGACATGCGTGTCGATAGAGACGTAGTGCCAGCGCTCTCCGGGTGGGGCCGCGCGCTCTGTCAGGTTTGCGGCAAAACCATCCATCGTACCACCCAGAGCCAGCACCCGGCCCATGCGGTTGATGTCGGAATTGTAGTCGAGATAATCCTCGTCGAACTCGATACCGCTGGTCATTTCCAGCACCTGTCTGATGGTCACACCGTCATAGGCGCTGCCCGTCAGGCGGGGGACATAATCAGTGACCAGATCATCCAATGACCCAATGGCGCCCTCGGCCTTGATGATACCGAAAAGCGCAGAGAGAAAGGATTTGGCCATCGACCAGCTGATCCGGCGATCATCCGGGTTGGTGCCTAAGTGATAGCTTTCGTGTACGATCTGGCCCTCATGCAGCACCAGAAACGAGGTGACGGCGCGGTCATCCACCCAGCGGGTCACCTCAGCCGGCAGCCTCATCTGGGTCCCTTCGGGCAGGGCAGATGCGGCGCCGTCGCCGCGCGGCACAGGCACCGTGCGGAAAAGCGCGCGCATGTTGGAAAAGTTGCGCAGGATGCGGTCCTCGGCAAAGAGGCTGTTCACCGCCATGAGACGGGTGATTTCCTCTCGCTTGGCGACGCCCACCACGACCGCGGCAAGGACCAGTGCGAGCAGGATACGCAGGCTCCATTTGACGGCTGATCTCATGGCGCGGCCTCCTTTCCGGTCAGGGCAGGACGTAGGATTAGCGAAACTTGTCCATAAGTTTCTGCATGGCGCTGCGTGTGTCCTCAGCCGGTTCTTGCGGCGCGGCAGGGCTGGGCGTCTGCGGCGCTGGCTTGGGCTTGCTGGTAGACGAACGCGGCGGCGCGGTACGTTGTGCCACCGCATTCAGAAATTTGTCGTTTTCTCCCGCAGCGAGCCTTGCCGCGCCATCGGAAATGCCGCGCATCAGATCGTCCAGCCAGTCGGCCTCGGCCTTGGCAAAATCCTGTAGCACGTAGCCCGCCACGCGATCTTTGTGGCCCGGATGGCCGATTCCCAGACGCACCCGCGCATAGGTTTCACCGACATGCTGATGGATAGAACGCAGGCCGTTATGGCCTGCATGCCCGCCCCCTTGCTTGACGCGTAGCTTGCCGGGGGCAAGGTCGAGCTCGTCGTGAAAAACAATGATGTCCTCGGGCGTCAGCTTATAAAAGCGCATCGCCTCACCCACAGACTGCCCGGACCGGTTCATGAAGGTTTCAGGCTTGAGCAGGAGCACCTTTTCACCGCCAAGATTACCTTCGGCGATCTGGCCCTGAAACTTGGATTTCCACGGGCCAAAGCCATGATCCGCAGCGATCCGGTCAAGCGCCATAAAGCCGATGTTGTGCCGGTTCTGCGCGTATTTTGCGCCCGGATTTCCCAAGCCCACGAAAAGCAACATGCCCTGGCCCCCGTATGATGTCGCTCATGATCTACGCGGCAGGCGGGTGGGAATCAACCGCGCGCAGGTATGCCATCGCCAAAACGAAAAACCGCGGCGCACAGGGCGCCGCGGTTCCATCTTGCAAACAGATGATCGAGGATCAGCTTTCGGCTGTGTCTTCGTCACCGACCGTCGGGACCTCGTCCGCGTCCGCGTCATCGTCATCATCCGTGTCGGCAGCCAGCGTGGTCGGTGCGCCCACGTTACAGATGGCAAAGTCGCGATCCGTGATCGTTGGCTTGGCGCCTTCGGGCAGGTCGACCATGCTGATCGAGATGTTGTCGCCGATGTTTTCCATCTTGCTGAGGTCGACAACGATCGACTCAGGGATGTCGCCGGCGGTGACAACCACTTCGATCTCGTTACGGATCACCGTGAGGACGCCACCCTTGCGAAGCGCGGGGCAATCATCCTCGTTGATGAACTCGACCGAGAGGAACAGGTTGATCTTGCTCGTGCGGCGCAGGCGCATCAGGTCGAGATGCGTCGGCAGGTCCTTGACCACGTCGCGCTGAACGTCGCGGCAGATCACGCGCACATCGTCGTGGCCTTCAACCTTGAGGTTAAAGAGCGTCGACTTAAACCGCCCAGCCTTGAGCCGCTTGAGCAGCACGTTGAACGGAATATTGATGGGCAGTGGATCTACGTCGCCACCAAAAACGATACCCGGAACCATGCCTTCGCGGCGTGCTGCACGAGCGGCGCCCTTGCCTGTCCCCGTGCGTTCCTGGGCGTGAAGATCAGGAATTTCTCCAGCCATTTTGAATTCTCCATATGCAAAGGCGGGGCTCCTCCAAGGCTGTAGCCCCGCGTGAAGCCGCGCGTATAGACCGGATACCCGCGTTTGGAAAGGCGATTCTTGGCCTCAGCCCACCTGCCAGACGGCGTTTGCGGCACAAAAAGCCGCCCGCCGCCATTGGCAAACTGTCTGGTCAGGTCCAGTTATCGGTAAAATCCTTGGGAACCAGCAGGATGTCACGATCCACCTTGGTCACATCGCGGTGCCCGCAAAGCGCCATTGTCACATCGAGTTCCTTGTGGATGATTTCCAGCGTCTTGGTCACGCCCTCTTCGCCCATCGCCCCCAAACCATAGGTAAAGGCGCGCCCGATATAGCAGGCCTGCGCCCCCATCGCGAGCGCCTTGAGCACGTCCTGACCCGAGCGGATGCCGCTGTCGAAATGCACCTCGATCTTGTCGCCTACCGCGTCCACGATGGCAGGCAGCGCGCGGATGGCAGACAGCGCGCCATCAAGCTGACGCCCACCGTGGTTGGACACGATAATCGCATCGGCGCCCACGTTCAGCGCCTCGCGCGCGTCGCGCGGATCCATGATGCCCTTGATGATAAGTGGGCCATCCCACATCTTGCGAAACTCGCGGATGCGGTCCCAATCAAGCGCCTCATCAAATGCCTCGGCCGTCCAGGAACTGAGTGAGCTGGGATCGGTGACACCCTTGGCATGACCTACGATATTGCCAAAGGACCGCCGCTTGGTGCCCAGCATGCCAAGCCCCCATTGCACCTTGGTCATCATGTTGGCGATGGATTTCGCAGTCAGCTTGGGTGGGGCAGACAGACCGTTCTTAATATCCTTGTGGCGCTGTCCAAGCACTTGCAGATCCACGGTGATGATCGCAGCAGAGCATTTCGCCGCCTTGGCGCGATCAAAAAGACGCTGCATGAAATCGTCGTCTTTCAGCGTATAGACCTGAAACCAGAATGGCTTTTGCGTAGCCTCGGCCACGTCCTCGATCGAGCAGATCGACATGGTCGACAGACAAAAAGGCACGCCGAATTTCTCAGCAGCACGCGCGGCTTTGATCTCTCCGTCCGCGCATTGCATGCCTGTCAGCCCAACGGGGGCAAGCCCCACGGGCATGGACACGTCCTGTCCGATCATCTGCGAGCGGGTAGAGCGGCCTGACATATCCTTCGCAACGCGCTGACGCAGATGTATCTTGTTGAAGTCGCTGGTATTCTCACCAAAGGTTTGTTCCGTCCAGCTGCCCGTTTCGGCGTAATCGTAGAACATGCGCGGAACGCGGCGGACATAAATATCCTTAAGATCTTTGATATTTGTGATGACGGGCATGAGCGCGGCCTTGGATCGTTGTCAGGGACTTCGACCTTTAGGGGGCGGCACGTGATTTGTCCATGCGACCGGACGCGCTATACAGGCTGGCCGTGATCAGGCAGAATGCGCCCCATCGGCAAGGCCACGCACGAAATCAAGCACTTGCGAAGGGCTTTCGCCGTCGGCCAGCTTGGCCACGATGGCCGATCCCACGACCGCACCATCCGCGACAGACGCGATTGCACGGCTGCTTTCGGGGGTGCGGATGCCAAAGCCCACGATCACGGGCAAGTCTGTCTGGCTCTTGATGCGGGCCACTTCGGGGGCAACATCGGTGGCCTCTGCCGCCGCCGCGCCGGTGATACCGGTGATCGAGACGTAATAGACAAAGCCCGATGTGTTTGTCAGCACCTTGGGCAGACGCTTGTTATCCGTGGTGGGCGTGGCCAGCCGAATGAAATTCAGCCCCGCCTGTTGCGCCGGGATGCACAGCTCGTCATCCTCTTCGGGTGGCAGGTCGACCACGATCAGGCCATCGACCCCCGCTGCCTTGGCATCTTGCAAAAACTGCTCCACCCCGCGATTGAAGATCGGGTTGTAATACCCCATCAGCACGATGGGCGTAGTGTCGTCGCCCTTGCGAAACTCTGTTGCCATATCCAGCGTGCGTTGCAGGGTCATGCCACCCTCTAGCGCGCGCTGACCGGCCAGCTGGATCGTGGTGCCATCGGCCATCGGATCGGTAAAGGGCAGGCCCAGTTCGATGATGTCGACGCCCGCACCCGGCAGGCCCTTGACCAGCTCCAGCGAGGTGTCGAAATCCGGATCACCCGCCATGACATAGGCGACAAAGGCCTTCTTGCCTTCTTGCTTGAGCGCGGCGAATTTGGCGTCGATACGGGTCATGCGGAGTTCCTCGGCTGAATTGGCCCTCGTTTGACGCAAAGGCGGGCGGAAATCAATGCCCTGCTTGACCTCTGCCGCGCTGGCACCGTAGATGCGCGAAACCGCAGATAAGGAAGGTGCATCATGGGCTTCAAGATGGGAATCGTGGGACTGCCCAATGTGGGCAAGTCGACGTTGTTCAACGCGCTGACGCGGACCGCAGCAGCGCAGGCGGCGAACTTTCCGTTCTGCACCATCGAGCCCAATGTGGGCGAGGTGGCTGTGCCAGATGCGCGGCTCGACACGCTGGCCGAGATTGCCAAGTCGAAATCCATCATCCCGACGCGCATGACCTTTGTGGATATCGCGGGCCTCGTCAAAGGCGCCAGCAAGGGAGAGGGGCTTGGCAACCAGTTCCTTGCCAATATCCGCGAAACGGATGCCATCGCCCATGTGCTGCGCTGTTTTGAGGATGGCGACGTGACCCATGTGGAGGGGCGCGTGAACCCGGTCGAGGATGCCGAAGTGATCGAGACCGAGCTGATGCTGGCCGACATGGAAAGCATCGAAAAGCGGCGCGCCGGGCTTCAGCGCAAGCTCAAGGGCAATGACAAAGAGGCCGTGCAGGCCGACCGCCTGCTGGCCGCGGCCCAAGCCCTGCTGGAAGACGGCAAGCCCGCCCGGCTGGTCGACGTGGACGCCGAGGACATGAAGGCATGGAAGGGTCTGCAACTGCTGACCTCCAAGCCGATCCTCTATGTCTGCAATGTCGATGAGGCCAACGCCGCAAACGGCAACGCGCACTCTGCCGCCGTGGCGAAAATGGCAGAGGCGCAGGGCGCCGCGCATGTGGTGATTTCCGCCCAGATCGAGGAAGAGATCAGCCAGCTTGATGCCGATGAGGCCGCCATGTTCCTTGAAGAAATGGGGCTGGAAGAAGCCGGACTCGACCGGCTCATTCGCGCGGGCTACGAGCTTTTGCATCTGGAGACATATTTCACCGTCGGCCCGAAAGAGGCCCGCGCGTGGACCATCCGCACCGGCACGGCCGCCCCGCAGGCCGCAGGCGTCATTCACGGCGATTTCGAAAAAGGCTTTATCCGGGCCGAGACGATCGCCTTTGAGGATTTCGTCGCACTTGGCGGCGAACAGCCCGCCAAAGAGGCCGGAAAAATGCGCGCTGAGGGCAAGAGCTATGTCGTCAAGGACGGCGACGTGCTGCATTTCCTGTTCAACAACTAAGACGACCAAGCGTCAGGCTGAGGGCCGCGTCTAGGCGGCCCGGCATGCAAACCGCGCCATCGACTAGCGGCGGCACGACGCTGGCGGTCCCCATGTATGGAACCGGCTGTCCAAGGCAGACGTTTTCCAGACATGACACACGCACTCACACATACCGTCCGCGCCCTTCTGTTCATCCCGCTGGCCCTGTTGGCTCTTGCGGGCTGTGAGACCACCGAAGGCTTTGTCACCGACGTCGAAAACACGACGACGGCGGTCTACGAAGAGGTCGAGTAGCACCCCCCTGCCCCATTCCAAAAAGGAGTTTTCAATGACACATCGTTTCTGGCTTTGTCTTGCCCTGCTGGGCGGCCTTCCGATCCTTCAGGCTTGTGGTCCTGCGATAGGTGCAGGCGCGATCGTTGCGGCTGATCAGGTTGTCGAAGAGGAAGAGGGCGGCGAAGGCTTGTTCTAATCCCGCCTGAATGCCCTCCCGCATGAAGGAGACGAGGTGACATGCACGCCCCGTTCTGGAAACTCACGGTGGCCGGTTTTGCCGCCACCGCCATCACCTATGGGCCGGCCCGCATGGGGTTCGGCCTTTTTCTGTCTGAGTTTCGCACCGAATTCGCGTTGTCGACACGCGCTGCGGGCCTGTTTTCAAGCCTCGGGTTCTTCGGCATGTTTATGGGCCTTATCGCCGCCTACGCGCTGACAGCCACACGCGGACCGCGCTTGCCGGTTGCACTTGGGCTAATGTCGGCGACGCTTGGTCTGGCGCTGGTGGCAGCGGCGCAGAGCGACGCGATGCTATACGCCGGGGTGTTTTTCTCGATGACCAGTGCTGGCTTTGCCTGGGCGCCTTTCAACAACGCGGCGCATCAGCTGATCCGGGATGAGGACCGGCCCACCGCACTGTCGCTGATCAGCACCGGCACAAGTATCGGCATCGCAACCGCAGGTGCCGTCGCCCTGATCGCACATGCCACCGGGTTTTCGTGGCGCGCGGGCTGGGTCATGTTCGCATCCCTCGGTGCATTCGCGCTACTGGTCGCGGCACCGGCGCTGCGGGATGTGGCGGGCCATCCCGGACCCAGATCATCAAGCACATGGTCGGCGCTGGCGCGTCCATCTGCACGGCCACTATACGCAGTGGCGCTTTCATTCGGCATCACCACGGCGATCTACATCTCATTCGCCGCCGACCGGATCGAACAGGCTGGGGGGCTGACAGGCATGCCAAACGGCACGACACCTGCCCTCCTCTTTATCACGTTCGGTCTGGTAGGGCTGACCGGACTGGCAACCGGGCAGTTGAAAGGCCGGATCGGGCTGGTCTGGCTCATTCGCGGGCTGATGGTGGCCTCCATGCTATCGCTGGCGCTGGTGGCCTTGGCACCCACTTGGTGGATGGCCGTTCTTGTCTCTGCCGGGTTGCAGGGCGCATTCGTGATGATGATGAGCGCGATCATGGCGTTCTGGTCAGACAGGCTGTTCCCGGACCTGCCGTCGCTCAGTTTCACCGTGGCGCTGATGGCGATGGGCGCGGGATCGGTGCTTGGGCCAGTGGCGGCGGGCGAAATCTCTAGCCGGTTTGGCGGCACGGTCATGTTTCTGTGCGTTGCGGGCGTGTCTATGATGACAGCCGCCGCGATGCGCCCCCATCGGGTACAAGAGCGGCCCACCCGGATCATGACGACCTGAAAGTTACCCGTTCCAGCGCACCTGACCCAGATCGGTCAGATCATAGCCCTGCATTGCAGCCGCCTTGGCCACGAAAGCATCGCTCTGCAGAAAGCCAATAAGAGACTGCATCGGTGGCTCGAACCACGCCTTGCGGTCCACCACCAGATCGAAACGCTCTTCGATTACCGGGACAAACCCCAGCCCAAATTGCCGTGCCAGCGGCTCCAGCCCAAAGGTGGCCTGCGCGGTGCCCGAGGCAACCGCAAGCACGGCGTCTGTCTCGCTTCGGGCGGTTTCGGCCACGGGGATATCGCCCGGTTTCAGCCCGGCCTCTTCGAGGATATCCCCCCAAAGCCGTTCGGTACCCGACTCTGCCTGTCGCCCGGCAAAAGCATGGCCATGCAGATCGGCGGGTGTGTGTACCTTGTCCGCCAGATCCGGGGCCAGAACCAGCCCACGCTGACGCCGCGCAAAGGCAATAAGCGCAACATCCTTGCCCACAAAAAGCTGTGACACATGGGTGATGTTCCAGTCGCCGGTTTCCGCGTCGCGAATATGCACACCCGCCGCAATCCCGGCCCCGGCTCGAAACCGTGACAGCCCATCCAGACTACCATCCAGAAACGTGGCCAGCCCGCATTGTGATTGCCGCAGCGCCCATTCCAAAAGCGGGTCGTGGCTCCCTAAAAACACGGCAGGTCGGGCCTGACCCGCCTCGGCGCGTTCCGTTCCACCGGTGCTCGCCCCGGCGATCCAGTCATGCACCTCAGCCTTGGGAAAAAGGAGTTTGCCAGTCGCACGCGAACAAGGCACCTCGCCCGACGCAGCAAGATCATAGACCTTGCGCTCCTTTATCCGAAGAAGCGTGGCCAGCTCTCTGACCGTCAGAAATTCGGGCGAGGCGGGTTCCGTCATGCCGTGTCAGCCCTCGGCATTCGGGAAGAACAGCTGCTCACCGCTTTTTTCATGCGCGGCGATAGCCGATTGGCCAGCATCCGACAGCAGCCAGTCGATGAATGTCTGACCGGCCTCAACCTTGACCGACGGGCAAACCTCGGGGTTCACGAGGATCACGCCATACTGGTTAAACATGTCTTCGTCTCCCTGCACCAAAACCGAGAAATCGCCCTTATTCTCAAAGCTGAGCCATGTCGCGCGGTCGGTCATCGCATAGGCATTCATGCCAAGCGCCGCGTTGAGCGTGGCCCCCATGCCCGAGCCTGTTTCACGATACCATTCCCCAGACGCATCGGTGGGGTCAATGCCGGTATCGCCCCAAAGCGCCATTTCCTTTTTATGGGTGCCGGAATCGTCGCCGCGCGATGCGAAAAGCGCCTTTTCCTCGGCAATTTTGGTCAGCGCGGCCTGCACATCAGACATGCCGTCAACACCAGCGGGATCACCCGCAGGCCCGACAATAATAAAGTCATTGTACATCAGGTCGGCACGCGCAATACCGCGCCCGTCTTCGACGAATTTCTTCTCCGCGGGCTTGGCATGCACCAAAAGAACATCGCCATCACAGTTGCGCGCGTTCTTGATCGCCTGCCCGGTGCCGACAGCGACGACATTGACGTCGACGCCAGTCTCTTTCTCAAAGATCGGCAGGATATGATCGTAAAGGCCGGAATTGGCCGTCGAGGTGGTGGATTGTACGATGATGGAGTCTTGGGCCAACGCCGGCACTGCGAACGCCATAGCGGCGAGGCCGGTGATGATGGATCTTGAAAACATTGGATTTCCTTCCTTTTCCAGTTCTGGTCAAACACGCAGGCGGCCAGCCAGATAGGCTTGGGCCGCCGCACTTCGTGGGGTCTCGAAAAAGCGGTCGGCGGGGCTGTATTCAGCCAGCCGCCCCGCATCGAGAAAAACGACATCATCGGCAAGGCGCCGCGCCTGCCCGATATCATGCGTGACAAAGAGGATCTTGGTGCCGGTTGCTGCGGTGTCGGTCACGATGCGTTCGATCATCAGGACCGACGCGGGATCAAGGCTGGCAGTCGGCTCATCCATCAGCAGCACCTCTGGCTGTGTGACCAGCGCACGCGCGAGGGCGAGGCGCTGTTGCTGTCCGCCCGAAAGGCGACGTGCAGGGCGCGCGGCCTCTGACAACAGACCCACGCGAGCCAGCGCGGCATCGCGTGTGTCAGGGTCCGGCCTGCCGCGTGCGCGCAGGATGAAATCGACATTGGCCGCCACAGACCGGCGCAACAACACGGGCTTCTGGAACACCAGCGATTGCCGCCGCGTGAGAGTTGGCGACAAAAGCGCACCACCCCAGCTGATCTCGCCGCCGGTGGGGGTGGCAAGGCCGTGCACCAGCCGCAGAAACAGGCTTTTGCCTGCACCGTTAGGGCCCATCACCACAGTGACCCCGGTGGATTGCAGCGACAGATCAATGCCGCCCAACAGATCCAGATCACCGGTCCGAAAGGACAGATTGCGCACCCGGAGCGTCATGCTGGGGCTTTGCGTGGGGGGGGCGGTGGCTGTCATGTCACGCATAGGCCTGCCGCGCGGCGGTGGACCGCACGCCATGGACCGCCGCGTTGATCGCCAGCGCCAGCACCATCAGCACGACGCCCAGCGCCATAGCCAGCGCCAGATCCCCCCGCGAGGTTTCCAGTGCGATGGCGGTGGTCATCACCCGCGTCAGATGGTCGATATTGCCCCCCACGATCATCACCGCGCCGACCTCTGCCACGGCGCGGCCAAACCCGGCCAGCGCCACAGTCAGCAAGGAATAGCGCGCATCCCATATCAGCGCCTGCATCGCCTGACGACGGGTGAGCGCGAAAGAGCGGAACTGATCGGCATATTCGGCGTGCAGATCCTCCAACACCTGCCGCGACAGGGCGGCGACGATGGGAGTAATGAGAATGGTTTGTGCGATGATCATCGCGGTGGGCGTGTACAGCAACCCCAGAAAGCCAAGCGGCCCCGCGCGCGACAGGTGCAGATAGACAATGAGACCCACGACAACAGGCGGCAAGCCCATCAGCGCATTGAGCAACGTGAGCGCGGCACCGCGCCCCCGAAACCGGGTGATCGCAAGGAATGCGCCCAGAGGCAGACCAATGAGACAGGCCAGCGCCACCGCACTGAGCGAGACGCGCAACGAAAGCGCGACGATCTCGATCAGGTCCGCATCCGCGCTCAGGACAAGGCGCAGGGCAAGCGAGAGAGCCTCTGACATATCATTCATATCTAGCCGTATTGATGCATAATTTCCGTTGCTCAGCACTTAGGCGGAAATTATGCAGCACTTCAAGCTGTAATTGACGTGGCCGGAGCCGCCAACAAAAAGGCCGCGCGCAACCCTACCCCTGTCAGGACAGGCACAACCCGGCCAAAAAGCTTGTCATTTACGGAAATTCAGCGCGACCCGCGCTACCGATCCGGTGCGCCTAACACGACAGAGACATCAATGCTTTGACCATTCCGGTCGACCGTCACTGTAATTTCATCGCCCGGTGCATGGTCTTCGAGCGCGGCACGCAGATCGGCCGATGTCCCGATCGGGCGGCCATCCACCGCACGGATCGCATCGCGGGGCACCATCCCGGCCTGCGTCCGACGCGCCGCGCGCAATCCGGCCTGCGCAGCGGGGCTTCCCGGCTCCACTCCCAGAACCAGCACGCCTTCGATTCCTTGCGCGCGGGCGATTTCGTTGATGCGGTCGTCATGCCGCACACCCAGCACCGGCGGGCGATAACGGCCCGTCGCGATGAGTTGCGGCACGACCCGGTTCACCACCTCCACCGGAACGGCGAACCCGATACCCGCGCTGCTGCCCGAACGGCTGAAAATCGCGGTATTCACGCCGATCAAGCGGCCCGCGCTATCAATGAGCGGGCCGCCGGAATTGCCCGGATTGATCGCCGCATCCGTCTGGATGAGACCTTGAATCGTCCCCGTCTCGCTGGGGATTTCGCGGTCAAGCGCCGAGACAATCCCGGTGGTCAGTGTCCAGTCCAGCCCAAAGGGGTTTCCAATCGCCAAAACCGATTGACCGACGCGAAGCACATCGCTTTCGCCGATCGCAATGGGCACGGGCGGGCTGTTGCTTGCGTCGATACGCAGCACCGCCAGATCATGGCGCGGCGCGGTGCCCACCAGGGCCGCATCCAGCGTGCGCCCATCAGCGAGGCGCACGCGCGCACCCGTCGCACCCCGGATCACATGGGCATTGGTCACGATATGCCCGCGCGCATCCCAGACAAAGCCCGAGCCCGTGCCACGCGGCACGTCCATGGCCCGGCGCGTCCATGGGTCAAGCACCCGCTCCTCTGTGGTGATCGACACGACAGATCCCCGCGCCGCCTCGAATAACGCGATAACGGTTTCCTCATGCGGCGCGAGCTCCCCGCGCGGCGTAATCGCACGCGGCGGAACAGGGTCAGGCACGGACGTGAAAACATATAGACCAGCCGCCACCAAAACACCGATCATGAAGGTGATCATCATGTTCGCCGATTTCATGCCACACTCCCTTTGCTCTGGCGGTCCGGACCGGTCAAAACGGTAGCATATGGGCCACCAAGGTCACAATTACCTGCGAGAATGACAGCCAAAAGGTTCTAACCGCCAAATCGCACCTTTCATTTTCAAGTTATTTCAGTGACTTGATGAGATCAAAAGCAAGGTGCAAAGTGTTTTCAGTTTTGCCTTGTAAATTCACCGCCTGCCCGGCTATACGCGTCGGCGGAGACGTGGCCGAGTGGTCGAAGGCGCTCCCCTGCTAAGGGAGTAACGGGGAAACTCGTTCGAGGGTTCGAATCCCTTCGTCTCCGCCATAGACCAATTTACCTGAAATCATTAGTTTAAAGTTTCGGACTGCGCTTTTCAGCCAGCCACCCAAGCAGCGCTTCTATTTTCGATGCGCAAGGTCGCGGCTTTTGGCGTGCCCCCATCGGGTCGTCCGGTTTAATCGTTAGTGCATCGTCGGTCTCTGGTCCATCGGGACGATGCTTTGCGGTGCAGGGGGTTTAATGCCCGTTGGGCAGGTTCAGTGCGCCGTCAGTCAGAGCGTGCAGTGCGGTCTGCATCATGTTCATGCCGGTCCCTCGCTTGCCTGATAGGTGGATTTTGCCAACCACTCCGGATTGATCTCGACACCCCAGCCGGGCGCGTCCGTGACCTCTGCCTGTCCATCCTTTATCCCGTAGGGGCACGTCACAAAAAGATCGCGCTGCCACGGATAGACATCGTCCCCTTCGATAGAGAATTCGAGATACTTGCCCGCGTTGGGGATCGCGCGCAGCAGATGCATCGTGAACAGCGTCACCATGGACAGGTTGGCGCAATGCGGCGTACAGGGCAGGCCCGCCTGCGCGCCCATATCCGCAACCCTCATGGTCCGGCTGATCCCGCCCAGATACAGAATATCGGGCTGGATGATATCCACCGCCCGCAGGTCGATCATGCGCTGCCAGTGTTGCAGGTCACAATCCTGCTCACCGCCGGCCACATCCAGAGACAGAGCGTCCGAGACCTGCTTGGTTTCTTCCATCAGCCAGTAGGGGCACGGCTCCTCGAAATGCTCGACGCCGTTTTGTTCCAGCATCTTGCCCACTTCTATGGCCTTGACGGCCGAGTAGCCGGAATTGGCATCGACCAACAAGGCCACATCATCCCCCAAGGCCTGACGCACGGCGGGCACGATCGCCTCTGTGCGGCCCGGCCATTCATCCCGGTCATGGCCGCATTCGCGGGCGACGCGAAATTTGAATGCATCGAACCCCGCCTCGTCACGCAGGCGGGCCAGACGCGCGGCCTCATCGGCGGGGGTGATATCGCGCACCATGGAACTGGCATAGGCGCGCAGCTTACCCGCAGACCCGCCCAGCAATGCCGCCACCGGCTTGTCCGCTTTTTTGCCGCGCCAGTCCCATATGGCTGTATCCAGACCGGCCATGGCGCGGCGCAGGTACGAGCCGGGAAACTTGTGCTCTCTCTCAGGGATTTCGGCCATCAGGCGTTCGAGATCATCAGTGTCCCGGCACATGGCCCAGGGTGCTATCTGGCGATGCAATACCTGAGCGGTGATATCCGCGTTATAGGTGGAGACCTGCCCCCAGCCCTCGCTGCCATCCTCGGCAGTCAGGCGGACAAAGCCCACGAATTCATTGGTGAATGTTTCCAGCTTGGTGATTTTCATGTCAGCGTCCGGTTTGCAGGATCAGGTCAGCGGCGCGGTAGGCCAGCATCATCGTGGGCGCATTGGTATTGCCCGAGGTGACATTCGGAAAGGCCGACGCATCGACGACACGCAGGTTTTTCACCCCATGCACCCGGAGCATCGGATCGGTCACCGAATTGGCCGCGTCCTGCCCCATGCGGCACGTCGACACCGGATGAAAAACAGAGCCGCAACGATTGCGGAAATCATCGAGAATGTCCTCATCCGTCATCGCCTGCAGATCCGCATACATCGGCGCGGACACCAGTTTGCGCATGGTCGGCGCAGACATGATCCGCGCGCATAAGCGACCGCCCGCGACCACGCTTGCCTCGTCTTCGGCGGTGGAAAGCGAATTGGGTTGGATGCGCGGCGCGCTTTGCGCCGCCCTGTCGGATATGTCGATGCGCCCACGGCTGCTTGGTCGGCAGGGCTGCATTCCGAGGATGAAACCGGCAAAGGGATCGGGGTTTATGACATTGCGCTTGCCGCTCTTGGTTGTCGTATAGGTGACGGGATTGAAATAAAGCTGCTGATCGGGCGCGACCCTGTCCTCGGACGAGCGAAAAAAGCCGCCGCACTGATTCACCGAGAGCGACAACGGCCCCTTGCGTGTCAGCATATACCGAAGCCCGGCAAAGAGCTTGCCATACCAAGGCGCCAGTTCATTGTTCAGCGTCGGTTCGTTGGATTTGAAAAAGTAGTTCAGGCCCAGATGATCCTGAAGGTTGCCACCCACATTCGGATTGTCCTGTAAGATCTCGATGCCATGCCGGTTGAGCAGCTCGGCTGGGCCAACGCCAGACCGTTGCAGGATTACGGGGCTGTGTATGCTGCCAGCACAAAGAATGACCTCACCTGCGGTGATGCGATGGGTCTTACCCTTCCACAGGACATCCACGCCCGTTGCCCGCCCCTCGGCAATCAGCACCTTGTCCACCGTGGCATCGGTACGCCGGACAAGATTGGGACGCGTCAGGGCCGGTGCAAGGAATGCTTGGGCCGCCGACCAACGCCGCCCATTCTTGGTGTTGATGCGATAAACCGTACCACCTTCATGCTCGGGGTCGTTGATGTTGTCGGTCTGTGGCAGCTGGCACTCGTTCAGAGAGCTGAAAAAATGCCGGTTCACCGGGTGAACCTGATGGCGCACATCACTGACATGCAACGGACCGGTGCCGGATACAGCGCCATCCGGCGCAACCTGCGTTTCGATTTTTTCATACGTCTCGCGAACACTGGACCATCCCCAGCCACGCGCGCCCGCGCGCTCCCAGTCATCAAAGTCACGCGGCAACCCACGGCAGTAGATCATCGCATTGACCGCGCCAGAGCCCCCCACCACGCGCCCGCGTGGATAGTAATCCTGTCGATTGCCAAGCGCGGGCTGCGGCTCTGCGTGAAAGCGGTAATTCAGCTTTGGATGATAGAACAGTTTTCCATAGCCCGCCGGCATGTGGATCCATGGCGAGCGATCTGTCGGGCCGCTTTCCAGCAGCAGAACCCGATGCTTTGCGTCCGCACTCAGCCGATCCGCCAGCACGCATCCCGCAGATCCGGCACCGACAATGATATAGTCGAAATGTTCCATGCTGTCCTTTCCACCTCTCACTGCAGGTGTGACACGACGGGCTTGTCTTGCTTAAACAAATAATATTTTGATGGGGGCACGGTTAAATTTGACATGTGACACGCCACGATGAGTGACATCCCACCCTTGCCATGGCTGCGCGCATTCGAGGCGGCCTCTCGGAACGGCAATTTTTCCAGCGCGGGCGAGGAACTGGGTCTGACCCCTGCCGCGATCAGTCATCAGGTGCGGTCCCTCGAAGACCATCTGGGCTATCCACTGTTTTCACGTCAGACGCGTCCGATGGAATTGACCATGATGGGAGAGCTATATTTGCCTTGGGTCATCAAGGCCTTTGAAACGCTCCGCATGGGGACACATGACGTTTTTGGCGCCAGACAAACACAGCCGGTGCGGATCCGCTGTCTTCCAACTTTTGCGCAGGCTTGGCTTTTGAAACGCTTGCCGCACTTTCGGGCACGCCATCCAGAAATCAATTTGCAGCTACATGTCGGCACATGGGCAAGTGCGATTCAATCCGACCAGCTGGATATCGAAATTCGGTTCGGAGACGGAAACTGGGCAGGACAGCGCGCAACCCTGCTAAGCCATGATCCCGTTCTTCCACTTTGCCACCCGGATCAGCGCCCCAAGAATGACACTCTTGATGCCTTACGCGAGGCGCCGTTGATCGAGATCATCGGAGTGGCGGATAACTGGCGTCAATTTTTTCGTCAGGAAAACCTGACGCCGCCAACGCGTCTTTCCCCGATCACGGTGGATCAGAGTTCTGCAGCTCTTGAAATCGCGGCGAACGGTCTGGGATATGCATTGGTATCCGGGTGTTTTGCGGCCCCTTACCTGCAAGACGGGCGACTGGTGCGCGCATTGACGCGAGAGTTGAAAACGGACCACGCGATTTATGTCACCTGCGCGGCCGGTCCAGTCAGTTATGAATGTCAGCTCTTCCATGACTGGCTTGTTGATCACTCCAGCCCTCTGCGTCTGGCATGAGAATTGAATTTTACGGCCATACAAGGCATCGAGACAGCTAAGGCTGACGGCCAGCGGCGCAGCGCCTGCGACAGGACCTGCGCGGGCCGCAGTGAGAAGCCGGGTGTCGGCGGAGTTTTCCTCACTCTGAGTTTGCTAGAGACCTGTGGCGTCATTTTACCTGACAGTATCGAGCACCTTGCACTGTGCATAGAAGTTCTATCAGAGTTCGGCTGGCGGGATATTCCTGATGGGGACAATCAGGCGCCGGGGGGAGGATCAACTGGTCCAGTCGAAGGTGGGCAATTTGAGGTGCTCATGTTGCGCCAGGGGACTTGGCGATGAACCAACTCTCTTCTTTCAAATGAGAAAAAGTCCTGTGGCGGGGCAACTCCAATAAAGTGCTGCACCGGAGACTTTCCGTTTGACGGGCGAAGTAATTATTGCTGCAAACATCGCCAATCCTCTTGGGCTGGATGAGCGATAATTGCTACGCTGGAAACTTACGACATCGTTGCTTCCACAATGGTTCCACACTGCTTAATCTTGATGTCCAACGTGAGCGACTGCGTGACACAACTTTTTGTTTTTAGGAAAAAATTGGTTGCGGGGGTAGGATTTGAACCTACGACCTTCAGGTTATGAGCCTGACGAGCTACCGGGCTGCTCCACCCCGCGCCAATTCGTTTGCCGGATGTACGCCGAGTCGCGGGGGACTTCAAGGCCATCTCCGGGAAATCCCGTTAAAAAACTGTCATAGTTTTTGGTCTTTTACGGATACCTGCAATGTGGGTTATTAAACGCCTTGATCAGTCGTCCTGTGCGGGACAGGTGCCGCAATAGCCCTGACTACGGCTCACGCGTGCACTTAATGCGAAGTGTGTATTGTTTTGATTTTAGTATATTTTGTTCATCGTCGAGAGATACGTTTTTTATGGTTCTTACTAGGTTTGGCGGCGACCTACTCTCCCACGTCTTAAGACGCAGTACCATTGGCGCGACGGCACTTAACGGC
>CBFHML010000009.1:0-21743 GCA_965656855.1 Roseovarius sp.
ACCACGGCCCCGCGCCCCGGTGCGCCCCCGTGCTTTTGCGCGAAATGGTCCTGCACCGCCTGCCAGACCGGGCCAATGACAGCCCCGGCCAGATCGGCATATTGCCGCCCCGCCTCATCCGCATCGATCAACCCGCGCAGGTGATGCACACCGATGCGGAAATGCCATTCCTTGCGCCAGCGACGTGCGGCATCCAGCTTGCGCTCATAATCGGCCTCGGCAACAAGGATGCGGGCCAGACCGGACTCAAGCACCGTGCGGCCCGGCCACGGCGCAAAAAAATCCCCCGCAATGACCGCATCCAGCACGCTCGCATGGCGCGACAGATAAGACGCAAGCGCAGGCGACGTGCCCGCGACATCGACCAACAGATCAATGAGGTGCGGATTGGCCTCGAACAGCGAAAAAACCTGCACCCCCGCGGGCAGACCGGCCAGAAACCCATCAAACGCCAAAAGCGCCTCATCGGGATGGGCGCTGCGCGACAGCTTGCTCAGGATTTCGGGGCGCAGGCGCTGAAAAATCTCGACCGCGCGCGACGAGCGCAACGCCGGATAAGACCGCCAGCGCGCGATGATCCCGTCATCAAGCTCAACAGGGTCAGGGGATGCGGCACAATCCTCTGGGGCGAAAAAGCTTTCGATGAGATCATGCACCTCGGACAAACGGTCCAGCATCTCGGCCTTCAATTCCGCCGCATCACGCCCGCAAAACGCCGCCAGCCGATCAAATTCCGCATCGCTGGTCGGCAAGATCTGGGTCTGGGCGTCGCGCAGCATTTGCAGGCGGTGCTCGATCTCGCGGTGAAAGCGGTAATGACTGGTCAGGGTGGCCGCTGCCTCATCAGGGATCCAACCCTTTGCAGCCAGCCGCGCCAGCCCGTCAACCGTGCCGCGCACCCGCAGATCGGGGTCACGTCCGCCCGATATCAACTGCCGCGTCTGGGTGAAAAATTCGATCTCTCGGATACCGCCCCGGCCCAGCTTGATGTTGTGGCCCGGCAGGGTCAGCGCGCCCCCCAGCCCCTTATGTTCGCGGATACGCAGCCGCATGTTATGCGCGTCCTCGATAGCGGCGAAATCCAGATGCCGCCGCCACACGAAGGGGCGCAGCGTTTGCAGAAAACGATCCCCCGCGTCCCGGTCACCCGCCGCTGCGCGGGCCTTGATATAGGCGGCCCGCTCCCATGTGCGCCCAAGGCTTTCGTAATAGGTTTCCGCCGCCGCCATGGCGAGGCAAACCGGCGTCACCCCCGGATCCGGTCGCAACCGCAGATCGGTGCGAAAGACATAGCCCTCGGCGGTGCGGTCGCTCAGCGTGGCGGCCATCGTGCGGGTGGCGCGCACGAACACGGCGCGCGCCTCGGCAAAGTCGTCAGGGTCAAAGCGGGTCTCGTCAAAAAGGCAGATCAGGTCGATATCCGAACTGTAATTCAGCTCATGCGCGCCCATCTTGCCCATCGCCAGCACGACCATGCCGCCCGCATCCTCTAGCGCGCGTTCGTCCATCCCCGGCAGCTTGCCACGTTTGAGATGCGGCGCCAGTGCGGCGCGCAGGCTCAGCTCTACAGCGAGATCGGCAAACAGCGTCAGTTCCTCTGTGACGGTTTCCAGCGGCCAGACGCCGCCCAGATCGGCAAGGGCTACCAACAGCGCCACCCGGCGTTTGGCCTGACGCAGCACGCTTGGCATCTTATCGAGCGGCGCGCGAGACAGATCGCTGCGCAGATCCGCAAGTGCCGCCTCGGGCGTGTCGATCGCGTCGCGCAGCCAGTCCGCTTCTTGATCGCACAGCGTACACAGATAAGGACTGCACCCGATCGCCCCGGCGATCAGCTCGCGCAGGTCAGGGGCCAGATCGGCAAAACGGTCCAGCACCGCGGCCTCCTGCGATGGGTCATAGGCCAGTGGTGTGCGGGTCATACGGGATGCGAAAGTCATGCCAAATCTCTTACAGCCGGGACGGGCATGGTCAATCCCACGGCGACGCGCGTCCGATCAGACATTGCTCGCCCGGGTCTTTCGCCCGGCCGCCCCCTGCCCTATATTTCCAGCATGACAGACACTTGGCACCTGCCCGATCCGCATACACAGCCTGAATTCTATGCCGACATTCCGATGAAACGGCTGATGGCGTGGCTTGCGGATACAGTTCTCATCCTGATCATCTCGGTTCTGATCGTGCCCCTGACGGCCTTTACAGGTCTGTTTTTCTTTCCACTTTTGTTTCTGACCGTCAGCTTTGCCTACCGTGTCATCACCATCGCGCAGGGGTCCGCGACATGGGGCATGCGCCTGATGGCGATTGAGTTTCGCACCAATGAAGGTCTGCGCTTTGATACATCCCACGCGCTTTTGCACAGTGCGGGCTATACGTTTTGCTGGATGTTTGTGCCGCTGCAGGTGGCGTCGATCATTCTCATGGCCACGACAGAGCGGGCGCAGAGCCTTGTGGATTTCGCCCTGTCGAGCGTTGCGATCAACCGTCGCGCCGCAAGCTGACACGGCCAGCGGCATTCTCTATTGGACAAGAGCATCTTCGTTGTTATCGTGCTCGGAACATCCGGATAGAGCCTGAAATGCGTCACACACTTCCAATCGCTCCGCAATTTTATGTGACCGCGCCACAGCCCTGCCCCTATCTCGAAGGGCGGCTGGAGCGGAAACTGTTTACCGCGCTTCAGGGCGACGGCGCGCAGCGGCTGAATGATACATTGTCAAAACAGGGCTTTCGCCGGTCGCAGAATGTGCTGTATCGGCCGTCCTGCGCGGATTGTGCCGCATGTCTGTCGGCGCGGATCAATGTGGCAGAGTTCACGCCCTCGCGCGGTCAGCGTAAGACTGCGAACCGCAACACGCATCTGGAACGTCGCGCCACCTCGCCTTGGGCCACCGAAGAGCAATACGCGCTTTTCCGGCGCTATCTGGAAAACCGTCATGCCGATGGCGGCATGGCCGACATGGACAGCTTCGAATTCGCCGCCATGATCGAGGAAAGCCCGATCCGCACACGGGTGATCGAATATTGCGACAGCAAAACAGGCGAGCTGATGGCCGTCTGCCTGACCGATGTGTTCGATGACGGCGTTAGCATGGTCTATTCCTTTTACGATCCGGACGTGACGCGCCAGTCGCTAGGCACCTATGTGATTCTCGATCACATCGACATCGCCCGCGAGGCGGGGCTGGAATACGTCTATCTTGGCTACTGGGTGCCGGGCAGCGCCAAAATGGGCTACAAGGCCGCCTTTGCGGGGCTTGAGGTCTATTCGGGCGGTGAATGGCAGACGATGCGCGACCCGTCGGATTTTGACGCGAAACGCCACCCGCTGTCAAACGACCCGATTGCCGAGCAGGTCGCCAATATCTCTTTGCCCGATGGCCGCCCGCTGCGCGGACAAAAGGGTTAATTCGAGGTAATCCGCGCCCGCTGTTGCAAGATAGGGCGCTCGGATTGATCTAGCCAGCCTGATATCGCCTGCAAGGTCGCCGCATAATCATCATGCACACGCCGATAGACCGGGTCATCGCGGTTTGTGTCATGCACCTCTTGCGTTGCTTTGCCGAATGCCGTCCAGACCGAATTCGGAAAGGCCTGCAGCGTGACACCCGCGGCCCTGAGCCGGCTCAGCGCGGCGGGGTTGCGGGCCAAAAAGCGCGATCTGCCCCAGCTATAGGTCTCTTTGCAGGCGGCGGCGATCATCGTTTGCTCTGCATCCGTCAGGCCATCATAGACCGCGCGGTTGATCCCCAGCGACAGGGCCGATCCCGGCGCATGAAAGCCTGCCGCGTAATAGCTTTGCACGATGTCCTGAAATCCCGCTTCTTCATCCGCCCACGGGCCAATCCATGCCGCCGCATTTAGATCCCCCTCGATGAGCGCCCTTTGCGTTTCGGCGGATGACAGCGTCTCGGGCCGCGCGCCCATCCGGGCCAACACCAAAGCGCCAAGCCCCGTCATGCGCATCTTGAGCCCGTCAAAATCCTCGGGTGCTGTGATCTTATTGCGGAACCAGCCCCCCGCCTGCGCGCCGGTGTTGCCTGCCAGAAAGGACTTCAGCCCATAGATCTGACCCAACTCGTCATGCAGCGCCTGTCCACGCCCGTGATGGTACCACGCGGCCAATTCCCGCGCGGTCATCCCAAACGGGACAGCGGTGAAAAACCCATAGGCCGTGTGACGATCCATAAAGTAGTGATCCGCGCTGTGATACATGTCGGCCTGCCCCGACGCGACGGTGTCGAACACCTCATAGGGGCCGACGAAGTCGCCTGCGGCATGCAGATCCACAGTCAGGTTCCCGTCCGACATCTGCGCCAGCCTGTCCGCGATCCGCTGCGCGGCATCCGCAAGGCCCACATCATCGCGTGCCCATGACGTCACCATGATCAGGCGCCGCGCACCTTGGGCCAGTGCCGGTGCAGCGAGCGGTCCCGACAGGATCGCGGCACTGCCGAGGGTGGTTTTGCTGAGAAAGGATCGGCGGTTCATCTATGCTCCTTTGGTGCTGTGTGTCGCGCCGGGTGCGTGATGCCGCGACCCCAACAGCGCAGGCCAGAAACCACCGACAGAGCCGTCCGTTCCGTCTTATTTTCCTAAATAGCGTGCCAAATTGCCGCGATTGCGCAACAAATGAAAAGATATGCCCCTATCAGGCGACATTTTTTCGCCGCTTTGCGGTTGACGCCCCTTACGGCCAATCATAATGTCCCGTGCACACGCAACAGGAGTCGCCCCTATGGGATCGCTGATCGTAGTCGTAGGAACATGGCGCATGGGCCGGTAACGGACACCATAACGGTACCCCATGCGCCCCCGGATCCCACCGGGGGCTTTTTTATGTGTGTGACTTGAGATTGATGTCATGAACGGAGCAAACAGATGACACGTCAGATGACCGGAGCGAAAATGGTGGTGCAGGCCCTCAAGGATCAGGGTGTGGACGTCGTATTCGGATATCCCGGCGGGGCCGTCCTGCCGATTTATGACGAGCTGTTTCAGCAAGAGGAAATCCGCCACATCCTCGTGCGGCACGAACAGGGCGCTGTCCATGCCGCCGAGGGCTATGCCCGCTCGACCGGCAAACCGGGTGTTGTGCTGGTGACTTCGGGACCGGGCGCCACGAATGCCGTGACCGGAATCACCGACGCGCTGATGGATTCCATTCCTCTTGTCGTGCTGACCGGACAGGTTCCGACCTTTATGATCGGGTCCGACGCCTTTCAGGAGGCCGACACCGTCGGCATCACCCGCCCCTGCACAAAGCATAACTGGCTCGTGTCGGACACCGCCGGCCTGTCGGACACGATCCATCAGGCCTTTCACGTGGCCACCTCGGGCCGCCCCGGCCCGGTCCTTGTGGATATCCCCAAGGACGTGCAATTCGCCCGCGCCGAATATACCGCGCCCGCAGACGCCAAAGTGTCGCATTATCAGCCGCAAACCCATGGCGATCTGGACACGATCACCGCATTGGTCGAGGCGCTGGAAACCGCAGAAAAGCCGGTGTTCTACACCGGTGGCGGCGTCATCAACTCCGGCCCTGAGGCCAGCACGCTCTTGCGCGAATTGGTCAATGAGACCGGGTTCCCGATCACCTCTACCCTCATGGGTCTTGGCTCTTATCCCGCCTCCGGTGACAATTGGCTGGGGATGCTGGGGATGCATGGCCTGTATGAGGCGAACATGGCGATGCATGATTGCGATCTGATGATCAATATCGGCGCGCGCTTTGACGACCGGATCACCGGGCGCATCGACGCGTTTTCCCCCGGCTCTCGTCGGGCGCATATCGACATCGACCCCTCTTCGATCAACAAGGTCGTCAAGGCGGATTTCCCGATCATCGGCGACGTGACCCAAGTTCTCACAGACCTGCTGGACGTGTGGAAAGCGCGCGGTTGCAAGACCAATAGCGAAGCGCTCAAGGCATGGTGGGCCGAGATCGAGAACTGGCGGAAGGTACGCTGCCTTGCCTTTACCCAAGAGGGCAAGACCATCAAACCGCAATACGCGGTGCAGCGTCTCGAAGAGCTGACCAAAGGCCACGACCGCTATATCTGCACCGAAGTGGGCCAGCACCAGATGTGGGCGGCACAGTATCTCGGCTTTGAGGATCCCAACCGCTGGATGACCTCGGGCGGGCTTGGCACGATGGGCTACGGCATGCCCGCATCGCTGGGGGTGCAGGTGGCACATCCCGATGCGCTGGTGATCAACGTGGCCGGTGAGGCATCTTGGCTGATGAACATGCAGGAAATGGGCACAGCCGTGCAATTCCGCTTGCCGGTCAAGCAGTTCATTCTCAACAACGAGCGGCTTGGCATGGTGCGCCAGTGGCAGGAATTGCTGCATGGCGAGCGCTATTCGCAAAGCTGGTCCGAGGCGCTGCCCGATTTCGTCAAGCTGGCAGAGGCATTCGGCTGCAAGGGGATCTTGGTGTCTGATCCCGATGATCTGGATGACGCGATCATGGAGATGATCAACTATGATGGTCCGGTGATCTTTGACTGTCTCGTTGCCAAGCATGAGAACTGCTTCCCCATGATCCCGTCGGGCAAGGCGCATAACGAAATGCTGCTTGGCGAGGCCTCGACAAAGGACGCGATCGACGCAAGCGGGGCGGTGCTGGTCTGAACCGGCCCCGGCCCTCTCATTTCGCCTTCGACACGGGGCATGTTTTTTTCGGCGTCGTCAGGCGGCCTCAGCCCGCCTGACCGACCGCTTCAACCAAAGGACACAAGACAATGTCAGCCCTGCACATCAAAAAAGGCGCGTCGAGCCAGTCCGCCTATAACCTGCGGCCCAACTATTCGGATACCGAAGAGCGGCATACCCTTGCGGTGATCGTCGATAACGAACCGGGTGTGCTGGCACGGGTGATCGGGCTGTTTTCGGGTCGCGGCTATAACATCGACAGCCTGACCGTGGCCGAGGTCGACCATACCGGGCACATGTCCCGCATCACGATCGTGACCACCGGCACGCCGCAGATCATCGAGCAGATCAAAGCACAGCTTGGCCGCATCGTCGTGGTGCATGACGTGCGCGACCTCACCGTCGAGGGCCCGTCGGTAGAGCGTGAACTGGCTCTGCTGCGTGTCACCAGCGAAGGCGAAAAGCGGGTTGAGGCGCTGCGCCTTGCCGATATTTTCCGCGCCAATGTGGTGGATAGCACGCTCGACAGTTTCATTTTCGAGGTGACAGGCACGCCCGAAAAGGTTGACGCCTTTGCCGATCTGATGCGCCCCTTGGGCCTGTCGGAAGTGGCGCGAACCGGCGTCGCGGCACTGCGGCGCGGTCACTGACGAGAAAGTTCAACCGTGTTGTCCGGTCGTTGCGCCCAAGCTCTGAACCGGGCGGGCGCGCCGATGGTGCTCAAAGGGCAAGATCTTGGTTTCTTTTGACTTATCAAGATCTTGCGCCTCGGCCTTCGCCTCTCGCAAGGCATCTGCCAAGGCCGGGTACTCCTCCGCCGCGACAAGCCGGATATCTCGGGCAATCCTCAGCCCTTGTTCCTGGCTCATCGCAAACGTCACCACATCGCCAGACTGCAAGCCTGCTCCGACCAGATCCTCACTGTTGCAAAACGCAAGATTGCCATGATCCTCGCACCAAATGAGTGCGCGGTCACTGCTTTGATCACTCCATAAAACTACGCCGTACATTATACCCTCGGGTTCCGATTTACCGAACTTTACGGTTTGCCTACGTCTTTGAATCTATGTCACTCGGGTCCAATCAACAGCCTGCTATTTTGCGGATAAAGCGGGCCAATTTGCGTTAGGGACTTGCCCTTTCTGACGCTGATGCGCGTCAGGTGCGACGCAAGAATGCGTCAGATACGGGTGGTTTCTGATCTTCGCCTCAGCTACTAGTTGTGTAAGCTACATACATTCGCGACTGAATGGACGAAGCAGTTGGTCAATGAGAATAAAACCAGCCCGCCGACAATAGCCGGGGACCCTGCGGCCCTGCGCGGCATTTTTGGCGCTAATCTGCGCCAGTTGAGCGCAAGCTATCCGTCGATCGCCCGGCTTTGTCGCAAGCTTGGGATCAACCGGACACAATATAATCGCTATTTGTCTGGCGAAAGCTTTCCCCGGCCCGATGTGCTGTTTCAGATCTGCAAATTTTTTGACGTTGATGCGCGCATCCTGTTGGAGCCGGTCGAGGATATTAAACCCGGCGCGGCGCAGCTTCTGGGACATCCCTTTCTGGACGGGTTCTTTGGCTCGGGGCCGACCTATGTGCCCGAAAAACTCTTTCCGAGCGGTTTTTTCAGCTTTGTCAGGCGCAGCTTTATTGATGATACGCATTTCGCGACCGGGCTGGTGCACGTGTCGCGCTCTGATGGATACACGTTTCTGCGCGGTTTCGAGCCCCGCGACGCGATGCGCGGTCAGGGTCTTTCCACAGCGACCACAGATCGCGAATATCGCGGGTTGGTGATGCGACAGGAAGAAGGCGTGATCGCTCTTGTCACGCATCGTGCCTCGCTTGCCGCCACCTTCAACTTTCTGACGCCAGAGACCTCTTTTCAGTCAAATATCTGGGAAGGTTATGCCACCCGGACCGCCCGCGAGAGAGTGAGGGGCCGACGCGCCGCGCGCATGGTCTATGAATATCTGGGCCGTGGCATTCAGCCGGCTCTCAAGGTGGCACGCGCCGCCGATCTTGTGCCGTTGGAAAAGGTGCCCCCCTTTCACGCGCGTCTGCTACAGCTGGAAGAGCCGTTTCGCTGAGCATCCCCCCGCAAATGTCGCCCTGAGAAAAACCACGTCGCGAACGGGCGGGCAAAATGTCGCTTGGGCTGCCTAGACAAGGCAATCAGCCCGGGAGGATGCAAATATGACTGCCACCGTCACCAATCTGGCCAATGTGCGTGCCAGCGTCGATCAGGCGAACGGTCTGCCGAATGCCCACTACATCGACCCCACCGTGTTTGACGAAGAAAAGCACGCGCTGTTGTTCTCGCAATGGGCCGGTCTTGCCGTGGGCGCGGATGTGCCGGAGCCGGGCGATGCGAAACCGCTCGAATTTCTCGGGATGCCGCTGCTTTTGTTGCGCGATCAGGACGGGCAGCTACGCGTTTACCAAAACATCTGCCGCCATCGCGGCATGATTCTTGTCGAAGAGCCGCGCCGCATCGAAGGCGCGATCCGCTGCCCGTATCATTCGTGGTGCTATTCGACCAAGGGCAAGCTGGTCTCGACCCCGCACGTCGGCGGGCCGGGCCAGAACACACACAGCGCGATCCGGCGCGATGATCTGGGCCTGATCGAGATACGGTCACATGTCTGGCGCGATGTCGTCTGGATCAATGTGGACGGCACAGCGCCTGCCTTTGACGAGGCCATGTCGGATCTGATGGCGCGTTGGGCCGAATTCGAGGTGCCGCTCTATCATGGTGGGCACGACAGTCGGTTCACACTGGAAATCGCGAGCAACTGGAAACTCGCGGTCGAGAATTATTGCGAAAGCTATCACCTGCCTTGGGTGCATCCCGGGCTGAACAGCTATTCCAAGCTGGAAGACCACTACAACATCGAAACGCCCGGCAGGTATTCGGGCCAAGGCACAATGGTTTACCGGCAATTGACGAATGAGGTCGGCGCAAAATTCACCGATTTCGAAGAGGTCGGGGCAAAGTGGAACGAACAGGCCGAGTATATCGCCGTTTACCCCAATGTCCTGCTCGGCGTTCATCGCGACCATGCCTTTGCCATCGTGCTGGAACCAAAAGGCCCAGAACGCACGGTCGAGCATATCCACCTTTATTACGCGGACCCGCAGAGCGACGAGGGCCTGCGCATGCGGAATACACAGCTTTGGAAAACCGTTTTCGAAGAGGATATTTTCGTGGTCGAAGGCATGCAAAAAGGACGGCACGCGTCGCAATTCGATGGCGGGCGGTTTTCGCCGGTCATGGATAGCCCGACGCATTGCTTTCACGAATGGGTGGCAAGCCGGGTCGAGGCGACACGCGCTATGGCCCATGTTGCGGAATGATCGAAGACCTGAACGCACGGATGATCGACGCGCATGAGGCGCGTGATCTTGGTGCGCTCATCCAACTTTACACGCAGGCCGCGGAGGCGGTGAATGACCCCAACGCGGCCTGTTTTTATCTGACCCATGCCTATGTCTTTGCGCTAGAGGCAGGCGCGACCGAGGCGCGCGACCTGCACGCGCGGCTCAAGGCGCAGGGGCGAGAGGAATGACCAAGCAAGGCCACAGGCCCAAGGCCCCGCGTACCTAGACCTGCGCCTTGGCGGGTGTTGAAGGGATCAATTGCCGTTGGACGGTTTCGGTGAGTTCCGTCAGCGAAAATGGCTTGGGCAGGAAAACGGAATTCGGGATGCCAGCCTGAATTTCACCAAATGTTTCCTCGGCATAGCCGGACATGAACACCACGCGCGTCGCGGGTCGCGCCTTTAGCGCGTGGATCACCCAGCTTGGCCCATCCATACCGGGCATGACGACATCCGACAAAAACACATCCACATGCAACCGCTCATCACTCAGAAGGTCGAGCGCGGTTTCTGCGGAATCCGCCTCAAGCACGGTCAGCCCCCGCATCTGCAGCGCGCGGCTGGCAAAGGCGCGAACCGGGGCTTCGTCCTCGACCAGCAGGACAATCCCATCGCGTTGTGCATCAACCGGGCTCGTCTCTGATTTGACCTGCGTCTCGGACGCCATCGCCTCATAGGCGGGAAACAACAGCTGAAAGCGGGCCCCCTCACCCGGTTCACTGTCGACAAAGATGAACCCGCCCGTCTGCTTGACGATGCCATATGCCGTCGACAGGCCGAGGCCGGTTCCCTCGCCCGCGCGTTTCGTGGTGTAGAACGGCTCGAACACTTTTTGCACCTTGTCGGGCGTGATCCCCACCCCGTCATCCTGAACGGTCACGCGCACATAGCGCCCGGGTGCGACCATCGCCCGGTCCCGGCGCAACGGGTCATCCAATGTCAGGTTTTCGGTCGTGATCTCGATCTCGCCCCCATCCGGCATGGCATCGCGCGCATTCACCACAAGATTCATCAACACCTGTTCCAACTGCCGCTTGTCGGCCCGGATAGACCACAACACCGGGTCATGGCTAAGCGACAACACCATCTTTTCCCCGACCAAGCGGTTCAAAAGATGCATCAGGTCCGACAGCATATCGCGCAGATCCATCACTTGTGGGCGCAATGTCTGCTTGCGGGAATACGCGAGCAGCTGGCTGACCAGCGCGGCGGCGCGATTGGCGTTCTGATTGATCTGCACCAGATCGGCATAATCCGTGTCACCCTGATCGTGCCGCAAGAGAAGCAGGTCGCAATGCCCTGTGATGGCGGTCAGCAAGTTGTTGAAATCATGCGCCACGCCACCGGCCAACTGACCAATGGCTTGCATTTTCTGGCTTTGCACGAATTGCGCCTCAAGGGATTTGAGCTTGGTCGCATCGCTCAGCACAGCGATCAGCACAGTTTCTCCGGCCTCGGTCGCGCGGTTCAGCGTGACCTGTACAAAGGTTTCCCTATCGTCGCGACGCACTCTGAGAAACTCGGGCGTGACCCCGCCACGCCCCGACGCCGCATCCTTGAGCCAGTCGGGGATAGAGCGTCCAAGCCCCTCCATCAGGTCGCTGAGAACGACACCTGCACATGTCTCAACCCCAAGCAGGTCACGCGCGGGCCGATTGGACAGCTGGATATCACCATCCCGCTTGAGCTTGAGCAGCGGCACAGGCAGCTCGTCGAAAAAGGCCCATCCGTCGGGCAGCCGTTCGGTCGGGGCGATGCCCGGCAAAAGAAAGACCTCGCGCCTGCCGGCAATCGCCTTGAGTTCGACCGCAAGACAGGAAATCAGCCCCTGACGCCCGTTCACATCATTGATCTGCCCGGATCGCAGCGGCAGCTTGGGAAATATCCGGTCAAGACTGCGCGCACGCTCTCCGACCAGTTTGCGGGCTGCGGCATTCATGAACAGGACGGCATTGTTGCGCCCCACTGTCAGCATCGGCAGAGGCAGCGGGTCCGCGTCGCGCAGCGGCAGGTCACCGGAGTTCTCGAAGCGCCACAGATACCGCGCATGGCCGGCCCTGTGAACACAAAGCCGCGTGCGCCCCGCCCCGCTCGCGATGTCCTCATGCGCGGCCCCCTTCTTGGCGGCGCGGCGTTCGAGCCGCCCGAGAATTGGGCCGGGATTGGCGAAGGACTGTTTGAGCAGCGCGTCCAGCGTCCCGCCCACAGACGCGTCGAGCGTCCTTACAGCCGCGCTGTTCGCATAAAGGATCTTGCCCCCTGCGCGGGCAATCAGAACCGGCATCGCATCATCGGCCACCAGCCCATAAGTCGGATCGGCAAGCGGCGCCTCATCCCTGCGCCGATCCTGTCGTACACCCGCAATAAGCGCCACAAAGCCAAGCACCATGGCACAGGCAAAAAGGATGATCGCCAGCGTCGGCTCAGGCATCCAAAACGCCCCGACAAGCGCCAGAACGCCAAGGCAGGTCATCGCCCCCACCATAGGGCGCAACCGGTTGCGCGCATTGGCTATCGAAAAAAAGGCGTGCGTCGTCTCGGCCACTCGGATCGTCCCGTCACAAGGCGTGTCGCCACACCATTCGCGAGGGCGATTAAGAAAATCTTAAGCGCAATTTAAATACACGTCAAGGTTGCACAAAGTGACTATTCTGGCGCAGAAAACACCGCCAGGTAGAATCCGTCATGCCACGCGGCAACGGGCCAGATGCGCGTGAAAGAGAGCGTCCAGTCAGGGTGTTTCGCCAAGAAATCCTCAACCACCTGCGCATTTTCCACATCCAGCACGGAACAGGTCGTATAGACAAGCCGCCCACCCGGCCGGACAAGCGCCTGCGCGCGATCCAGAATGGCGCGTTGGGTGGTGCCAAACTCCTGAAGCTCGGCCTCGGTCAGCCGCCATTTCGCATCCGGCGCCCGCCGCCAGGTGCCACTGCCCGAACAGGGCACATCGCACAAAACAAGGTCGAACGGGGCGTTGTCCTCGGGCTCGGACCCTTCGAGACATGTGATGCTGACCCCCGCCCGCGCCGCGCGCTCCGGCAGGTCGCGCATGCGTACAGGCGCGGCATCATGAGCGTACCAATGACCATCCAACCGCGCCGCAAGCGCAAGAGCCTTACCGCCACCCCCGGCGCAGAAATCGAGCACATGCGCGCCTGATTTTACATCAAGTGCTGCCATCGCGGCCTGACTGGCCGCATCCTGAAGCTCGACCCGACCCTCCAGATAGGCGCGGCTGGATTTGACCCGGCGGGCACCTTCGGTCACGATCAAAGCGGTATCGACGAGGTCTGACGCCTCAACCTCAATCTCGCTTTCCTTCAGTATTTCAGTAACTTCCGGCGCGGAGTTCATGCGCGCATTCACCCGCAGAGCAACCGGCGCCCGATGCTGCAACAGCGCCGCAGCAGACATGGCGCCCTCTTCTCCGAGAGAGGCGGTGAACTGCGGCCAAAGCCAATCTGGCAGATCAAGCGCCTCTGGCCCCGGTTTGGGGATATGCCCAGCCGTGCTTTCCTCGGCTGTCAAAGGAGTCGGCGCATGGCCGATCCCGGTAAAAATCTCATCTGGGGGTATGTTTTCGGCCCGGCAATGCCCCAGCAAAAGCGCCCGCCCGTCGTCACCACCGCCAAGCGCGGCATAGCTGCGACGACATCGCAGCGTTTGAAAAACGTGATCGCGGACCGCGGCACGATCCTTGGACCCGGCATAGCGCGCGCCGCGCGCCCAGCCTGTCAGCGCCTGCTCTGCGGGCGTGCCAGAGTTGATGCGGTCCAGCACCTCTATCGCGGCTTGCACACGTGCGGCCGGGGTCATGAAATCACCTTAGCTGCACGCCACAACGCATTGACGTCAAATGGTTTAACCAATGCGATAGTTGGGGCTTTCCCGCGTGATTTGCACATCATGCACATGGCTTTCCTTGAGACCCGCACCAGTGATCCGCACAAAAGCGCAATCAGAGCGCATCGCATCCACAGTGGCACAGCCGGTATAGCCCATCGCCGCGCGCAATCCGCCGACCAGCTGATGCAGGACAGTACCTGCTGATCCCTTATAGGGCACCTGCCCCTCGATCCCCTCGGGCACCAGCTTATCGCTGGCCATGTCCTTTTGGAAATATCGGTCCGCACTGCCCTGTGCCATGGCGGCGATGCTGCCCATGCCGCGATACGCCTTGAACGTGCGGCCCTGATAGAGGATCACCTCACCCGGGCTTTCATCCGTGCCGGCAAGCATCGAGCCCACCATCGCACAGGACGCGCCAGCCGCGATGGCCTTGGCGAAATCGCCCGAAAACTTGATGCCACCATCGGCGATGACGGGCGTATCCCCCGCCGCCTGTGCGCAATCCATGATCGCGGTCAGCTGCGGTACGCCCACACCGGCCACCATCCGTGTGGTACAGATGCTGCCCGGACCAATGCCGACCTTGATCGCATCCGCACCTGCGCCGATGAGCGCGCGTGTGGCCTCTGCGGTGGCCACGTTGCCCGCAACGATCTGCACCTCATTGGACAACGCCTTGAGCCGCGACACAGCCGCCGCAACACCCTCGGAATGGCCATGCGCCGTGTCGATCACGATCATATCCACGCCCGCATCCACAAGCGCCTCGGAACGCTCGAACCCGGCGTCGCCAACGGTCGAGGCCGCCGCAACGCGCAGGCGCCCCAGCTTGTCCTTGCAGGCGCTAGGGTTGAGCACGGCCTGTTCGGTATCCTTGAGCGTCAGCAGACCGGTCAGTTTGCCTTTGCCATCCGTGACAAGCAGCTTCTCGATCCGACGCTCCTTCATCATGCTCTTGGCTTCTTCGAGATCGGCAGGCTCTGTCAGGATCGCGAGATTGTCCGAGGTCATCATGGCATGCACCGGCGTGTCGTCGCTGGTGGCAAAGCGCATGTCGCGGTTGGTGACGATCCCGACCACGCGGCCCTTGTCATCCACCACCGGAAAGCCGGTGAAGTTGTACCGCTCGATCAGCGCCTTGGCATCCGCCAGCGTCTGATCCGGGCGCAGGGTGACGGGGCTGTAGACAATACCGCTCTCAAAGCGTTTGACGCGGCGGACCTGCTGGGCCTGTTCGGCCACTGTCAGGTTGCGGTGGATCACCCCCATGCCGCCGGCCTGCGCCAGGGTGATGGCCATGCGCGACTCGGTCACGGTGTCCATCGCGGAACTTATCAAAGGGATGTTGAGGTCGATGGACCGGGTCACGCGCGTCCGCGTGTCGGCGGTTGTGGGCAACACGCTTGACTTGGCGGGAACCAGCAGAACATCATCGAAGGTCAGGGCCTCACGAATCTCCATATCGCTTCTCCTTGAGCGGGGACCGTTTGGCGCTTCCCTATCTCATGGATCGGCAGGGGACGAAAGGCCAATTCGTCGCTGGACGGGGGCGGCATTTCGCGTCAGGTTTCCAACATAGCCCAAGCTGACATCAAGAGCGCCATGCATCCGTTACGACTTGTCCTTCCGTTTTTCCTTCTTCTGGCCGGACCGGCCCTCACAGCCGAGGACACAGCGCCGCGCGGCTGGTTCTCTTCTGGCTGGCCCGCCGCCCTCGCAGATGCCGCCTGCGACGACGATATGGCCTGCATAGCGCGGCTGCGGGCCTGTGGGCCAGAGGCGACAGACTGCGTCTCGGGCGTCTCGTATTGCAGCCTTATGCGGGGCGAGACCCATATATATGAAACCGCCTGCCAGACCGACAGGGCGGGCGACGCGGTAACCGCGCATGTCCCAAGCCGCACGGTGGTCGAGATGACATTCGGCACAGCCCCCACGCTGGATGGCGCCCCCGCAGAGGTGACACAGGACGCCTGTCTGCACCGCACCGATACATCAGAGACATTTTGCGCGCGCCCGATCACACAGCCCCATACCCTGCGGGCCTGGGCCGGAGAGGATAAACCATGACCCACGGATATGAGACCGGCAGGCTGGACCTGCCCTTTGTTGGCATATCGACCTTTGGCAAACGCCCCTATGTCAGCGACTGGTCGGCCATCGACGCGGATGTGGCCATCCTTGGCGCGCCCTTTGATGCGGGCACACAGTTTCGGGCGGGCGCGCGGTTTGGCCCGCGCGGGGTGCGCGAGGCGTCCACGCTGTTTTCCTTTGGCCATGCCGGGGCCTATGACCACGAGGATGATGTGACCTACCTGCCCGGATCTGTGCGGATCGTGGATATCGGTGACGCGGATATCGTGCACACCGACACGCAGGCGTCACATGCCAATATCGAAACCGGTGTGCGCGCGATCCTCAAGGCCGGTGCCCTGCCGGTCGTGATCGGCGGGGATCATTCGGTCAACATTCCCTGCATCAATGCCTTTGAGGGTGCGGGCGACATTCATATCCTGCAAATCGACGCGCACTTGGATTTCGTGGATGAGCGTCACGGCGTGCGCAACGGCCACGGCAACCCGATGCGACGCGCGTCGGAAAAACCCTATGTCACAGGCCTGACGCAGGTTGGCATCCGCAATGTCAGCTCGACAGCCAAGGACGGCTATGACGATGCCCGCGCGCGCGGCTCTGATATCCTGTCGGTCCGGCAAGTCCGAGAGCTGGGGGCCAAGGCCACCGCCGCCCGCCTGCCCAAGGGGGCGCGCGTCTATATCACGCTGGATATCGACGGGTTCTGCCCCTCTATCGCGCCGGGCACCGGCACGCCCAGCCATGGCGGGTTTCTCTATTACGAGGTGCTGGAAATCCTGCAACAGGTGGCGCGCGAGCATGAAATCGTCGGGCTGGATCTGGTGGAGGTGGCGCCGGATTATGATCCCACGGGCTCCACCTCTATTCTTGCGGCGCAGGTTTTGCTCAATACTCTGGGGTTCATCTTTCACGCCAAAGGGCGCTGAGACCGCCGCGCGTCACGTGTCGCGGTCATCCGGCACCGGGTCATAGCCCATGCCGCCCCAAGGATTGCAGCGCCCAATGCGCCGCAGCATGAGCCAGCCACCGCGCAACGCGCCGTGCTTTTCCAACGCTTCCAGCGCATAGCGGCTGCATGTCGGCTCATACCGGCAATTGTGCCCGACCCAAGGGGAAAACACCGCGCGATACGCCCGCACCGGCAAGGACAGGATCCACGCGGCCGGGCTCATGCTGGCGCATGCAGCTTGCGCAGCGCCCAGATCAGGTCCTGCTGTAACGCGGTAAAGTCGCGGCTGGCCGTCGCATTGAGCCGCCCAATCAGGACATAATCCCAACCCGGTCGCGCGTGGTCACGCAGGACAAGCCGCGCAACCTCGCGCAGACGCCGTTTGGCGCGGTTGCGCGCCACGGCATTGCCGACCTTTTTGGAACAGGTAAAGCCGACGCGCACAGACGCGTCGTCATCGCCCCGGTCGCGCGCCTGCACCATCATACCGGCCGTGCCCTGCCTGCGGGCGCGGGCGGCGGCCAGAAATTCGCTGCGCTTGCGCATGACCTGCGGACGAACGGAAACCGCCGGAGGCAAAAGTCCTGCTGCGTTTGCAGGGGCCTCCGGCGGTATCATGTCCGTTTGTCCCGAAATCGGGGCCGCTTACGCGCTCAGCGACTTGCGGCCACGCGCGCGACGCGCGTTCAGGATTTTGCGGCCGGCCTTTGTGGCCATGCGCGCGCGGAAACCGTGGCGCCGCTTGCGGACCAGGTTTGAGGGTTGAAAGGTGCGTTTCATCGCTCCGCTCTCCGGTTTATCGGGCCCGACCCGCGTGATACGAGGAATCGTGGCCGGGCTGGCATGTCTCTTGAAGGTCGGTCTATAGGCGGCGCGCGATGCGAAGTCAAACGCCCGCCTTGGCATTTGCAACAATTTTCTGCCGCCCTGCCCCACGACGCCCCGAAACGTGTAACAAAGGGCGCGTCAAATGACACAAACGGCCTTGTGTCATCACCCTTCATCACCCCGACGTGAGGGGCGTGGTGTGAGGCTGCGGAATGGAGCATGTAATGAGACACGTCAACAAACCGGAGACTGATCCAATGGACCATGCAGACCCGCAGCCCCCCCGCTCTATCCTGCGCCATGCCCCGCTTGCCATCATTCTGGGCGCGGCTGTGCTTGGGTATTTCACCCTTGGGGATTACCTCTCTTTTGACACGCTCGCGCAGAACCGCGACGCCCTGCTGGAGTTTCGCAACTCGCATTTCTGGCTGATGATCGCGATCTTTCTCGGCATCTACTTCACCATCGTCGCGTTTTCGCTGCCCGGTGCGGCGGTCGCCTCCGTTACCGGCGGGTTTCTTTTTGGGCTGACGCTGGGGGCCACGGTCAACGTGCTTGCAGCGACGCTGGGGGCCATTACGATCTTTCTCGCGGCCCGCTGGGGTCTGGGGCGGACACTGGCCGCGCGCATGGACGCCTCCGAAGGGACCTTGCGCAAATTCAAGGACGGGCTGCGCGAAAACGAGGTCAGCTTTCTCTTGCTGATGCGGCTGGTCCCGGTGGTGCCCTTCTTTGTCGCCAATCTGCTGCCTGCGCTGGTCGGCGTGCGCTTTGTCAATTTTGTCTGGACGACGGCGGTGGGCATCATCCCCGGCGCGCTCGTCTTTACCTCTATCGGCACCGGCCTTGGCGAGGTGTTTGACCGGGGCGAGCGGCCTGACCTGACGCTGCTTTGGGCGCCTGAGGTGATCGGCCCGATCCTCGGCCTGTGCGTGCTTGCCGCCCTTCCCATGATAATCAAGGCCGTCCGCGGCAAAAAGGACCTGTGACCATGAAAACCCTGACCCCTGATCTTCTCGTTATCGGTGCAGGTTCCGGCGGGCTATCCGTCGCGGCGGGTGCCGTCCAGATGGGCGCCTCGGTCGTCTTGCTTGAAAAGCACAAGATGGGCGGTGATTGCCTGAACTATGGCTGCGTTCCCTCAAAGGCGCTGATCGCCAGCGCCGAGGCCGCCCACGCACAGGCCCATGCCGCCCCCTTTGGCGTGGCAAACCAGACGCCAGTCCCGGATTATGCCGCCGCCAAGGACCATGTGCATGACGTGATCGGCACCATTGCGCCGCATGACAGTCAGGAACGGTTCGAGCAACTGGGCGTCACCGTGATCCGCGACGAGGGCTATTTCATCTCTGCCAAAGAGGTGCAGGCGGGCGACACGATCATCCGCCCCCGGCGCACCGTGATTTCCACCGGCTCTTCGCCGCTTGTGCCGCCCATTCCGGGGCTCGACAAGGTGCCCTATCTGACCAACGAATCCCTGTGGGAGCTGCGCGAACAGCCCGACCACCTGCTAGTCATCGGTGGCGGCCCCATCGGGATGGAAATGGCGCAGGCGCATGCGCGGCTCGGCAGCAAGGTCACCGTCATCGAAGGTGCAAAGGCGCTTGGCAAGGACGACCCCGAACTCGCCGCGATCGTGCTGGACAACCTGCGCGCCGACGGTATCGACATCGCCGAGGACGCCCTTGCCGAAGAGATCAGCGGCGAGGCGGGCAACATTACGGTCAAGGTCAAGGACGGGCGCAGTTTCACCGGCACACATCTGCTTATGGCGGTGGGGCGTCGCGCCAATACCGACCGGCTCAATCTTGAGGCGGCAGGCATCAAAACCACCCGCAGCGGCATCCAGACCGATGCCAGCCTCAAGACCACCAATCCCCGCGTCTATGCCATTGGCGACGTGGCGGGCGGGCTGCAATTCACCCATGTGGCGGCCTATCATGCCTCGGTGATTCTGCGCTCTGCGCTCTTTGCGCTGCCAGCCAAGGCCAGCACCGCACATCTGCCATGGGCCACCTATACCCAGCCAGAACTGTCACAGGTCGGCCTGACAGAGGCCCAAGCGCGCAAGGAATACGGGGACACGCTTGAGGTGGCCCGCTTTGACTATTCAGGCAATGACCGCGCCATCGCCACACGGCAAACCACGGGCCTTATCAAGGTGATGGTGGTCAAGGGCCGCCCCGTCGGCGCCTCTATCGTCGGCGCACAAGCAGGCGAGCAGATCGGGCTTTGGTCGCTGGCGATCGTTAACAAGCTCAAGATGAGCCAGATCTCGGCCATGGTCGCGCCCTACCCCACGCTATCAGAGCTTTCCAAACGGGCTGCGGGGGCTTATTTCACCCCTAGGCTGTTTGATAACCCAAAGGTCAAGCGTGTGGTCGGTCTGGTGCAGCGTTGGCTGCCATAGGGGCCTGAAAGGCGAAGATGCGGTTTTTGCGATCACTTTCGGGGCGGTTCCTGATCCTGACGGTCATATTCGTCATGCTCGCCGAAGTGCTCATCTTTGTGCCGTCCATCGCGCGGTACCGCGAGGATTTCCTGACAAACCGGCTGGAGCGCGCGCAGATCGCCTCGCTCGCGCTCCTTGCCAATGACGACATATCCGCCGAGCTTCAGGAAGAGCTGTTGATGAATGCGGGTGTGTTCAACGTGGTGCTGCGCCGCAACGAGGCCCGGCAACTTATGTTGTCCTCGCCCATGCCCACGGCCCTTGCGCAGACCTATGACCTGCGCAACGCATCGGCTGTCACCCTCATTTCAGACGCGCTTGCCACCCTCGCCGATCCAACCCCGCGGATGATCCGCGTCATCGGTGAACCATCACAGATGGGCGGCCTGCTGATCGAGATCACCATCAGGGCCGAGGATCTGCGCGAGGCGATGATTGATTTCGGGCTGCGCATTTTGTTGCTCTCGGCGGTGATCTCTATCTTTACCGCCGGGCTATTGTTTCTGGCGGTGCGTATCTTTCTGGTCAAACCGATCCGCCGGTCGGTCTATGCGATGCAGAACTACGCGCAGGCCCCCGAGGATGCCCGGCGCATCATCACGCCCTCGTCCACCACCACAGAACTGCGTGAGGCCGAAGTGGCGCTGCAGACCCTGCAAACAGAACTGACCTCTGCCCTCAAACAGCGCGAGCGGCTTGCCGGTCTTGGCAGTGCGGTCGCAAAGGTCAGCCACGATTTGCGCAATATCCTGACCTCTGCGCAGCTGTTCACCGACCGGCTGGAAATGTCCGACGACCCAAAGGTCAAGCGCATGGCACCCAAGCTTGTGGGCTCCATCACCCGTGCCGTGCATCTGTGCGAAACCACGCTGGCCTATGGCAAGGCAGAGGAGCCACCGCCAAGGCTCGGCCGGTTCGTGCTCGCCGATATCGTGTCCGATGTGATCGACAGCGAACGTCTGGCCGTGGGCGAGGCCGATATCAGCTTTGCCGAGGACGTGCCCACCGCGCTAAGCATACGCGCGGATTCAGAGCATCTGTACCGTATCCTGCTGAACCTAGTGCGCAACGCCCGACAGGCGCTCGATACCGCTGGCAAAGGCGGCGAAATCGCGGTCTCTGCCGAGGAAACCGCCGATGACTGGCATATCCGCATCTCGGATACCGGGCCAGGCCTGCCGCCAAAGGCGCGCGATCACCTCTTCAAGCCGTTTCAGGGCGGCACCACAAAGGGCGGCACGGGTCTTGGCCTTGTGATCGCCGCAGAGCTTGTGCGCGGCCACGGTGGCGCGCTGACGCTGGAACGCACGGATGACAGCGGCACGGTCTTTCGCATCACCCTGCCGCGCGGAGAGCTTGAAAGCTGACGCACCGGGTAAAGGCACGAAAAATCCTGCCAAGCCCCGCGCGCCCCCTTGCATCGCCCCGCGCATCCGTCTACCCCGTGCCCAACGGACCGATAGCTCAGCTGGATAGAGTACCTGACTACGAATCAGGGGGTCGGGGGTTCGAATCCTCCTCGGTCCGCCACCTT
>CBFHML010000010.1:0-4396 GCA_965656855.1 Roseovarius sp.
CGCTGCCTTTTTCGTAGGCGCCAGGATAGCCTTGGGCGGCCATCACTACGCAGATCGCGTGGTCCTCGGCCCAGTTCACCCGCGCCTCAGCTAGCCGGCCTTCGGCGGCGGCCTGCATCAGGTCGAGCACCTGCGCCCCGAGCCGCATCATCAGCACCTGGCATTCCGGATCGCCGAACCGCACGTTGTATTCCACCAGTCGCGGCGCGCCGTCCTTGATCATCAATCCTGCATAAAGCACGCCCGTGTAGGGCGTGCCGCGTGCGGCCATCTCGCGCAATGTGGGCCGGACGATCTCGTCCAGCGCCCGCTGGGCCACGGCGTCGGTCAGTACCGGGGCGGGCGAATAGGCGCCCATGCCGCCGGTATTGGGGCCGGTATCGCCCTCGCCCGCGCGCTTATGGTCCTGGGCTGTGCCGATGGGCAGGGCCGTCTCGCCATCGCATAGCACAAAGAAAGACGCCTCTTCGCCGGTCATGAATTCCTCGATCACCACCTCGGCGCCCGCTCCGCCAAAGGCTCCGCCGAACATGTCGTCGATGGCCGCCTCGGCCTCTGCTATCGTTTCAGCGAGGATCACACCCTTGCCGGCGGCCAGACCGTCGGCCTTGACCACGATGGGCGCGCCTGTCTTGCGCACATGGGCTTTGGCGGCCTGCGCATCGGTGAAATGGCCATAGGCCGCCGTGGGCGCGCCCGCCGCGTCGCAGATCTGCTTGGTAAAGCTTTTGGAGGCTTCCAGCCTGGCCGCCTCCTTTGAGGGGCCAAAGACCAGAAACCCCGCATCGCGTAGTTTGTCCGCCACGCCCGCCGCCAGCGGCGCTTCGGGGCCGATGATGACGAAATCAATGGCGTTGATCTCGCAGAAATTCACCACGGCCCTGCCATCCTCTATGTCGAGGTGTGCGCATTCTGCAATCTGCGCGATCCCGGCATTGCCCGGCGCCACGATCAGCTTGTCGCATTTGGGGTTCTGCATCACCGCCCAGGCAAGGCTGTGTTCGCGCCCGCCGCTCCCGAGAATGAGAATATTCATCGCTGCCCTTTCGATCCTGCCACCGCCTTTGGCGGCTTTACCGGGGCATCCCGGCGCTGACAAGCGGGACCTGCCCGGATATGGTTTCCCCCGCGGCGCGCTTGTCCTAGAGTGTAGCGAAATGCATCAATGAGGCAGGCATGGACCTTTTGGATGACGAGCCCGGCAATGCACCGGAATTTTCCGTCTCTGAGCTTTCGGGCGCGGTCAAGCGCGTGGTCGAGGGCGAGTTCGGCCATGTGCGCGTCAAGGGAGAGGTGGGGCGCGTGTCACGGCCCCGGTCGGGGCATCTTTACCTTGATCTCAAGGATGATCGTTCGGTTCTGGCCAGTGTCATCTGGAAGGGGGTCGCGGGCCGTCTGAGCGTGCAGCCCGAAGAGGGGATGGAGGTCGTGGCGACAGGCCGGCTGACCACCTTTGCCGGGCAATCGCGCTATCAGATGGTGATCGAGGATATCAAGCCCGCGGGCATGGGTGCGCTCATGGTGATGCTTGAAAAGCGCCGGACCGCGTTGGCCGCAGAGGGGCTTTTTGCGCCCGAGCGCAAGCGTCGTCCGCCGTTTTTGCCCGAGGTGATCGGCGTTGTGACCTCGCCCTCAGGCGCTGTCATCCGTGATATTCTGCACCGGCTGCGCGACCGGTTTCCGCGCAAAGTGCTGGTCTGGCCTGTCGCTGTGCAGGGCGACCGCTGTGCGCCAGAGGTCGTGCGCGCCATAGAAGGGTTCAACGCGATGACGTCCGGGGGCGCGCTGCCGCGCCCTGACCTTATCATCGTGGCGCGTGGCGGTGGCTCGATCGAGGATCTTTGGGGGTTCAACGAAGAGGCGGTTGTGCGTGCCGCGGCGGCCTCGGAGATTCCGCTGATTTCGGCGGTGGGCCATGAGACGGACACCACGCTGATTGACCACGCGGCCGATCTGCGCGCGCCGACGCCCACGGCAGCGGCCGAACTTGCGGTGCCGGTTCGGCTGGATCTGCTCAACTGGTTCGACGGGCAGGGGGCGCGGCTCTTGCAGGCGCTGTCGGGACAGGTGCGTGCCCGCGATCAGCGGTTGCGCGATCTGGCTCGTGCGTTGCCCCGCCCCGAGACCCTGACCGAAGGCGCGCGCCAGCGGCTCGACACGGTGGGCGACCGGCTGCCCTCTGCGTTGCGGACCTTGGTGCGGACGCGCGAATTGCAGCTGACGCGCAGCGCGGGCGTGCTGCGCCCGGCGCTGTTGCGCGCGGGTCTGGATGGTGAGAGGCGGCGGCTGGCGAATACGGCGGCGCGGCTGAATATCGGGGCGTTGGGGCGCGAGGTGGCGCAGAAACGGCGCGAATATGACCGGCTTGTCGGGCAATTGTCACGCGTGGGCGCGCGCCAGATCGCGGGGCTGCGAGACAAGCTGGATGGCGCCGACCGCCTGCGCGAAACGCTTGGGTACAAGGCCACGCTTGAACGTGGCTATGCCGTGGTGCGCGGCGATGGCGCGGTGGTGACGACACAGACCGGGGCGGCGCAGGCCAGCGCGCTGGAAATAGAATTCGCCGATGGGCGGATGACCGTCGGGGCAGCGGGCGCAGCGCCGGCTTCAAAGCCAACGAAATCCGCCAAGCCCAAGCCGACACCCAAACCGAAGGCGCCGGAGCAAGGCAGCCTGTTCTGAGGCGGGGTCAGACGCCGATTTCAGGCCCCAGACACATCAGGGGTTCGTTGGTGGCCTCGACCTCGTAGAGCGTGGTCTGTGCGGGATCATTGCGAAACCGCGCCACCAGCCCTTCGGGCGTACGTTCAAAACTCCAGCATTGCGGTTCGGATCTGTTTTCGTAGACGAAACAGATCAACCCATCTTCCTCGTACCAATAGCCTTCCTGACATTTGCCATCCAGAAAAGACCAGCGCACACGACGATCCTCTAGGTATTCCTCGGCCCCGTAGGCGGCGCCGTTCGCCCCGAAATAAAAGGTCTTACCGCGTGTATAGGCATCGAACTCCGCCGCATCCATCGTGGATTGAGCGGCAGCGGGTGCAAGCCAGATCAGGCAGGCCGCAACAAGGCAGATCAGGTGTTTCATAAAGGCATAGTGGCAGAGGCCAAGGGGGTGGATCAACGGATCATTCGCCGGGTGTGACGATTGCGGCCCTTGCCGAACGCGGCAGCCCGACGCCCTGCCAGCGACGCAGGTTGCTCTGCATCATCCGGTGCCAGAGCGGCGGGACCAGCGCGATCGCCGCCATGAAAGGCAGGTGATAGGGCAGAACAGGCATATCCGCCTCGTCCAGCTGCAGCGCCGGGTAGGGGCGTGAGGGCGTGACATGATGGTCGGAATGGCGCGGCGCGTTGAGCATCAGGGCGGATGAAAACCAATGCGGTGCATTCCATGAATGCTGGGGGCCAACAGGCTCCAGCCGACCATTGGACAGGGTTTGACGGCGCAGGCCATAATGCTGCACGTAATCCGACATCAGGATCTGCACCTGCGCGTAGAGGGCCATGAACAGGTAAGCCCCAAGCGCGAGCGACCCGCCCCAGAGCGTGATCGCGGCAGGAAGGATCAGACCACCCGCCAGATAAAGCGTGTAAGGATGCGACAGAAGACTGCGCGAGGTGCCTGCTCGCAGGCGGGTCTCAGCCTGCAGCCCGGCGCGAAAGGATTGCACGCTGGCGCGCACTGCAAAGCGGTAGAACCCCTCACCGGGACGGGCGCTGTTGGGGTCCGCATCGCTGCCGACATGGACGTGATGCACGCGCAGATGCGCGCTGGCGTGATGGCCCAGCATCAGGGATGTATAGATCAGCCGGCCCATCAGAGTCTTGGCGCGGGCGCCGCGGTGAATGAGCTCATGTGCCACAGGGTGCGAAATCTGGCCAAAGACGAGCCCGGTCGCAATCGTGGTCAGCGCGGCCTCTGTCGGGCTAAGCCCGCTGGACCCGGCAACAGCCCAGAGCGCCACTGCCATCAGCGCGAAATGGACCCCGCCCAGCACAAGCAGGAGCCTGTCCGCGGCGGGAAATTCCGCCTCGGGCGCGGCATTGCGCGCCTCCACTATGATCAGGCTGTCCAGCGAAAAGACCAGAACCGTCAGATAGCCCAGCGCCAGCCAAGGCCAGATTCCGCCCAACCAAGCGGCCAGCGCAAGAAGCGCTGCAGGCATCAGGGTGGCAAAGGTAAACAGGCGCATACTACGGGCACTCGGGTTGGTGGGGCAGAGCAAAGATCGCGTTTGCGGCGATTCGCTCAAGCTACGCCAGACGTGTTAACGTCTCTTTGATCGCCGCCGTTGCCGCGATGCTGCGCAATTTCTATTTTGAATTGAATGGCACGCAAACCTCCACAACCCTAAAGAATTTATTCATTTGTCGTTGGCATATACAACGC
>CBFHML010000011.1:0-7006 GCA_965656855.1 Roseovarius sp.
CCGGATGGCCAAGGCGCTGGACCTGCTGCGCGATCCGGTGCTTGACCGGCTGATTTCTGGCGAGACGCCGTTCGAGGATCTAGCCGCGCGCTATGGCGCGATCCTGTCTGACCCCGACACGCTGTGTCACCGTATTCGTTTTCAATCAAACTGAGGAATTCACATGTTCGCCGTAGAAGTCACCGATCACATCATGGTCAGCCATTCGCTCCCCGATCCGGTTTTTGGTCCGGCACAGGGGATGCACGGCGCAACCTTTACCGTCGATACCGCCTTTTTCACGGAGGATATCGACGATCACGGGCTGGTGGTGGATATCGGTTTGGCGACCGAGGCGCTGGGCGAGGTGCTGGCCCCGCTGCGCTATAAGAATCTTGATGAAATACCTGATTTTGCGGGCAAGTTCACGACAACGGAATTCCTGTGCAAGCATATCTTTGACCAGATGGCCGGTTTTGTCCGCGAGGGCCGTCTGAACGATGGCGGGCGCGTCAAGAAGTTGCGCATACTGCTGCATGAAAGCCATATCGCCCGCGCCTGGTACGAGGGCGACATCTGATATGGGATTTTCCGCCGAATGGCTGGCCTTGCGCGAACCGGCGGATCATGCCGCGCGTGACACAGATCTGTTGACCCGGGCGGTGGACGCCGCTGGTCCTGCGCCGGTGATCCTTGATCTGGGCTGTGGCACCGGATCGACGGTACGCGCGATGAAGGCGCATCTGCCCCAAGGCACGCAATGGCGGTTGGTGGACAGTGATCGCGCGCTTTTGGGGCGCACCGCACTCTCTGCCGGGCCGGGCGCCAGCACGGTTCTGCTGGATATTACGGATCTGGATGACCTGCCGCTGCAGGATGTGACCCTTGTGACCGCGTCGGCCCTGTTGGATCTGGTGTCGGCCGCGTGGGTCGAAAAGCTGGCTGCGCGGCTGAACGTGCCGTTCTACGCGGCGCTGTCCTATGATGGGCAGATGCGCTGGGACCCCGCGATGCCTGCCGATGAGGGGGTGACGCGTGCGTTCAACGCCCATCAGCAAAGCGACAAGGGGCTTGGCCCGGCGCTTGGCCCGAGGGCCACAGCCGACAGCGCCGCGATACTAGAGCGCGCGGGGTTCAAGGTGATGCAGGCCGATAGCCCATGGCACCTTGGCCCGCAGGATGCACCGCTCCAAGAGGCCTTGGTTGAAGGCATCGCCACAGCCGCTGATGAGGCGGGATTTCCGGGGGCCGCCGATTGGGGGGCTGCGCGGCGTGCGGGGGCCGCGGCTTCTGCCTGCGTGATCGGGCATGGTGATCTGCTGGCCTTGCCTGCGGGCACAAAAGGCGGGGCGACAAATGCAACAGGTTGATGTCACCCAACGCGTCTGGACGCGGTTGCTGGATCTGCGGCAAGGCCATGCCTGTGCCGATGATCCGGATTGGAGCATGGGAGAGCAGGCAGCCTTTGATCTTTACGCGCCCCTAGCGCGGCGCGAGCCCGAACCGGCGGTCGTGGCGCAGATCGGTCAGTCGCTGGATGGGCGGATCGCGACCGTATCAGGCGATGCAAAGGACGTGTCCGGCCCCGATGGTCTGGCGCATCTGCACCGGATGCGTGCTCTTGTCGACGGGGTCGTGATCGGTGTGCGCACTGCGCTGCATGATCGGCCCCGCATGACGGTGCGCCTGTGCGAGGGGGCGAACCCGGCGCGCATCGTGGTGGACCCGACAGGGCGTCTGCCCGATGATGCGCCTCTTTTGCAAACCCAAGGCGTGCGCCGCATCGTGGTGCAGGCGGTGGACCGGCCCCGCCCCAATGGGGTGGAGGTGATCCAGCTTGCGCCCCGCGACGGTATGCTGGAGGCGGCGGATATCCTGACTGCGCTGCGCGCCACCGGCCTTGGCGCCATCATGATCGAAGGCGGCGGCACCACCATCGCCCGCTTTCTGGAGGCCGGTCTGCTGACGCGGCTGCATGTGGCGGTGGCCCCGCTGCTGATCGGGGCCGGACAGCAAAGCCTGACCATGCCCAACCCCGTCAATGCCCTGTCAGAGGCCATGCGCCCCGAGACGCATGTGGTCTCTTTAGGCTCTGATGTGCTCTTTGATTGCGTGATGGGCGCAAAACCGCCCGGATTTTCGGCGGATATCAACTGATTGCCCGCGCTTCAGGGTCGTGACGGGTCAAGTCACGAAATAGTCACTGGATGTTTTGGTGCCGAACACCAAGAACAAGGTGAATAGAAATGCGAGATTGGTTTTTGATATGAAGGACATTGAGCACACAGAGTATCTGCCCCCCGAGACGCGCGTGGCGTCCCGCTGGGAGGCGATGCCGCTTGTCCGGCGGCGCCGGCTGGTTGTCGGGCTCAATGCTGTGACCTGTCTTTTGCTTATGGGCGTCATGGTGGCGATCCTTGGCACTCAGGGGTTTGTCATCGGCGAGATCATCATGCTGGGGGCCTATGCGCTGACGCTGCCATGGCTGTCGATTGGCCTGTGGAACAGTCTGATCGGCTTTGCGCTCGACCGGCGCTTTGAAAAGGCGGCGGCAGAGGTCGTCACACCAGCGCTGGCCCGCGTGACAGGACAAGAGGAAATCCAAGCGCGCACGGCCATCGTCATGGCGTTGCGCAATGAGGATCCAGACGCCTCTATTGCGCGGCTGCGCAAGCTACAGCACGAGATTGCGCGCAGCCCATGGCATGAGCAATTCGGCTTTCACATCCTGAGCGACACCGACGACGACATCATCGCGCAACGCGAGGAAACGCTGGTCACGGCGTGGCAGGCGGTTTGCCCCGAGGCCGATATCCGCTATCGCCGCCGCACCGACAACAGCGGTTTCAAGGCGGGCAATATCGCGGAATTCGTGCATCGCTGTGAGGGGGAATATACCTATTTCCTGCCGCTCGACGCCGATAGTGAGATGGGCGCGCAGACCGTGTTCCGCATGGTGCGTGTCATGCAGGCCAGCCCCGAGATCGGCATGCTGCAAAGCCTTGTGACAGGCTTGCCGTCGCGCACCTTTTTTACCCGCGCCTTTCAATTCGGGATGCGCCATGGCATGCGAGCCTATACGCTGGGATCGGCATGGTGGCAGGGCGATTGCGGCCCCAATTGGGGGCACAACCTGCTCATCCGCATGCATCCTTTCGCAGAGGCTTGCATGCTGCCGGTGTTGCCCGGTCGTGGGCCGTTATCCGGCGCAATCATGAGCCACGATCAGGTCGAGGCGGTGTTGATGCGCCGCGCGGGCTTTGAGGTGCGCGTGATGGCCGAGGAAAGCGACAGCCGAGAGGAAAACCCGCCCAGCCTTGTGGATTTCATCCGCCGCGAACTGCGCTGGATGAACGGCAACATGCAGTATCTGCGGCTTTTGACCATGCCGGGCCTTTTGCCGCTGAGCCGCGTGCAGTTGTTTCTGGCGATCATGATGTATGTCAGCGCGCCCGCGTGGATGGTGTTTGTGCTGTCGGGGGCCGTGCTTGCGGGCAGCGACGTGCAGATGTCATCGGTGCCGATCTGGGTGGGCTTGGGCTTTTTCGCGCTGCTGATGACCTTTACGCTCATGCCAAAGCTGATGGGGCTGGCGCAGGTCCTGCGCCACACCACGCGCGCCGAGGCGTATGGCGGACGGGGGCGCGTTATTGCGGGTGGCGTGGCCGAGATCGTGTTCTCGATGCTCACCGCGCCTGTCGTGGCCTTGTCGCTGGCGATTTTCATGGCCGGGCTTTTGCTGGGGCGTCGGATCGGCTGGGACGTGCAGCAGCGCGACCGCAAGTCCCTGCGCTGGCCAGAGGCCGCTCGCGCGCTCTGGCCACATACGGTGCTGGGTCTTGCGCTTATGGCGTGGCTGGGCAGTGTTGCGCCTTGGGCGCTGTGGTTTGCCACACCGATCCTGTTGGCCTTTGTGCTGGCGATCCCGCTGGCCGTGCTGTCGACGCTGCCGGGGCTGAGCCGCTGGTCGATGGCGCTGGGCCTGTTCGACATCCCCGAGGACCGGGTTGCGCGGGCACGGCAGAGGCGTGCCCGGCTTGCGACTGATCACGCGTAGTATTGCCCCCCGGCCAATGCCATCTTTGACAGGCCGGGGGGCGCAGGCTTCAGTCCAGTCTCATGGCCTCGGTTTCGATGTTGATCTGCACCTCGTCGCCGACCAACCCGTTCTCGACCGCGTACATCATGCCGAAATCGCTGCGCTTGATGCTGGTCTCCATCGACAGGCCAAGCGTAAAGCGCTTGTGACCAAAGGGGTACTCCGCCGCCTTGTTCAGGGTGACGTCAAGCGTGACCGGCTGTGTGGTGCCAAGGATCGTCAGGTCGCCCGTGACGGTGCCTGCGGTGTCGCTGGTCGCGGTGCCGCCATCGGCGACAAAGGTGATTTCGGGATGGGCGTCGACATCGAGAAAGTCGCCATCGCGGACATGACCGTCGCGGGCCTCGTGAAAGGTGTTTACGCTGGCGGCGTCGATGGTGACCTCGACATCGGCCAAGTCCTGCGTGTCCATGTCGTAGGAAAAACTGCCCGCGACGGTGCCAAAAATCCCGAGCGTCTTGGCATAGCCGATATGATCGACGGTGAACGAGACGACGGTATGGGCCGGATCAAGTTCGTAAAACTCCATCTCGGCCTGCGCGGCAAGCGGGAACGCGGCGAGGGCGGCTGTCATCAGGGGAATGCGCATGGTAACTCCTTTGGCGGGGTGGATTGGATCAGGGTTTGACGGAACAAATGGTAGATCAACACCGATTTTCTGCAAATGACACGGGCGTGATGGACCCCCCGATGATCCGCTGTGCCAGCTGGAACATCCACCGGGCAAAGGGTGCCGATGGCCGGGTTGACCCGGACCGCATCCGCGCGGCCATTGCAGGCGACATGGCGCCGCTTGGTCTGGATGTGCTGGCCCTGCAGGAGGCAGATGAGGACTGCCGCCCGCATGGTCGTATCCTTGATCTTGAGGGCATAAGCCGTGACACCGGCCTGACATATCAGCACGCGGACGACGCGCTGCGATGGGGGCCGCAAAGCGGCGGGTTCCTTGGAACGATCCTGTTCCTGCATCCCGAATTTACGCCTGTGCATCGTGACGTGATCGACCTGCCGGGGCACTGTCATCGCGGGGCCGTCAGCATCGAGGCGCGGCAGGGACAGCGCGAATTTCGCCTCATCTCCACCCATCTGTCGCTGAGCCAGCCGCTGCGGGTCGCGCAGATGCGCATTATCGGCCAGTACCTGAGCCGCCGCCCGGCTATGCAGACGGTGTTTCTGGGCGATTTCAACGAATGGCGGCCGTGGGGCGGGGTCATGTTCCACGACTGGCTGGTCGGGCAGCGCTTTTACGGGCCTGTGCGGCGCAGTTTTCCGTCCCGTTGGCCGCTCTTGCCGCTGGACCGCATCATGACCAACCGCAAGGGCGCCGTGTCAGAGGCGCGTGTGCTGCGCTCGGCGCGGATGCGCGCGGCGTCGGACCATTTGCCGATCACCGCCAATGTCGCGCTTTTGCCAGACGCCTGACCAGACAGGGTCGGCCCGCCTCTTCTCTGGAACAGGCGGGCCTGCGCGCTAGGTCTTGATGGATAGCAAGGGAATACAAATGGTCGAAAGCAGCCCGACACGTGTTGGCAAATCACCCGGACCCGGCGCGGCTCTGATAGAGTTCGGCGCGATCGCCGTAGTGCTGGGCGCCGTAATGGTGCCAGCCGCGCTTTATCTTTACACGATGCCATTGTGGTCGATCGGCGCCTATGGCGTCGCGATGGTGGTTGTGGGGCAGGGTCTGTGGCGGGTCTATCCCCATGCAGAGCTGGGTCTGTGCAATATCGTGACGATGGCGCGGCTTGCGCTGACGGCGCTGCTCTTTGGGTCGCTGTTCGAGGCCGGGGCGATCTCGCCGTGGGTCGTGTTCGGTCTTGCCGTGGCGGCGTTTGTTCTCGATGGCGTGGACGGGTATCTGGCGCGCCAAGCCGGGCTGGAGTCGCGATTTGGGGCGCGGTTCGACATGGAAACGGATGCGGCGCTTGGCGCGATCCTTGCCACATGGTTGCTCTTGTCAGGGGCGGTCGGGCCCGAGATCCTGATCCTTGGATATCTGCGCTATGTCTTTATTCTGGCAAGCAGCCTGTCGCCCGTGTTGAACGCGCCCTTGCCCATGTCGCTGCGCCGCAAGGCGATCTGTGCCGTCCAGATCGGCGCACTGATTTTCCTCACCTTGCCGGGCAATATCGGTGGGCTCGACATGGCGGTGTCGCTGATCGCGTCTGGTCTGCTGCTCTACTCCTTTACCGCCGATACGGTCTGGCTTTTGCTTAGGCGCGGATGACACGAGCGTTGCTTCTTTTGATGGGGGCGGGGCTGGTCTTTGCCGTGCTGATCCTGCCCAATCACCCGGTCTACATGACACCGGCCGCACTGCTGTTTTTCCCGTTGGAGCTACCAGCGATTTTGTTTCTGGTGCTGGCCCTTGGTCGCCTGCGCGGCGTGGTGACGGCGATTGCCATTCTGCTGGTTGCCATAACACTTTTGAAACTGGCGGATTATGCGACGGAATTGGCCTATGCCCGGCCTTTTGATCCCATTCTTGATCTCTTTCTCATCAAGGCGGGGCTTGGGCTTTTGCGCGACAGTATCGGTATGGCGCAGACGGCGCTGGCCGTTGTGGCGGCCGGTCTTTTGACGGGCCTGTTTTTTGTCGGACTCCGCGCTGGATTGTTGGCATGGGCGCGTCTTGGCCTGACACCTCTGGCCCGTGCCGGGGCCGCCGCCGGTTTCATTGGTGCAGCGGGGCTGGCCGTGGCCGATACCGGTCATCACCTCGGGACATGGACGTTTGAGCAAAGCCCGCCGGGCACCGCGTGGACGACGCGCCTAACCCTGACACGCGCTATCAGAACACAGGAGCTGGCCGCCGATCTCGTCCGCTTCATCAAGAAATTTTCCGAAGGCAGCAATCACCCCGACCCGCGCGGCTTCGGCATCGGTGTTGCCGGTTTCCCCGAAGGCCATCCCGGAACTCCGAACCGG
>CBFHML010000012.1:0-71860 GCA_965656855.1 Roseovarius sp.
TAACTCTTGGCGCGCCCCGCCTCATTACCTCTCGAATTTTCTTGTCTGCGCCTCGTTGCCTTGCGGCCCGGTGAGCGTCCCAACCGCGCCTCAGCGCCGCCGGTGAAGGGGTATTTACGGTTAGAACCCGAAGGCCGCAACCCCCTTTTTTAGGAAATGTCATTTTTTCTTCGTAAATTCATTTTTACCCTGTTTTTCAAGGCCTTGCTTATGAACTCGCATAACATGCGCACATACTGGCCTGGACCTGCATCCTGACTGACCCTGCGTCACATCCGCGATATTGCAGTTATCCACAGGATAGCCCCCGAGTCTGCGTCCATAATGCCTGTGAATCACCCGCGACTCGCTCGCGCTTTTCGACCTGACCCGTGATCCGACACGCCAACCTCTCAGGACTGGCGTAAGGGCGTGCGCAGGAACGACATCTTGCGACGCAGCTGACTTGGCCGATAGCGCCACAAAACAAGCAGGGCGGTCACCGCAAGAAAGATCATCGGACGCACCTGCCATCCCTTGACCAGCATCAGGTAATGCACGCCCCCGAGGATCGCTGCGGGATAAACCAGCAGATGCAGCTTGTTCCACAGTGGCCCCAGCCGCCACACAGACCAGTTGTTGGACGTCAGAGCCAGAGGCAGCATCAGCAAAAACCCAACCATGCCCACCGTGATATAGGGGCGCTTGACGATGTCGGCCCAGACCCGGTCCAGCCGCTGCACATCCAGAACCGCCCAAGCGAGCAGGTGCAATGTGATGAAGAAAAAACACGCAAGCCCAATGGCGCGGCGGAACTTCATCAGGTTGAGACCGACAACACGACGCAGAGGCGTCACGCACAGCCCCGCGATCAGCAGGTAGAGCCCCAGTTCACCCGAGGCATGTTCCAGCTTTTTGACCGGGTCTGCGCCCAGCCCGCCAGTGATGCCAAGCCAGAACAGCCACGCGGCATAAACCACGCTGATCAGGTAAAGAGGCCACGCCGGCACTCGCCGCAGCCCTGTATTGATGCGATCCACCAGCGTCATCAGAAATTCTCTGCCAGATCCATGCCGGCATAAAGGGACGCGACCTCATCGGCATAGCCATTGAACATCAGTGTATCTTGCCGCTTGGCAAACAGGCCCGAGCCGATCACGCGTTCGCTTGCCTGACTCCAGCGTGGGTGATCCACCTGTGGGTTCACGTTGCTGTAAAATCCATATTCCCGGCTGTTTGATTTATTCCAGCTTGTCGGCGGCTCATCCTCGGTCAGGGTGATGCGGACGATCGACTTGATTGACTTGAACCCATATTTCCATGGCACCACCAACCGTAGCGGTGCACCGTTCTGTTTGGGGATCTCGCGACCATAAATGCCCGTCGCCATCATGGTCAGGGGGTGCATCGCCTCGTCCAGACGCAGACCCTCTACATAGGGCCAGTCCAGAACGGGGCGGGCGACGCCGGGCATTTCATCCGGCCGCAGCGCGGTCTCAAACGCCACGTATTTTGCCCCGGATTGTACGCCGGCCATGTCCAGCAAATCGGCCAGTTCGAATCCGTTCCAAGGCACAACCATCGACCACGCCTCGACGCAGCGAAACCGATATATCCGCTCTTCGATTGTCATCTTGGAAATGATGTCTTCAAACGCATACGCGCCGGGGCGCTCTACCAATCCGTCGATCTGCACGGACCATGGCGCGACAGTCAGGCGATGCGCATATTTCGCCGGGTCGTCCTTGCCGGTGCCGAACTCATAGTAATTATTGTAGCTGGTTACATCCTCCCAGCTTGTCGGCTCCAGCTCTGACGCATGGGCGATGCCGCCAATGCCCGCCAGACCGACGCCCGCCGCCGCACCTGCCAGCAGTTGGCGGCGATTGAGATACACCGCCTCGTCGGTCACGTCGCGATCAGTAAGGTCGTTTTTCCACCGGTATGCCATGCGTCTCTCCTGTAACGGGCGGTCATCATCTGTAACGTGACCTAAACATCCCGCCACGTATCTACAAAACAACCTGTCTCACGAAGACGTGGGAGTTTGAAACGATCCGGTGCCGCGCCTTTTTCGACGGCGCAGTGCAAAAGGTTCAGACCCCACGCGACAGTTTTGTCCGCACCACAGCCGTGCTCAATCGGCTAACGAAAACTCACGCTGAATAACAAGATTTTGAGTGGAAATCGTCAGGGACGCTGGCTTAGGCGCAGAGTTCGTTTCGTCAAACAAGGCCGGCGGAAATCCCCCGTGAACCAAAGCTCATTTTCGTTCGTCTAACGTGTAGATGTCCGACGACGGGCATCCGTTGTAATCCTTCGGAGGGAAACACTATGCTTCGCAGAACTTATCTCGCACTCAGCACCGCGGCCCTGATCACCGGCACCACAGCCATCGCAGGCGATATGAAGAAAGATATCGTCGACACCGCCGCTGAGGCAGGCTCGTTCGAGACATTGCTGGCCGCGGCCACGGCGGCGGGTCTTGTCGACACACTCAAGAGCGAAGGACCGTTTACAGTCTTTGCGCCGACAGACGACGCATTTGCAGCACTGCCCGAGGGCACCGTGGAAACCCTTCTTGAGCCCGAGAACAAGGATAAGCTGACCGCAATCCTGACCTATCACGTTGTTCCGGGTAAGGTGATGTCGGGCGATCTGAGCAATGACATGACCGCCACGACTGTCGAGGGTAGCGACGTCACGATCATGACCGAAGGTGGCGTAACGGTGAACAGCGCCAATGTCGTAACCGCCGACATCGAGACCTCGAATGGCGTCATCCATGTCATCGACGGCGTCATCATGCCCGCCGAATAACGAACCTTATCCTATCGGCACGGTTTCGGGGCGGTCATGGCGATCGCCCCGTTTTATTTCTTGTGGATCACCGCCACCTGATCCTTGCGGTTTTTCTTGTACCGGGCGGTTTCCACAATGCAGCCAGAGATATCTTCTGAAAGCACATTGAATTCCTTCGCGACACGCGGGTCAGAATGCTCGAATACCCCGTTCTCAAGCCAGCTGCGGAACAAGGCCGCCGTCTTGGTTATACCCGGTTGTTCGTAGGTTTCCGGCTGCCAGCGCAAATCCTCGATCACATAAAGTCCACCCGACTCGAGCCGGGGAAAGATTTCGAGGAAAGCCTGTTGTTGATGATGACTGGCATGGCTGGCGTCGTCGATCACGATGGTAGGCGCCGGGCTGATCTCTTCGATGGATTCCGCAATTTCATCGCGGTCGTCCATGTCACAGCGGTGAAACGTAAACCGCTCATGCTCGAACCATGAAAAATCCGACACATCCAGCCCGTGGATCTGGGCTTTGGGAAAATACTCCAGCCACATACGGATCGAAGGCAAATCGCTGGTTTCCCGATCCTTGTCATAGCCTTGCTCTGGTCCGCCAATCAGAAGACCCATTTCCAGAAACGTGATCTTGCGCTGCCGGTATGGATGAAAGAGCATGTGATACAGTTCAGTATAGCGGTGCTTGGTCGAACCTTTGTCAGACCCATATTTATCAGCAAGCGCCGTAAGGTTTTCCCCACCCTTGCCAGTTGGCCCACGCGGCGCGGTCCTGACCTTTCCCAAAGCCTCTTCCTGTTTCAGCTTTTCTTTTTCGTGCCGCGACAGAACAGGCGCAGCGTCGCAATCAATCCTATGTTTTGCGAGCATCTCGTCCATCCAGCTGCCCGGCTCTGGCATGCCCCCGTTCGTCGACAGAAATTCGCGCACCCGTCGCCCGTAGAAATGGACTGAATACGTATCCTCGTTCATCATGTTGATGACTTTGTCGCGGGCGCGTTCGCGCATCATCAGCCGCCGGTCACGAAAGCTGACGGGGTACAGACCTGCGACCGGAAGCGAATGTTTCGCCTCACCTGTCTTCAACAGATAATGGGTAACGGCCTGCGGCCCCCATACACCCCAGCGAAATTCTCTCACATGGGTGGGATTGCCCTCGTCCTTGAGCTTTTGCAACGCGGCTTTTTTTTCATCCGGGTACCACTCGGGAATGCCGTATTCATCCTCGGTCATTTCAAGAAGCTGACCCAGCGTATCGCTGTCCCGCGGAAGACCCAGCACACCGCCGTTGATATGCGTAGGGGATTCCCACCCGTGGAAATGTCCCGTTTTGGTCTCGAACGGCTTGACGCAGTAGGCGTCGAGGTCGGCCCAGATCATGCGATCATTCTGTTGCAGCAAGTGATAGCGGAACACATCCGAGAAAAGCGCGAGGCTGCCAGTTTTTCCATGCTGCAAAAAGGAGTCGATCTTGAGCACCGCGTCACCATGCACCATCTCGACCCCGTCGGGCACGTTCTGGACGTCTTTGTAATGGTACAGCTTTACGTGGTGCCCGACATCCAGAAAGGATTGTATGCACAGCACCTCGACATAACTCAGGGGGCCTTCGACCCAGAGCATCCCGATCTCGTAATCTTTGGTCATATTCGTACTCGCTTGCTCAATACGGGCCTACGCACCGTCACTGGGTTTTCTTTTGCCGGAGATCTGGGTCAGGCATGCTCGACCTCGATCAGGGTGATATCGGGATTGGCCCGTATCTCGGCGATGTCGCGGTCATACATTCGTGTCAGATGCGCGCGCTCTGCCTTGGTCCAGGGATCGTACCCGCCATAGTCCGGCCCGCGTGGATATTGCTCTTGCAGCGCGACGCGTTTTTCCAGCGCGCTATCCGCGCCGTCCTTGTGAATGAGCTGAAGCAGCTCCGCCACGGCTCGCCCGCTTGCTGTGGGGCGCTTGTTGCGGTCTTTCGGCTCTTGCATCTTCGCTGTGTCCACACCCGGCCCGCAAAGATTGGCCAGAATCCTGAGATCCATCTGCCGGAAATCCTCATAGCGCCAGACATAGACCTTGGCTCCGGGAAACAGGGTGATGACGGATTTGAGGATGTTGTGCCAACTTGGCATATTCTCCAGCACCTGACGGCGCATCATCCGCTCATCCACGAACCATTGACCAGTCACGGACCTCAAGTATTCAACATAGGCCGAGGCGAAGAAATCAGCGTAGTTTCTCAGGCCCAGATGCACCTCATTAACAGAGCCATCAAATTGCCCGGCAAAGGTCTCCAGCAGGCGACGCCGCCAGCGATAAAGAACGCCGCGTTTGACGCAATGCCCGCAATGGCCAGCCATGTTTTCGTCCGACAGGATCAGCCGCTTGGGTCTTTCGGCACAAAGCTCAGCCAGAAACGCGCCTGTCATCTCGCGCAATTCCTCGTCCGAGGTTTTTGGGTCCCAGTCCATGCCAAGCGCATTGTAGACATTGCACTGCACCGGCACGGTCAGGCGCTTGCGCGTATCACGGTGATGCACATAGCTAATGCTTTCGCGCTCAAGCATTTTGGAATTGCGGGCCAGCATGGATTGAATGTGGCTGGTGGCCGTCTTGTGAAAGCCGCCATGCAGAACAATGTAGGGCCGTGCGGTCATTCCGCAGCCAAATCCTGAAGCAGCTGCTCACGGTTGACCGGCATCTCTCCACAACGGTTGATCATTTGCAGCAGTTCATGCAGCGCCGCCCATTCATCACTGGCTTTGAGTGTGGCTATCTTTTCGCGGTGCCAGGCAACAGCCTCTTGATGCAGGCGTGCTATCTCCGGGTCGGCCATCAGCTTGTCGAATTCGATCCTGGTGCGCGCGGCCATAGGCACCAGCGACCGATCCTCCTCCATGTTGAGGTTCATGTCAGCCCAATAGGCAACGCCCTGATCCCGGTCGATATGGTTGGTGCGGCCCCGGTCACGCTTGACGAGGAAGCTGTCGACAGACCGCACGGCATAATGATGCAGGCGCGCGAAATCATGGTTGAAATCACCATAGGCGGACCAGCCAAGATCGAAATATTTCTCAGGCATCTGCTTGCCGCCCGCATCGGTCCAGATGAACCCGTCTGGACGGCCATCGAATTTGGGCCGGTGCACGCCAAATTTACGGATCGCCCTTGAGGGGCGAAACAGCGTCTTGAGTCCAAGTCCCCGATATTTTTCACGAAACCCTTCGGGCGCACCCCATGTAAAATGCTCGTGGATAAAGTTGTCTTCATAGGCGACCTGACTGCCGCAGCCGAACAACTTCCAACATAGCGAAATCGCATCAGCGTCCGGGATAGCCTTGAACAGGTCCGGCAACCGGCCCTCGCCCACCCGGATATTGAGAAACTCGTCACAATCGGCGCAGATGATCCAGTCGGTTTCCTCGTAGATGTCCATGAACCGCACCTTGCGCAGCGCCACGCGCTGCGGACTGGCACCCGCCTTGAACTTGTTTTCCATATGCCGGGCAACGCCCAATTCTTCGAGGCGCATCGCGATCTTGTCGGTGCCGTCGGCACAATCGTTGGTGAAGATGACAAAATCGGTAAACCCGATCGCCCTGTTATAGGCCACCCATTCAAGCATGAACGGGCCTTCGTTCTTCATGGTCGTCACAATCGCGCAGCGGTCGTTCCCGCGTTCGCCCATCGGGCGACCCTCTTGCTCCGTCTCTTCTTTCGGCTCGGCTTTCGGCTTTGGCGCACGGGCTTTGGGCGGCTGCACAATTGCTGGCTTTACCACCTCCTGCTTGATCTCCGCCTCTGGCTGCTCGTCAAAATAAGCGTCGCCCGCTTCTGCAAAAGCGTCCTCTTCACCGGACGCGGTTTCACCCGCCTCAATCGCCTTTTCCTGCTGACGCTGGACGCGGCGCAAACGCTTTCGAAAGGCAACGCCAAAGGCATCTGCCAGCTCATTGCGACCGCGGTCGTTGAAGTACCCCGTGACCTGGTTTTTGTACCAACGCAGATCGCGCCGCGCACGGTAGAGCTTGTAAAACTCGATCGGGTCCAGCTCATCAAAAATTGCCGCCTGCATCACCGGTTTCAGCGCGCCGATCTTGCGAAGAAAAACTGCGGTCTTGTGATCGGAATGCCGGCAATGGAAAACGCGGATATTATCCCCGGCGAACCGCGAGACATGCTGTTTGTCCAGCTTGTGATAAGGATCATAAAAGATATTGACCTGACCAAGCCCTGAGGTAAGCGCCGCCGCATCCGCCAACGGCAAGGTCCAATCCTGCCGACGCCCGCCTTCGTAGCGAGTTTCCCACGGCACAAGATCTGTATCGAGCGTGCTTTGCGGATTGACCGACACGACATGTGCGCCCGGCACCAAAGATCCAAAAGCGATTGAGGCAAAGCCACCCATGGACACACCGGCAAATATGACACGGTCGTATCCGTCGAAGAAGCCATCTGCCGCCAGAGCCTGAAATCGTTCGATCAGTTCGATGTCACGGTACCAGTCCGCGACATGGGCCATTACGCCTAGATGCGAAATGTTTACGTCTTGCGCGAACTTGAATGCCCAAGGCTCACGCTCAGGGCTATTGTCATTGACGTTGGAGAGGTTGTCGAATGTCACCAAAAGACGGTTTACGGGCCGGCGTACGAACATCAGCGAATGACGCAAACGCCGTTCGATAAATCCTTCGCCTTCGCCGCCGGGGCGTAGCTCGTCGAACCAGCGCGGCGTGGCCGGCATCTCTGTATGTTGCGTGCCCTGCTCTGTCATTACCCCGACCAATGCCAATGCGCTATACCTGTGAAATCGACACGCTGCCGTACCAATATTTCTTATTTTTGATAATATAGCGCCCTAGGGCAAATCTAAGCAACAACTGTGTCAATTTCGTGGTTTTGTCATCTAATTGGAAACAATCGGGGGCCAATATTTCACCCCGTAGAACAATGTCCGGCATCGCATAGAGCAAAGAAAAACCCCGCCAGACAGATCCGGCGGGGCTGATATTTCAGTGAACGACCGCGTCGTCAGGTCGGTCGCGCGTCGTATTCCCGACGCGGTCCCCGATGATGACACCTTCGGCACCTGCGCTTACCGGCACGATTGTGCCATCAAGGATGTCTCCCGACAGGATTGCCTCGGCTAATGGATCCTGCAACGCCTTTTGGATCACCCGCTTGAGTGGCCGAGCGCCATAGACCGGATCATAGCCTTCATCTGCCAGCCACGTCTTGGCCGCGTCATCCAGCTCCAGCCGGATCTTGCGGCTTTCCAGACGCTTCATCAGGCGGGCCATCTGGATGTCGACAATACCATCCATCTGATCGCGGTTGAGTCGATCGAATACCACAATCTCGTCCAGACGGTTGAGGAATTCGGGCCGGAAATGCGCCCGGACCGCATCCATCACATCACGCTTGGCATCCGCCCCATTCGCGCCCTCCGGCAGCTGGCTCAGCGCTTGGCTGCCCAAGTTGGACGTCAGAATGATGAGCGTCTGCTTGAAGTCCACAGTGCGGCCCTGACCATCGGTCAGCACACCGTCATCAAGCACCTGCAAAAGCACGTTGAACACTTCCGGGTGTGCCTTTTCGACCTCGTCAAACAGCACCACCTGATAGGGCCGGCGCCGCACCGCCTCGGTGAGAACGCCGCCCTCGTCATAGCCAACATATCCCGGCGGCGCGCCGATCAGGCGAGAGACGGAATGTTTCTCCATGAACTCGGACATGTCGATGCGCACCATCGCGCTGTCGTCGTCAAACAGGAATTCAGCCACCGCCTTGGTCAGCTCGGTTTTGCCCACGCCTGTCGGGCCAAGGAACAAAAACGATCCCAGCGGACGGTTCTCATCGTTCAGCCCGGCACGCGCCCGGCGCACCGCATTCGCCACCGCCTTGACGGCAGTGTCCTGACCGATGACCCGCTTGTGCAGGCCAGTTTCCATAGACAGCAGTTTCTCGCGTTCGCCTTCCAGCATCTTTGCCGTTGGAATGCCGGTCCAGCGTTCGACCACCTGCGCGATTTGCTCGGGGCGCACGGCCTCTTCGACCATAACGCCCTCTTGCTCGGCCTGTTCGGCCTCGCTCAGCTGCTTCTCAAGCTGGGGAATGACACCGTAGCTCAGCTCACCCGCCTTGCCCAAATCACCCTCACGCTTGGCATGGTCCAGATCGATCCGTGCCCGGTCAAGCTGTTCCTTGAGGTCGCGCGCTGACGCAAGCTTGTCACGCTCCGCCTGCCATTGCGCGGTCATCTCGCTTGAGCGTTCCTGCATCTCGGCAAGCTCTTTCTCGATCTTCTCAAGGCGATCGCGACTGGCCGCGTCATCCTCTTTCTTGAGCGCCTCTGCCTCGATCTGCTTTTGCAAAATCTCGCGGTCAAGCGCGTCAAGCTCTTCGGGTTTGCTGTCCACTTCCATCCGCAGGCGGCTGGCCGCCTCATCGACAAGGTCGATCGCCTTGTCAGGCAGGAACCGGTCCGTGATGTAGCGGTTTGACAATTGCGCCGCCGCGACCAGAGCCGTGTCCGCAATGCGTACGCCGTGATGCAGCTCGTACTTTTCCTTGATACCACGCAGAATGCTGATGGTGTCCTCGACGGTGGGCTCCTCCACCACAAGCGGTTGGAACCGGCGCGCAAGGGCCGCGTCTTTTTCCACATGCTTGCGGTATTCATCCAGCGTGGTCGCGCCGATACAGTGCAATTCACCCCGCGCAAGCGCAGGCTTGATCAGGTTGGCCGCATCCATCGCGCCATCCGCCTTGCCCGCCCCCACAAGCGTGTGCATCTCGTCGATAAAGAGGATGATTTCCCCAGCAGCGGCTGTAACCTCGTTCAACACGGCCTTCAGCCGCTCCTCGAACTCACCGCGGTATTTCGCCCCGGCAATCAGCGCGCCCATGTCCAGCGCCAGCAGTTTTTTGTTCTGCAGGCTTTCAGGCACGTCACCATTGATGATGCGCAGCGCAAGGCCCTCGGCGATGGCCGTCTTGCCCACGCCCGGCTCACCGATGAGAACCGGGTTGTTCTTGGTCCGGCGACTGAGCACCTGCATGGCGCGGCGGATCTCGTCATCGCGGCCGATTATAGGGTCGATCTTGCCCTCCTCGGCCCGCGCAGTCAGGTCCGCGGCATATTTTTCAAGCGCCTCATAGGTGTCCTCGGCACTGGCCGTGTCGGCCGTGCGTCCTTTGCGGATATCGTTGATCGCCTCGTTGAGGTTTTGCGCGCTCACGCCACCCTGCTCCAGCGCATCGCGCGCGGGGCTTTTGACCACGGCAAGCGCGGTCAGGATACGCTCAACCGGCACAAAACTGTCACCGGCCTTCTTGGCGATCTTCTCCGCCTCGTCCAGCACCTTGACGGTCTGGCCATCCATATAGATTTGCCCGGCATCGCCAGTCACCTTGGGAATCTTTCCAAGGCTCAGGTCCAGCGCCTGACCTGCGCGCTGCGGCTCGCCACCGGCACGTTTGATTAGGTTGCTGGCCAGACCCTCTGGATCGTCCATCAAAGCTTTGAGAATGTGTTCGGGTGCCAGCTTCTGGTGGTTTTCCCGTGTGGCGATCACCTGCGCGGCCTGAATAAAACCGCGTGACCGCTCGGTGAACTTCGACAAGTCCATCCCGTGTCTCCTTTTGTTAAGCGTTACCCCAAATGCGCACCCAATATTAGGCGTACGGCGGTCGGGGACCTTGCAATTAAGATGGGTAACGGGCCTGTGATGTTCAAGATGGCCTGCCACATTTAACCGGGAAAGAGATCGTCTTTCGACCGGGTCATGCCGCCTCGTGCGCCTAGACGGCCAACCCTTGACCTGAGATGCTGCAACAGCAACAAGGCCAGAGTCTCATCTCTGGAGTGCATGCCTCATGTCCGACGACCGTCTGATCGTAGCCATCGACCTGCCGAATGCCCTGTCCGGGTTGCAACTCGCCGAACGCCTTGGCGACACGGTGTCCTTCTACAAAATCGGGCTTGGCATGCTGACAGGCGGTGGGCTCGCGCTCGCCAATGAGCTGAAACAGGACCATGGCAAGCGGATATTTCTGGACATGAAGCTGTTTGACATCGGCGCGACTGTCGAGGCCGCGGTGCGGGGCCTTGCGCAGTTCGATCTGGATTTTCTGACCGTGCATGGTGATCCCCATGTGGTGCGTGCCGCCTGCGAAGGGGCTGCAGGCTCAGACATGAAAATTCTTGCGGTCACGGTGCTGACCTCTTTGGATCGCGCCGATCTGGATGCCGCCCTTATCGCCGAGGGCAAGATCCCCGATCTGGTCGCGACCCGCGCCGCCCGCGCGTTTGAGGCCGGGGCAGACGGCGTGATCGCCTCACCACAAGAGGCGGCGATGATCCGCGCCTTGCCAGAAGCCGAAGGTCGGCTGATCGTCACCCCCGGCGTCAGGCCCTTAGGGTCTGATCTTGGCGATCAGAAACGCGTCGCCACCCCGGCGAGCGCCTTGCGGGACGGGGCCGATCACATTGTGGTGGGTCGTCCGATCTGGGCTGTGCAGGACCCAAAGGCAGCAGCACAGGCTATCCTGCAGGAAATCGCCGGTTAAACGCCTCGCCCGAAACAGCGTCCTGCAGATAGTCGCGGACGCGGTCCTGAAAATGCGGGATCGCATCGGGGGCCGTCAGATATTCTGCCGACGTCATCAGATGCCACGACTGTCCTTCATCCCCGAAAACCACCTGTGCGGCACATGTCTCGGGCAGGTGCGCCGCAAAGAACCATGCGCTTAGCGGGCCAACGTAATGCCGCCTCCAAACGAGCTGTTCAGGCGTCAGCATCAAACCCAGCTCTTCTTGGGTCTCACGAATGACACAAGCCTCAGCCGTCTCGCCTGACTCGCGGCCACCACCCGGCAGATCCAGATACCCGGCCCAAGCAAGCCCGGGAATATCGTCACGCCGGATCACGACAAGGCGGTCCCCGAGGAACAGGGCAAGCTTCGCTCCTTGAAATCGGAGATGTTCGGTCATTCTTCCGCTTTGCCTCAGAATTTCGTAGGCTCCTACCGCCCACCTCATGGACCTTATACACCATGCCCGCCCTTTGCCGCGATTGTCTGACAAGTTTTGAGATCGGCGCACGATGCCCGTCTTGCCGCAGTCCAAGGATTGTGGCCCATAACGAGCTGTTCGATCTGTCCATCGCGCATATGGATTGCGACGCGTTTTATGCCAGCGTTGAAAAACGGGATCGCCCCGATCTGGCCGACAAGCCGGTGATCATCGGCGGCGGGCGACGCGGCGTGGTGTCTACCGCCTGTTATGTTGCGCGGATTCGTGGTGTGCGGTCTGCCATGCCGATGTTTCAGGCGCTCAAACTGTGCCCGGACGCCGTGATTCTAAAACCGCGCATGGATCTTTATGTCGAGGTGTCCCGCGCCATCCGCGCCATGATGCTGGACATGACGCCGGATGTGGAACCGCTTTCCCTAGATGAGGCCTTTATGGATCTGACCGGCACCGCCCGCCTGCATGGCGCGCCACCTGCGGTCATGCTGGCGCGGCTGATCCGACGGATGCGTGACGAGCTTGGTCTCACCGGCTCCATCGGGCTCAGCCATAACAAGTTTCTGGCCAAAATCGCCTCGGACCTCGACAAGCCACACGGCTTTTCGGTGATCGGCGAGGCAGAGACGCCGGCATTTCTGCACGATCAGCCTGTCTCGCTTATCTGGGGCGTCGGGCAGTCTGCAAAGGGCGCGCTGGAGCGTGCCGGCATTCGCCACTTTTCCGATCTGCTGAGATGGGACCGGACAGATCTCGTCGCGCGCTTCGGCTCGATGGGCGACAGGCTGTGGCATCTGGCGCGCGGACAGGACAAACGCCGCGTGTCCGCGCATTCGCCGGTCAAATCCATCTCTAACGAAACCACATTCGGCACAGACACGGCCGACCCCGATATCCTTGACGGGCATGTCTGGCGCCTGTCGGAAAAGGTCGCCGACCGGGCCAAGGCCAAGGCGACCGCTGGCCGCGTCGTCACGCTCAAGCTCAAGCGCAGCGACCATTCTCTCCTGACCCGCAGGCAGGCCCTGCGTGAACCGACGCAACTGGCCGATACGATCTACCGCACAGCGCGCGGACTGTTCGATCAGGTAGAGCATAAAGCGCCCTACCGCCTGCTTGGCGTCGGGCTTTCAGATCTTGTGCCCGAAACGGCGACCGAAGTGTCCGGTGATCTGCTGGACCCAGAGGCCCGTCAGCGTGGTCAGGCGGAACGTGCCACGGACCAGATCCGTGCACGTTTCGGTCCAGACGCAATCCTTAAAGGCCGATCACTTCGATAGGGATTACTCTGCCGCGAGAGGCAGCGTCTCGGACCGGCCAATCGCGGCGACTTGCGCAATCACACCATCCAGCAAATGCTTGAACGCAGCGAAATTGCCGTTGGGCCGGATCAAACGTTCGTTCATGTAAAGTGCGCGGTCGATCTCGATCTGCACTGCATGCCGCCCCTGAACGGGCCGCCCATAATGCTGAGTGATATAGGCGCCTGCAAAGGGCGTGTTGCGTGTCACCACCAACCCCGCCGAGGTAAACGCCTGTTCGATCTGGTCTACCACCGCCTCGCTGGCGGCGGCACCGAATCTGTCGCCCAGAACCACTTCGGGACGGCGCACACCGGTGCGTGCGACACTATCCATCGCCTCATGCGGCATGGAATGACAATCAATCAAAATCGCTTCGCCGAACATCACATGCGCCTGATCAAGCTCTGCATGCAGCGCTTGATGGTAGGGTGTCCAGTAGGCGTCGATCCGTCTTTTGGCCTCTGCCATGCTGAGTTTGCCAGAATAGATCGCCTTGCCATTGGCCACGACACGCGGGATCACACCCAGCCCCGAGGCAACACGCGGGTTATGCCCCAGCTTGCTCACGCCTTCGATTAGGGCCGGATCCAGCTCTTCGGTGGATCGATTGAGATCGACAAAGGCGCGCGGCGCAGTGGCTGTCAGAAAAGGGGCACCATGACGCGGCGCCGTCTCGAAAAGCTCATCCACAAAGGCATCCTCGGAACTGCGGATCGCATGTTCGTTCAACGCAGTGCGACGCAGAAATGACCAAGGATAGGCCCGCCCGCTATGCGGAGACGCGAACACGACCGATGTGCTTCGCCGCTCAGGGCGCGTCAGGATGAAGGCAGGTTTAGACATGGATACTCCTCTGCGATATCATAGACCGAAATTGACGTTCTAAAAGCCCTTGATCCGTCCCCCGACTCCTTTTATAGACCGCCCTTACCGGCGCGGATTTCCGCGCCCCTATTCGTTAGGGGCCTTTTCGTCTCGGTATTCATGGGCGATTAGCTCAGCGGTAGAGCACTTCGTTGACATCGAAGGGGTCACAAGTTCGAACCTTGTATCGCCCACCATGAATTCACTGTTTCGGCCCTTGTGCCGGAACACCCGCAACCCAGGCGCTGGCCCGCGCCGCGACAAAGGAGACGACCGATGAAGGTCAAGAACTCGCTGCGTTCGCTCAAGAACCGGCACCGCGATTGCCGCGTCGTGCGCCGCAAAGGCCGCGTCTATGTGATCAACAAGACCCAGAAGCGCTTTAAGGCGCGTCAGGGCTGAAACGCCTCTGAATTCAGTTTGAAAAGCCCCGCCTTTCGCGGGGCTTTTTCTTTGGCACCATGCAGCAAGCTGTAAGCGATCTACGCACCATGACTGCGATCATAGCCATTGCGCTGCGGACTCTGCCAACCTTCGAGGCTGCCTGCCTCTGGTGCGAATATCTCGACCAATAGCGGATGACACATGGCCGCGTCGCTGGAATGCTCAGTCGAACAATCCCCGCCCGGACAGGCCGACAGCGCCCCCAGCAGGTCCACCTCGGCAAAGAATTCGATGTGATCACCGGGCCGTACCGGGCTTGCCTTCATGAAATACTGCCCCGTGTCGCGAGTGAACCCTGTACACATAAAGACATTGAGCACGTCATGCACATGCATCTCTGCCTCCTGCAGACCTATCCCCAGTTCCACGACCAAGGCACGGGTCAGGTTCGAATGGCAGCAATGATGATACTGCGACCCCGCCAAGAGATTGCCGGTATAGGGGTCGCAGCGCGTGCCGATCACGTCATGCACAGAGCCACCAAAACTGTCGATCCCGTACCAGTCCAGCGTATCAGCCGTGATCGTTGCCATAGGCCGCATCGCAGGAAAGCTGGACCAGAGCCTGTCACCCGTCGTGACATGCGTGCCATGCAGCGCGCGGGTCTTGCCGGAATAGAATCGTTCCGACAGGTCGGCAGCGTTCCACAGGTTCAGGTCGCCGACCTGAGGCCCCTCAACGCTGGTGATCCGAAAATACTGCCCCGCACCCACCCGAAAACATCGCGCCTCACGCGCCGGGATCAGCACCTCATCCAGTTTTGCCGCCTCCGCCCTCGCTAGGGTGTATAGCCCAAGGTCGGGCCGGGGCAGGTCATCCGTCGGATAGCAGATGACGGGCGGCACCGCGCGGCGTGTTTCGGCATCGGCTGGTTCACGGCTCATCCTCGGCTCTCCTTTATATGGATCGGTGGCAAATCAAGGGCGGCGCCCCAGTCTCGGTATAGGCCTCTGCCCCGCAGGCCGCACACCTGTATTTCTTCATCCCATCAAGGTCGCCCCGGCGGTCTTCGCGCCAGCGGCACGCCCGTGTCCGGCGGTTCGAAAAAATCACGATCAGGACAAAGGCCACCAAAAGACCGATCACGACGATCATGTCTCGTGCCATCCCGCATAGAGCCAGCCCGAACGGGTCATGGCCTTGCGTTTCGATGCATATGCTTGCAATATCGGGCGCATGTCAGATGAAATACCTCAGCACAGCCTTGTATGGAAAGCGATTTCACGGGTTCATGCGACGGGGCGCGCCCTCATTGATGCCGCGCTCAAGCAAAATGACCTGCCATCACTCGACATATTCGAGGCTTTGACCGCCTTGGCCAATGGCACCTCAACCGCCAAAGCGCTTGAGGCAGACCTCGGCCTGCCTCAATACGCGGTGTCCAGACTGCTGGACCGGATGGAGGCAAAAGGTCTGATCTCTCGCGTGACAAACCAAGCCGACCAGCGGTCAAAAGTGATCTGCGTCACAGACCTGGGCCATGACGTTCTGCGTGGGCAGGCCATGACCTATAAAACCGCCCTTGCAGAGTTTATGGGCGCCCGCGCCAAGCCCGGTCAGCTTGAGCGCATGATCAGCCTTCTTGCCCTGCTTGACGGCGACAGCGAAACCAACTGAACGGCGGATTACACCGTGCGTTCAAGCATCATCTTCTTGATTTCCGCAATCGCCTTTGCCGGATTCAGACCTTTGGGGCAGGTTTTGGCGCAGTTCATGATCGTATGGCAGCGATACAGCTTGAACGGATCTTCCAGATCATCAAGCCGCTGGCCCGTCGCCTCGTCCCGGCTGTCGATGATCCAGCGATACGCATGCAAGAGGGCTGCGGGCCCGAGGAACTTGTCGCCGTTCCACCAGTAGCTCGGACAGGCCGTCGAGCAGGAGGCGCACATCACGCATTCATAAAGCCCATCCAGCTTGGCGCGATCCTCGATCGACTGCTTCCATTCCTTGGCCGGGCGGTTGGTCTTGGTTTCCAGCCACGGCATGATGCTGGCATGCTGTGCATAGAAATGGGTGAGGTCGGGCACCAGATCCTTGACCACCGGCATATGCGGCAAAGGATAGATCTTTACGTCGCCTTTTACCTCATCCAGCCCATAGATGCAGGCCAGCGTGTTGATGCCGTCGATATTCATCGCACAAGAGCCGCAGATCCCCTCGCGGCAGGACCGGCGAAAAGTCAGCGTGGGATCAATCTCGTTCTTGATCTTGACCAGCGCATCCAGAACCATCGGCCCGCATTTATCCATGTCGACAAAATAGGTATCGACGCTTGGGTTCGCGCCGTCATCCGGCGTCCAGCGGTAAATCTGGAACTTTCGCACATTTGTCGCGCCTTCGGGCTTTGGCCATGTCTTGCCCTTGGTGATCCGCGAGTTCTTGGGAAGCGTCAGTTGTACCATGTCAAACCTCCTTGGGGTCCGATGTCGTGTCAGCAAAAGCCGCACCAGTTCCCGTACCGGCTTGGGCCTCTGCTCTCATGTCTTGCGTCTTGCCGCTCATTGCGCGGTCTCTGTTTCTTTGAGTTCGGGAAACACCTCATCGACATCCTGCATCTTCATGATGCGGCCGAATTTGCGGGGGCCGATCGCCTCTATGGTCGAGTCCATGAACCGCGCCACGATCTCGTCGCGGGCGTCTGACAGAACCGTGTTTGCCGGGTCCAGCCCAGTGATCATGCCAAGGCCGCAAGGGCGCGGGTTCATCACGGTAAAACTCAGATCAGGCCGGTATTCCCGCAAGATCAGCGTCATCTTCCATACGTCACCGGACCAGCCCTTGGTGCGCGACGTGTCCCATTCACGCTCTGCCGCAGCAGGCGAGAACGGCACGAGATCATGCAACAAAATGGTGCCATGAGCACTGCACAGCCGCTCTGTGGCGATAAAATCGTCCAGCACGTATTCGAACAGGTGCATCCCGTCGATAAACGCCATGTCGATCACCGGGGCCACTTCACGCGCTTTGCCACTGGCAAAGAATGCCTCGCTGGTCTGGCGCAGAAGATGCAATTCCGGCTTTTCGCCCATCACATCACCAGAAAGGCGAAAGGCCGGATCGACCGCAATCGCCCGTCCCGGACAGCGCATCAGAGAATGCCCCCGACCGCTCCCGATCTCAAGGTACCATTCCGGCGTTTTCGTATGGTGGAGATGTTCGAGAACATCCAGATAATGCCGACCCCGCGCACGCGGCCAGCCGTCTGGGCGCGGTTCCTTTTCAGGTGCTGGGGCCGACAGGTCGATCATTAGAACGTCCGTTCCTTGGGCGCGATCTTCTTGACCGAAATACCGCCCTGATCCTCATTCGTCAGCGGCGCTTCGATGATCGGACGATAGCTCAGGTCCACAGACTTGCCGTCAATGCAGGTGAGCGTGTGCACACGCCATTTCTCATCGTTACGTTTTGGAAAGTCCTCATGCGCGTGGGCGCCGCGGCTTTCGGTGCGCGCTTCTGCCCCGGCGATGGTGGCCAGCGCGTTGGGCATCAGGTTGGTCAGTTCCAGCGTTTCCATCAAGTCGGAATTCCACACAAGGCTACGATCCGTGACCTTGATGTCATCCATCTTGCCCGCAATCGCATCCATCTTGTCCACGCCTTCCTTAAGCGTCTTGGAGGTGCGGAACACGGCTGCGTCCTCTTGCATGGTGCGCTGCATTTCCAACCGCAATTCGGCAGTGCCAATCGCGCCGTCGGCGTGACGCAAGCTATCGAAACGCTCCAGCGCTTTATCAACCTGCGCCTTATTCGTCTCTGGCACGGCGGTTTCAGGATCGACCACCTTGCCCGCGCGGATCGCGGCGGCGCGCCCGAACACCACAAGGTCAATGAGCGAGTTCGAGCCAAGCCGGTTCGCACCATGCACGCTGGCGCACCCCGCCTCACCCACAGCCATGAGGCCGGGGACAACGGCGGTCGGGTCATCCTTTGTCGGGTTGAGAACCTCACCCCAGTAATTCGTCGGGATGCCGCCCATGTTGTAATGCACGGTCGGCAGAACCGGAATCGGCTCTTTGGTGACGTCGACACCGGCAAAGATGCGCGCAGATTCCGAGATACCGGGAAGACGCAGTTGCAGCGCCTCTGCGGGCAGGTGGCTGAGATTGAGGTGGATGTGATCGCCATCCGGGCCAACGCCGCGACCTTCGCGGATCTCCATGGTCATGGAACGGCTGACATAGTCACGCGGCGCAAGGTCTTTGTACTGGGGCGCATAGCGCTCCATGAACCTTTCACCCTCAGAGTTGGTCAGATATCCGCCCTCGCCCCGTGCACCCTCGGTGATCAGACAACCAGAGCCGTAGATGCCGGTCGGGTGGAACTGTACGAATTCCATATCCTGAAGAGGCAGTCCAGCGCGCGCCACCATGCCACCACCATCGCCGGTGCAGGTATGCGCAGAGGTGGCCGAGAAATAGGCGCGGCCATAGCCGCCTGTCGCCAGAACGACCGACTTGGCGTTGAAAACGTGGATTGTACCGTCATCCAGTTTCCAGCAGACCACACCGGTGCAGGCGCCATCATCGCTCATCATCAGGTCGATGGCGAAATACTCAATATAGAACTCGGCATTGTTCTTGAGGCTCTGCCCATAAAGCGTGTGCAGGATCGCGTGGCCTGTCCGGTCCGCAGCGGCACAGGTGCGCTGTACGGGCGGACCTTCACCGAACTCGGTGGTGTGACCGCCAAACGGGCGCTGATAGATCTTGCCCTCTTCGGTACGCGAAAACGGCACGCCGTAATGCTCCAGCTCGTAGACCGCCTTGGGCGCCTCACGCGCGAGGTATTCCATCGCATCGGTATCGCCCAGCCAGTCCGATCCCTTGACGGTATCGTACATATGCCACTGCCAATGATCCGGCCCCATGTTGCTGAGCGAGGCAGCAATACCGCCTTGCGCCGCAACCGTGTGCGAGCGCGTCGGGAAAACCTTGGTCACGCAGGCGGTGCGCAGGCCCTGTTCGGCCATGCCCAGCGTTGCCCGAAGGCCCGCACCACCAGCACCCACCACCACGACGTCATAATCATGCGTCTCGTATTCGTAAGCAGCCATTCGTTCTTACTCCGATTTCAAAGCGCCAGACGGGCGACGGCAAATAGGCCTGTCGCCATAGCGCCGTAGCTCAGGCAGGTGACAAGGATGATCGTCACCTTCTGGGCAAGACCATGCACGTAATCTTCGACAAGAACCTGACAACCATCGGCGAAATGCTTGAATCCGACCACGATGGTCAAGGCCGCGACGATAGCCGGGAAAGGCCGTGCGAAATATGCGGTCACCGCCTCATAGGGTTCACCCAGCATCGGGCCAAAGGTGAACACGAACAGTGGTATCAAAAGGAGAAGTGCAACGCTTTGCACTTTCATAGCCCAGAAATGGTGCACCCCGGACTTGGCCGAACCAAGACCCACGGCGCGTTTGCGGTCTGTCAGATAGCGCATGTCCCGCCCCTTAGATAAAGATAGCTGTGAGGATGGTCAGCACGAAAGACCCGCCGATCACGCCCCAGCCCAAAAGCTCGGCGCGCTCAAGCTCCAGCATCATCGCGTTGTCCCAGATCAGATGCCGCACCCCGGCAAGCGTGTGATACCATAGCGCCCAGAGGGACAAGAGCATGACCAGATCGCCGAACCAGCTGGTGATCACTGCATTGGCGGTCTGAAAGGCGGCCTCTGATGTGGCCGCAGCAAGGAACCACCAGACAATCAGCAGAGAGGCGACAAGCAGCCCGTTGCCGGTGAGGCGCGTCAGGATCGAGGTCATCGATGTCAGCTGCGGGCGGTACACCGTGAGATGGGGTGAGAGCGGGCGATTGCCGCGGTTCACGTCAGCCATAAAGCATTCCTTTTTGCTACTGAGGTTCTCCCCCCGGTCCGGAGTAGAACCCACATCGCGTTGATCGCTTCTACCTGACGTAATGCTGCCGGTGCAAACGCCAATCCCCGAATTTGGCCTGCATATCGTCGCATCTCCCAAATTTGCGATCACAAGATGAAAAGCGTGATCACAAAAGTGGAAAAATTGGAATCATTACGTTTTCCGATCCGGGATGACGGCCTCGACTCTGGATCATCCAAATCCAAAATACCACCGGCAGAATTGCACGATGCAGTTTGTGATCACAAAAAGGGCATTTCCACGGCATTCACCCTTATGCAGTGACTATTCGTAGCAATGGCACGATCTCAAGCGGAAACGTCCCTGCCCCACCAAGCAGGCTGGTCTTATCGCACAGGACTTAACGAGAGCCTAAGCGCCGCCGATCACATCGGCATCAGCGCCCAGTAATCCAGATCCAACAGCACATCCGGCAGATAGCGACCATCCTCGCCCTTGAGGGCAAAAGGCTCTCCGCCCTTGCGTGCCACTAGCCGCAAGCGGATTGCCCCGACGCCCGGCGCCGCGGTTTCCGCCTTGTCCAGCACCTCGGACCACGCTCGAACGGTATCCCCGGCATAGCAGGGATTGGCATGCGCGCCGCCGTTCAGGCCGACAATCATTTGCGCGTTGGCCAGCCCGTTAAAGCTTAGCGTGCGGGCCATCGAAATGACGTGCCCGCCATAGATAAGCCTGCGCCCATCCTCTCGTTGGCTGGCGTCGAAATGCACCTTCGATGTGTTCTGCCACAGCCGGGTTGCCATCATATGCTCGGCTTCTTCGATGGTGACGCCATCTACATGGTCGATGGTCTCTCCAATCTCGTAGTCACCCCAGCGGTGGGGCTCTCCGGCGAGAGTGAAATCATATCCCTCGAATGTCAGCCCCTCGGGAATGACCAGATCCGTCACATCAAGCGACGTCTTCAACTCGGGTATAATCGGCGTCGCCGCCTCACTACCCGGTTCACGCTTGCGCACCATGACCCAACGCGCGAATTCGATCACCGTCTCGTCATTCTGGTTCAAGCCGCGCGTTCGCACATAGACGACGCCGGACTTGCCATTAGAGTTCTGTTTGAGCCCGATAACCTCGGACACCGACCGCAGCGTGTCACCCTCATACACGGGACGCAGCCAACGCCCCTCAGCATAGCCCAGATTGGCCAGCGCATTGAGAGAGACATCCGGCACGGATTTGCCGAACACCACATGGAATGCGGCAAGATCATCCAGCGGACTTCTTTGCAGACCGCAGCCGCGCGCGAACTCGTCCGAGGAATAAAGCGCGTGCCGGGCGGGATAAAGCGCATGATAAAGCGCCCTTTCCCCCGCACCCACGGTGCGTGGCACAGCGTGGTGGATCACATCGCCCAGCGCGTAATCCTCAAAAAACCGACCCGGATTTGTCTTGGCCATGGTCATTGCTCCCCCAGCTTCATGTCGGGGGTGTAGTCGCCCTCGATCTCTTTCGTAACGGCCTGCCCACAGCGCATGACGCCATTCGCGTCGTCAAAGGCATATGTCGGATCGCCATAAAGCTCCCAGCCCTTTGAGAGGGCCAAACTGACCTTGTGGCAGAATTCCGACGTGTCGTCGGCGCTCAGAAATCTGTAGATTTTCATGGCGTCACCCGAATGCCGGGTAGCCAAGCCAGTAGTGGATGCCCACGATCACTACATAAAGCACGAGGCTGCCGACCACTGCGATGATCTCTTTCGACTTTGGCGCAGGCGGTGGAGGAGTCCAGTTCGGCGCGGTCTTGTTGATCACGACCATCTCAACCACGGCCCACGCCAGCAGACCCCCGAAAAGGACAAAAGACGGCACGTCGCCATTCACCAACAGATGCGCCAAGGCCCAGACCTTGACCGCGCCCAGCATCGGATGACGCATCTTGCGCGCCAACCCGGTTTTCATACCAGAGACCGCAAACAGGTACACCGCGACCAGCATCAGCAGGTTGTTCACCCCCACCAAAGCCGGATGCCGCCCCCAGAAAAAGGCACCATCGGCGCGGCCATATCCATAGACAATCAGCCCGATACTGATCAGCAACAACAGCGTGATGATACCCTTGCCGGCGTTATCGCCCAGTGCGGCGCGCGCATCAGGTGCCACGCGCTTGAAGAGATGCGCGCCAGACCACAAAAGGACGCCCAGAACCAGATAAATCATGCGTTTTCCTCCGCTGCCATATCGGCAATAGCCTGTGCTTTGGCCAAGGTTCGCTGTGCCGCCACAACATGCAGGTTTTCAACGATCTGTCCGTCGACCACAGCGACCCCCTGCCCCTGCATTTTGCTTTCTTCAAAGGCGTCCATCTGCCGTTTGGCAAGCTCCAGCTCATATTGAGTGGGCGCAAAAGCGGTGTTGGTGATGTCGATCTGCGCCGGATGGATGAGCGTCTTGCCGTCAAAGCCCAGATCACGCCCATGCTCGCATTCTGTCTTGAGCCCGTCGCCATCGCGAAAGCGGTTATAGACGCCGTCCAGCGCCACGACACCGCGGGCGGCACGTGCGGCCATCACGATCATCTGAAGCGAGGCCAGCAATGGCATCCGGTCGGCGCGATACCGGCAGCCAAGCTCTTTGGTCAGGTCATTGGTGCCAGCCACCAACCCGGTCACCTGACGGTGGGCCGCGATCTCGCGCGCATTGAACACACTGGCGGGCGTTTCCATCATCGTCCAGATCGGCATGTCAGGCCCGATCAGATCCGACAGGTTGTCGACATCCGCATAGGTATTTACCTTGGGCTGAAGCAGCACATCCGCCCCGGCCTTGGACAGGACACGCACATCCTCGAACCCCCATTCGGTGGTCAGCGCGTTTGTGCGGATGATCTTGACCCGCTTGCCATAGCCGCCATCGCTCAGCGCCTTTGCAAGCGTCTCACGCGCTTCGGCCTTTGCATCGGGGGCAACGGCATCTTCGAGGTCAAAGATGATCGCATCACAGGGCAGGCTGCGGGCCTTGTCCAGCGCACGCTCCTTGGAGCCGGGAATGTACAATACGGAACGATAGGGATGGGTCTGAAGGTCCAACTGTCGGGCTCCCCTAGTGTCAGGTCCAGAAATTTTCTTGCGCAGCAATGGCATTTTTTGCCTGAAAAGTTCAAGCACATTTGTGCCGCAGCGCAGAATCGCGCACCTCGCAACGTGGTCGCGGCTCTGTTGGCCGAGGTCTACGGCGATTCGCGTCAGTTGATTGGATATGCCGCCCAACCGGGGCAAAGACGCCTGATCAGGCCAGCGCATCCCAGATAAGCTTGGTGCCGGTCACCAGCAGCAGAACATAGGTGATTCCGAAAAACAGTCGCTCAGACACGATTCGGTGCGCCTTGACACCCAGCCACGCGCCCAGCACCGCAAAGGGGGCAAGGACCAGATCAAGCGTCAGGGTCTCTAGCGTGAATATCCCAAGGAATGCATAAGGCACGAATTTCACGATATTCATCACCCAGAAAATGAACACCGTCGTCGCCTGATAGGTCATCTTGTCCAGTCCGCGCGACAGCAGGTAAACCGCCGCGGGCGGCCCGCCTGCATGGCTGACAAAGCTGGTAAACCCGGTGACGACGCCCGCGCCGATCCCCACAGAAGACGACAGGGCAAGGTTACCGGGCGACAAAAAACCGGATCGCGTCGCGACCCGCCAGCCCACGAACATCAGGCAAATAGCGCCGATCAAAAAGCGGATCACATCGGCATCCGCGATCGAATAAAGCCCCGCGCCAAGCGCCACGCCGGGCAGCGCGCCAATGAGCATGAGGCGTGCGTCCGGCCAACTCCACTTGCGCCAATAGGCCTGCACACTTGTCGCATCGATCACCATCAACAACGGCAGCATGATGCCCAGCGCCACGCCGGGATCGACAAAAAGCGCCAGAATCGAAGACCCGGCAAAGGCCGCACCAGAGCCGAAACCGCCCTTTGATATGCCCGCAAACAACGCCGCAAAGACACCTACCGCGAAAACATCCAAGCCGAATCCGGCCATGCGAACCCCTTTCAAAACCTTGCCGAACAAGCCCTTATCCTGCGAAAGCCGCGAAAGGTACCCCATGCCACCGGCCACGCCGCATCGCAGCACCCTTGCGCCAAGCCCCGTTTGGCACTAGCCCTAGCGCGGATTTTAAACCGACCGGAGAGACACACACATGGCCAGATCCAAGATCGCGCTTATCGGCGCCGGACAGATCGGCGGCACTCTTGCCCATCTCGCTGCACTCAAGGAATTGGGCGACGTCGTCCTGTTCGACATCGCCGAAGGCACGCCCGAAGGCAAGGCGCTCGACATCGCCGAATCCGGCCCATCCGAGGGTTTCGACGCGGCCCTCAAAGGCACGCAGGATTACGCCGATATCGCAGGCGCCGATGTCTGCATCGTCACCGCCGGTGTCCCGCGCAAGCCGGGCATGAGCCGCGACGATCTTTTGGGCATCAACCTCAAGGTCATGAAGGCCGTGGGCGAAGGTATCCGCGACAACGCACCCAACGCGTTCGTGATCTGCATCACCAACCCGCTTGATGCGATGGTCTGGGCGTTGCGTGAATTTTCCGGCCTGCCCCACGAAAAGGTCTGCGGCATGGCCGGCGTGCTGGACAGCGCGCGTTTCCGTCATTTCCTTAGCCTTGAATTCAACGTCTCGATGAAAGACGTGACAGCGTTTGTTCTGGGTGGACATGGTGACACCATGGTGCCGCTGACCCGCTATTCCACCGTGGCTGGCATCCCCCTGCCCGATCTGGTCGCAATGGGCTGGACCAGTCAGGAAAAGCTGGACGCGATCGTGCAGCGCACCCGTGACGGCGGCGCAGAGATCGTCGGCCTGCTCAAGACCGGCTCTGCCTTTTACGCGCCCGCAACCTCGGCGATTGAAATGGCAGAGGCCTATCTCAAGGACCAAAAGCGCGTGTTGCCTTGTGCGGCCTATGTCGATGGTGCCTATGGCCTCAAGGGCTTTTACGTTGGTGTACCCACCGTGATCGGCGCGGGCGGCATCGAGCGTGTGGTTGAGATCAAGATGAACAAAGAAGAGCAAAACATGTTCGACAGCTCCGTCGGCGCCGTGAAGGGGCTGGTCGAGGCCTGCAAGGGCATCGACAGCTCGCTGGCATAACGCCGCATTGATCGACGTGAACACGGTGCGCGGATCGAAAGGTCCGCGCATTTTGCATTTTGGCCACCGCCAACCTACCCCACGTCCTCGGGCGCGACAGCGACGGCTTTGACGATTGCATAAACCTCGACCCCGGGCGCCAGCCCCATTGTACCGGCTGAACGACGGGTGATCCGCGAAAGCAGGCGGCCCGCGCCCGTATCCAGCGCGACGATGGCACCGGGCCCGTCCCCCGGACGCAGCTCGACCACGGTCGCGCGCAGGATATTACTTGCCGAAATGTTTTCGGGCCATGTCCCTGCGAGGATCACGTCATGGGCCGCAATCCTCACGCGAATGGGTTTGCCGGGTGACTGAGCGACGCGCGGCAGAAACAGCGTCTCGCCGCCTGCATCCAGCTCGGTCAGCCCATCTTTGTGGTGGGTTGTCACGACCGCCTGAATGACCGCACCCGCCTCTCGCGCGCCCATGGGCAGGATACCGGGATCACCCAACACCTCGGATGCGGGCCCCTGCGCCACAACGCGCCCGGCATCCAATGCGACGACCGTGGTGGCTAGCCGCGCCACCTCGGAGGCCGAGTGACTGACATAGAGGATCGGGATATTCACCTCGTCCCGCAGCCGCTCGAAATACGGCATGATCTCTGCCTTGCGCTCTTTGTCCAGCGCGGTCAGCGGCTCATCAGCAAGGATAAGACGCGGCGCTGACAAGAGCGCGCGCCCGATGGCGACCCGCTGCTTTTCGCCGCCCGACAGGGCCAAAGGCCGCCGATCCAGCAAATGTCCGATCCCCAGCAGCTCCACCACCTTTCCCATATCTTCGCGTGGCGCGTTTTTCGGCGCGAACCATGCGCCATAGCCAAGATTCTGCCGGATAGTCAGATGCGGGAATAACCGCCCCTCCTGAAAAATGTAGCCTAATCTGCGACGGTGCGGCCCCAGCCGGACACCTTGTGCCGTGTCCAGCAAAACCCGCTCACCTGCCGTGATCCGCCCGGCATCCGGCATCAGCAATCCAGCCACCGCGTTGATGATCGTTGTCTTGCCAGAGCCAGAGCGACCGAACAGCACCGTCAGGCCCGATGGCGCGTTGAACTGCGCATCCAGCGCAAAGCTGCCAAAGCTGTGGCGCACGCAGACCTCCAGCATCACGCGCCCCCAATCCGTGCTGCGACCCGTCGGCCGATTACCTCAGACAAGAGCAGCGCCCCCATCGCGACAACGACAGAGACAATGACCAGTTTCATCGCTGATCCCTCACCACCCGGCACCTGCAAGAAGGCATAAATCGCCGACGGGACCGTACGGGTCTGACCCGGAATGTTGGACACGAAGGTGATTGTTGCGCCGAACTCCCCCATCGCCTTGGCAAAGGCAAGGATCGTGCCCGCTAAGATTCCCGGCACTGTCATCGGCAAGGTGACCGTGACAAAGACCCATGCGGGTGACGCGCCCAGAGTGGCGCTCGCCTGTTCAAGTTTTGGATCCACCGCCTCGATCGACAAGCGGATTGCGCGTACCATCAGTGGAAAGGCCATAACCCCCGCCGCCAGCGCGGCCCCGGTCCAGCGAAAGGCAAAGACGATGCCAAACTCGGCCAACCAGCCGCCGATCGGGCCACGTGTACCAAAGGTCAAAAGCAGCAGATACCCGGTGACAACAGGCGGCAGGATCAGCGGAAGATGAACCAGACCATTGACCAGCTGCTTGCCCGGAAACGACCACCGCGCAAGCGCATAGGCGGTGAATATCCCGAAAGGTAGGCTCAGGACCGTCGCCCAGAACGCAACCTGAAGCGAGAGCGCGACCGCGCGCCATTCCTCGGGACCAAGCCAATCTGCCACGGACTAGCGCGCCATGACCGTGAAACCCTGACGCTCGAACGCGTCGCGGGCCTCCGGTCCGCGCAGATAGGCAAGGAACGCCGTCTCCGCCTCACTGTCCCGGTTCGCCATGTCAGCCGCTGGATAGACAATGGCCGGATGCACCTCTGCCGGGAAGGTGCCGACCACAGTGACCGCGTCCTCGGCCACCGCGTCGCTGGCATAGACGATGCCAAAGGGCGCCTCACCCGTCGCCACAAACGCCAGCGCGGCCCGCACATTGTCAGCCTGCGCCACCTGCGGCCTCACCCTGTCCCATTGGCCAAGATTTTGCAGCGCGGCCTTGCCATAAATACCAGCTGGCACCGCATCAACCAGCGCCATCGCAAGCCGCCCATCCCCCAACAAGCTCGGCAAATCCGTATCGGGGACGATCTCTACCGGCCTGGCGCCGGGGTCTGCGGCGATCAACACAAGAGAATTGCCCAGCAGATCAAAACGCGTCCCCGCCTCGATCAGCCCCTCCGCCTCTAGCCGATCCATCCAATCCGGGTTTGCTGAAATAAAGATGTCGGCAGGCGCGCCTAGCTGAATCTGCCGCGCAAGCACAGATGATCCGGCAAGCGACACTGCCACATCATGCCCGGTTGCGGCCTCGAACCGTGCCTCAATCTCTGCCATGGCGTTGGTCAGGCTTGCTGCGGCAAACACAGTGATTTGTTCCGCCTGAGCCGCATCAACACTCACCCCCAGCGCCGCAATCCCGACTGTGGCCTGAAAACAGGCTATGTTCGCCACCGTTGCCATTGCCCAGCCCTGATATGTTCCACCAAACATATCGCAACGGGTCACGTCGGCGGTCAAGCGTTATTTTCCTTCGGGAATATCCCTCAGCAACCCGTGCAAGATCTCAAGTCGCGCGGCACCTGCCTCTGCGGCATCCCTTTCAAAGGCACGATATTGTGCGAGGATCTCACGCCCCAGATCGGTCAGCACCGCACCTCCGCCGCCCGGCCCGCCACGGGTGCTTTCCACCACAGAGCTACGGAACATGCCGTTAAGCGTGCCAATCAATTCCCACGCTCGCTTGTAGCTCATGCCCATCTCGCGACCAGCGGCAGCGATAGAGCCACAGCGGTCAATCCGCTCCAGCAGATCCGCTTTGCCCGGCCCGATCATCTCATCCTCACCAAAGACGATGCGGATGCGAAGGCGCGAATGTTTGGGGCTTTTGGGGTCAGATTTCATGCTTGGATACTTGCCGCAGTTCGATGCTTACGGCAAGCTTGCAACGTCTGGCAGGCCGGTTGGCGGCGATCATGGCAAAGCTTCATGCAATGAACCGCCAGTGTGTCAGACCAAGGGGCGCATGCCTCTCACCGATAAGAGACGCGGGAATGCGGTCCGCCGGGGTCTCGCGAACTCGACGTCTGGTGCGGCGCGCGAAAGAACCCGAACTGCTGGCGATTCGCTTCACAAATTATGTGATCACACTTTTTTACGCTGTGATCACAAATAGTGAAAATTCGCCGTAAAACACGGCCGCTTGGCGAAAAGGGGTTAAGTCACTCTTCAACCTGTGCGTATACCCGTATGTAACAATAGCAAAACGGGATCCTGCCATGAACATCCACGAATATCAGGCGAAGGCTTTGCTTCGCTCTTACGGGGCGCCGGTCTCGGACGGGCGGGTTGTGTTGCGGGCCGAAGAGGCGAAATCGGCTGCCGGAGAGTTGGATGGCCCGGTTTGGGTCGTCAAGGCGCAGATCCATGCGGGCGGGCGCGGTAAGGGCACCTTCAAGGAAGAGGGCGCGGGCGAGGCGGGCGGCGTGCGCATCGCCAAATCCGTCTCCGAGGCCGCGGAAGAGGCCAAAAAGATGCTGGGCCGCACCCTTGTGACCAAACAGACCGGCCCCGCGGGCAAGCAGGTCGGCCGCATCTATATCGAGGATGGCGCCGCCATCGCGAAGGAGTTCTACCTCGCCCTGCTGGTTGATCGCGTCACCAGCCGCGTCAGCTTTGTTGCCTCCACCGAGGGCGGCATGGATATCGAGGAGGTGGCCGAGAGCACGCCTGAGAAAATCCTGAGCTTCTCGGTCGATCCGGCGACGGGCTATCAGCCCTTCCACGGTCGCCGCATCGCCTTCATGCTGAACCTCGAGGGTCAGGCCGTGAAGCAATGCGTCAAGCTGATGGGCATTCTCTATCAGCTTTTCCTCGACAAGGATGTCGAGATGCTGGAGATCAATCCGCTGATCCTCACCGAGGCGGGCGATCTGAAATGTCTCGACGCCAAGATGGGGTTCGATTCCAACGCGATCTACCGCCATGCCGACATCGCCGAGCTGCGCGACACCTCGGAAGAGGATCCCAAGGAGCTGGAGGCGTCCAAATACGACCTCAACTATATCGCGCTGGATGGCGAGATCGGCTGCATGGTCAACGGCGCCGGTCTGGCGATGGCGACGATGGACATCATCAAGCTTTACGGGGCGGAGCCCGCCAACTTCCTCGACGTGGGTGGCGGGGCCACCAAGGACAAGGTCACCGAGGCGTTCAAGATCATCACCTCTGACCCACAGGTCAAAGGCATCCTCGTGAACATCTTCGGCGGCATCATGCGCTGCGATGTGATCGCCGAGGGCGTGGTCGCGGCCGTGAAAGAGGTCGGTCTCAAGGTGCCGCTTGTCGTGCGTCTGGAGGGCACGAATGTCGAAAAGGGCAAGGAGATCATCAACACCTCCGGTCTGGATGTCATTGCCGCCGACGACCTCAAGGACGGCGCGGAAAAGATCGTGAAAGCGGTCAAAGGCTGAACTTAACAGGGTGGGGTTTTAGCCCACCTTCCCGAAGATAGTATTAAGGAGAACGCCAAAATGGCCGTCCTCGTCGACAAAAACACCCGCGTCATCTGTCAGGGCCTCACCGGCTCTCAGGGCACATTCCACTCTGAACAGGCCATCGCCTATGGCACGCAAATGGTCGGGGGCGTCACCCCCGGCAAGGGCGGTCAGACCCATCTCGACCTGCCCGTCTTCAACTCGGTGCATGAGGCGATGCACGAAACCCAAGCCAATGCGAGCGTCATCTACGTGCCGCCGCCCTTTGCCGCCGACAGTATCCTCGAGGCAATCGACGCCGAGATGCCGCTGATCGTGTGCATCACCGAGGGCATTCCGGTGCTCGACATGATGCGCGTCAAGCGCGCGCTGGAGACGTCCTCGTCCAAGCTGATCGGCCCCAACTGCCCCGGCATCATCACGCCCGATGCCTGCAAGATCGGCATCATGCCCGGCCATATCCACAAGCGCGGCAGCGTCGGTGTGGTCAGCCGCTCGGGCACGCTGACCTATGAGGCAGTCAAGCAAACCTCGGATGTGGGTCTGGGCCAGTCGACTTGCGTCGGCATCGGCGGCGATCCGATCAAAGGCACCGAGCATATCGACGTGCTGGAATGGTTCCTCGCCGATGACGAGACGCAGTCGATCATCATGATCGGCGAAATCGGCGGCAGCGCCGAGGAAGAGGCCGCGCAGTTCCTCAAGGATGAGGCCAAGCGCGGCCGCTCCAAGCCCTGCGCCGGCTTCATCGCAGGCCGCACAGCCCCCCCGGGCCGCCGCATGGGCCACGCCGGCGCCATCGTCGCAGGCGGCAAGGGCGGCGCCGATGACAAGATCGACGCCATGAAATCCGCCGGCATCACCGTCGCCGAATCCCCCGCAGGGCTAGGCGAAGCCGTCCTAAAGGCGATCGGATAAACACAAGGAAAACAGCGCGGCGGGCCTCGTTCCGCCGCGACACATCCTTTGGTCTCTGTGACATCAGGGCAGATGCGTCGCGTTCTTGTTGGCGCTAACAAACGGCATCAGGTATCCTTGGGGATACGAGGGAGGCCCATGATGACCACAAACCAGTCCGAAATCGAGACGCCAACCGGCGCCGACGCACAGGAAAGCATTCGCTACCTTGGCCGCCTTCTGGGCCGCGTCCTTCAGGAGCAAGAGGGCGACCGCGCCTTTGACGTGGTGGAACGGATCCGCCACTGCTCTATCGAGTATCACAAGACCGGCAACACCGCCGCCTATGCCGAGCTTTGCGATGTCATCTCTGCCCTGCCCGAGGATCTGGCCCTGCAGGTTTTGCGGGCCTTTACCTATTATCTGCACCTGCTCAACATCGCGCAGGACGAGGAAAAGCTGCTTCAGCATCGCCGCGAGCCGGTCACGACCCTCGCCAGCACGATCAAGCTTTTGCGGGAAAAGGGCATCTCGGAAAGCGGCATGGCCGATTTTCTGAAAAGCGCCCTTGTTAGCCCGATCCTGACCGCACACCCGACCGAAATCCGCCGCCAGAGCACCATGCGCTCGGAATTCGCGATCACCGAAATGCTCGACCAGCGCAATCAGGCGCAGCTTGTCGGCAAGGACACCGACGAGATCGACCGTGAGATAGAGCGAGAGATCGAAGTGCTGTGGCAGACGCACCTCCTGCGCCGCAGCAAGCTGACCGTTGATGACGAGATCTCCAACGGGCTGGCCTATTTCGACCACACCTTCTTTGAGGCGATCCCCAAGCTGCACCAGACGCTTCTCACGACACTTCATGGCAAGAACGACCCCGCCGAGATCCCCGCCTTCCTGCGCATCGGCACATGGATCGGCGGCGACCGGGACGGCAACCCGAATGTGACGGCGGAAACCCTGCAAAAGACATTCAATCGCCAGTCAGGTCATGCCATCCGGCATTACCTCGAAGAGGTGCACACGCTGGGATCAGAGCTGTCGATCTCAACGCGCGTCGTCAACGTGTCACAAGAGGCAGCGCAACTCGCGGATCAGTCCTTTGATACCTCGACCCACCGCGAGGATGAACCCTATCGCCGGATCCTGATGGTGATCTATGCGCGGCTGGTCGCCACCCTCAAGGATGTGAACCCCAAGGCCCTGGCCCCGCGCGCCGGGCATGCGGTGGCGCCCTATGCCAGTCCCGCCGAATTTCTGGCCGATCTGGACGTGATCGACCGCTCACTGCGGTCCAATCGTGGCGGGCGCATCGCGGACGGGCGGCTGACCACATTGCGGCGCAAGGCGCGCGCCTTTGGCTTTCACCTTGCCAGCGTCGATCTGCGTCAGAACGCCAGCGTGCACGAGGCCACGATTGCCGAACTGCTGGAGGCGATCCACCCCGGCAAGGGATATCTCGACAAAACCGAGGAAGAACGCCGCGCCTGCCTGATAGAGGAACTGATCTCACCGCGTGCGCTCATCCGTCCGTTCTGGACGTATTCCGAACAGACCGAGAAAGAACTCGCGATCTTTCGCCGCGCCAAGCAGATCATCGACCGGTTTGGCCCCGGTGCCATCGCCACCTCGATCATCTCAAACGCACAATCGGCGTCAGACGTGCTGGAACTGTGCCTGCTGCTCAAGGAGGCGGGCATCCTCACGCGCGACGGTGAATGCCCTGTCGCCATCGTACCGCTGTTCGAGACCATCGCAGACCTGCAGAATGGTGCGGATATCATGCGCGACCTGTTCGAGATCCCGGAATATCGCCGGATCGTCGACAAGCAGGACAAGACGCAAGAGGTCATGCTGGGCTATTCGGACAGCAACAAGGACGGTGGCTATGTCACCTCCAACTGGGAACTGTTCAAGGCCGAGCAGAATTTCGTAGAGCTTTTCCGCGACTACGAGGTTCGTCTGCGGCTCTTTCACGGGCGTGGCGGGTCGGTGGGCCGGGGCGGCGGCCCCGCGCGCGAGGCCATCCTCGCACAGCCCCCCGGTGCGGTTGACGGCCAGATCCGACTGACAGAGCAGGGCGAGGTCATCTCGTCTCGCTACAGCCATGGCGAGATCGGCTATGCGCATCTTGAAACGCTTGTGTCGGCCACGATGGAGGCCTCTCTGCTGCCCGGCCAGACCCTGCCGGATGACGGGACAATCGCGATCATGGACGCGCTGTCGGAACATGCCTTTGGCGCCTACCGTGATCTGGTGTTCGGCAGTGAGGGGTTCGAGGATTTCTTCTGGTCGACGACGATTATCAACGAAATCGCCTCGCTCAATATCGGGTCGCGCCCGGCATCACGGAAATCCAATCGTGATATCAACGCCTTGCGCGCGATCCCATGGGTGTTCAGCTGGGCGCAATGCCGCATCATGCTGCCCGGCTGGTACGGGTTCGGCACCGCGGTCGAGACATGGCAGAAAGACGCAGGCGAGGCGGATCTGTCAAAGCTGACGGATCTTTACAAGAACTGGCCCTTCTTTCATGCGCTCGTGCAAAAGGTCGAACTGATCATCAGCAAGAGCGACCTGACCATCGCGGCCAGTTATGCAGATCTTGTCGAGGACAAAGAGCTGCGTGACCGCATTTTTGGCCGCGTCACAGAAGAGTGGCAGGCCACCGTCCGCGCGATCGAGGCGATCACGGGACACTCTCCGAAATCGGCAGAGACGGTACCAGAGGGCGGGATGATCCCGCACCGGATGCCGTATCTCAACTCGCTCAACCATCTCCAGATCGAGATGATGAAACGTGCGCGTGCGGGCAATGACGGGGAGCTGGTCAATCGCGGCATTCTGCTGTCGATCAACGGCGTCGCCTCGGGTCTGCGCAACACCGGCTAAGGGAGGCGGAAAATTGCAATTTTCCGGATCGGAATTTTGCAAAATTCCGTTCGCTGCCGCGGCTGTCTCAAAACAAACGAGCCGGAAAATCTGAATTTTCCGGCTCGTTTTTTTATTCTGCGGCTACGGCCCCTGCCCTTGCCGGCTCTACCCTGACCGCCGAGTATTTAAACTCGGGGATCTTGCCATAGGGGTCGATCGCCGGGTTCGTCAGGATGTTCGCCGCCGCCTCGACATAGGCGAAGGGCAGGAACACCATATCGGGTGACACGGCCCGGTCTGCACGGGCCATGATCTCGATCGAGCCGCGTTTTGTCGTGAGCCGCACGAAATCTCCCGGCTCCAACCCCATTTTGCGCAAGGTGGAGGGATGCAGCGAACAGTTCGCTTCAGGCTCTACCGCGTCCAGCACCGTGGCGCGCCGGGTCATCGAGCCGGTGTGCCAATGCTCCAGCTGCCGACCTGTGGTGAGAACCATTGGATAATCCGCATCTGGCATGTCATCGGGCGGGATCACACTGGCAGGGGTGAACCGCGCGCGCCCGTCCGGGCGTGGAAAGCTGTCGCCGAACACCACCGACTGACCGGGGTCCTCGGGGCTGAGCGATGGGTAGGTCACCGCCTCGTTTTCCAGCCGCTCCCACGTGATGTTGTCGAGGCTGCGCATATTCAGCGCCATCTCGTTGAACACCTGCGACGGGTGCGTATAGGTCCAGGGCAGGCCACAGCGTTTGGCCAGTTCCACCTCGATCCACCAATCCTCGCGCGCCTCGCCTGGGGGCGGCACCGCCGGGCGCAGCATCTGCACCGTGCGGTTGGTGTTCGACACCGTGCCCGACTTTTCATAAAGCGCCGAGGCGGGCAGGATCACATCGGCATAGTTCGCCGTCTCGGTGATAAAGATATCCTGCACCACCAGATGATCGAGCGCGGCCAGCGCATCGCGGGCGTGCTCTACATCCGGGTCTGACATGGCCGGGTTTTCGCCCAGCACATACATCGCCTTGATATCGCCCTCATGCACCGCGTCCATGATCTCGGTGACGGTCAGACCCTTCTGATCAGAGAAGTCCTCGGTGCCCCAGACCTCTGTAAAGGCCTTGCGCACGCTGTCATCCGTGACCGACTGGTAATCAGGCAGGAACATCGGGACGAGCCCCGCATCAGAGGCGCCCTGCACGTTGTTTTGCCCGCGAAGAGGATGCAGACCCGTGCCCGGACGGCCCACCTGCCCCGTCATCAGCGCCAAACTGATAAGGCAGCGCGAGTTGTCGGTGCCGTGAATATGCTGGCTGATGCCCATACCCCAAAAGATCATCGCAGATTTCGCACCTGCGAAATCGCGGGCCACGTCGCGCAGGGTATCTGCGGGGATGCCGCAAAGCGCCTCCATTTTCTCGGGGGCGAACTGCGCCAGATGGGCCTTCTCGGCCTCCCAGTTTTCGGTGAAGGCCTCGATATATTGCTGATCGTATAGCCCCTCTTCGACGATCACATGCATGATCGCGTTGAGCATGGACACGTCCGCGCCCGGCTTGAACTGCAACATATGCGTGGCGAACCGCTTCATCCCCTGCCCACGCGGGTCCATGACGATAAGCTTGCCACCGCGCTTGGTGAACTGCTTGAAATAGGTAGCGGCAACGGGGTGGTTCTCGATCGGGTTGGCGCCGATGATGATGGCGACATCCGCGTTCTCGATCTCGTTAAACGTCGCCGTGACGGCACCAGAGCCGACATTCTCGATCAGCGCCGCAACAGAGGAGGCGTGGCAGAGCCGCGTGCAATGGTCGACGTTGTTGTGGCCAAAGCCCTGTCGAATGAACTTCTGAAACAGGTACGCCTCTTCGTTGGTGCATTTGGCGCTGCCGAACCCGGCCACTTCGCGGCCCCGACCCTTGAGGCCGTTGGCGGCCGCATCAAGCGCCTCGTCCCATGTGGCCTCGCGAAAGAACTCCTGCCAGTTGCCGGGGTCGACATTCAGCCCCTTGGCGGGCGCATCGTCACGCCGGATAAGCGGCTTGGTCAGACGGTGCGCGTGGTTGATATAGTCATAGCCGAACCGCCCCTTGACGCAGAGACGCCCCTCGTTGGCGGGGCCATTGATGCCCTCGACATATTTCACGCGGCCATCTTTGACCTTCATGCTGATCTGGCAGCCGACACCGCAGAAGGCGCAGACGCTCTTGACCTCTTCGTCGTAATCCTTGCTGTCGCCGACCTGCGCGTCATCGACCACCGTGGCGGGCATCAGCGCGCCAGTGGGACAGGCCTGCACACATTCGCCACAGGCGACACAGGTGCTGTCGCCCATGGGATCGTCAAAATCAAAAACCGGAAAGCTGTCATGCCCACGACCGGCCATGCCGATCACGTCATTGACTTGCACCTCACGGCAGGCGCGGACGCACAGATTGCACTGTATGCAGGCATCCAGATTGACGCGCATCGCGACGTGGCTGTCATCCAAGAGCGGGATGCGCCCCTCTTCCATCTTGGGAAACCGGCTATGGACCGCGCCAGTCAGCGCCGCCATATCCCACAGATGGCTTGATTTATCATGCGCCTTTTCCGGCTCGGGCTGATCGGCGATGAGCATTTCCAACACCATCTTGCGCGCGGTTTCGGCGCGGGCGGAATTGGTGGTCACGTTCATGCCCTCGGCGGCCTCGCGGATGCAGGACGCGACAAGCGTGCGCTCTCCCTCGACCTCGACCATGCAGGCCCGGCAGTTGCCGTCAGGACGATAGCCGGGTGCGGGCTTGTGGCACAGATGCGGGATCTTGAGCCCGCGCCCATTGGCCACTTCCCAGATGGTCATGCCCTTTTCGGCCTCGATTTCTTTGCCGTCGAGCGTCAGTTTGATCTTGTCGGTCATGGCTTACACCTCGTCCGGGAAATGTTTCATGGTCAGGCGAATGGGGTTCGGCGCGGCCTGCCCCAGACCGCAGATCGACGCATCGACCATGGTTTGGCTCAGCTCTTCCAGCAGGGTCTGGTCCCATCTGTCGGCCTGCATCAGTTTGACCGCCTTTTCACAGCCAACCCGGCAGGGCGTGCACTGACCACAGCTTTCGTCCTCAAAGAACTTGAGCATGTTGATCGCGGCCTCTTTGGCGCTGTCCTTGTCTGACAGGACGACAACGGCCGCCGATCCGATGAACGACCCGTGCGGTTGCAGCGTGTCGAAATCAAGCGGCACGTCATGCATATGCGCAGGCAAAAGCCCAGAGGACGGCCCGCCCGGCTGATACGCCTTGAAGGTGTGACCATCCAGCATGCCACCCGCCGCCTCGATGATATCGGTGATCGTGGACCCGGCAGGCAAAAGATGCATGCCCGGCTGCTTGACCCGACCAGAGACCGAGTACGACCGCAGCCCCTTGCGCCCGTTCTTTTCAACGCCGGACAGGATCTCGCCACCCTCTCGCAGTACGCGCGTCACCCAGTAAAGGGTCTCGACGTTGTTCACGAGGGTGGGCTTGTTGAACACACCCACCTGCGCCACGAAAGGCGGGCGATGACGCGGCAGGCCGCGCTTGCCCTCGATCGACTCGATCATCGCGCTTTCTTCGCCGCAGATATAGGCCCCGGCCCCGCGGCGCAGGTCGATATGGCCCTTTTCGACGATGCCTGCGTCCTCCAGCGCCTTGATCTCGCGGGCGAGGATATCCAGCACCGCCGGATATTCGTCACGCATGTAGATAAAGCATGTCTCTGCCTCGACCGCCCAACCGGCAATCAGCATCCCCTCAAGAAAGAGATGCGGCGTGCGCTCTAGGTAATAGCGGTCCTTGAAGGTGCCGGGCTCTCCCTCGTCGCCATTCACGGCCAGATAGCGCGGGCCCTTTTCGGCCCGCACAAAGCCCCATTTGCGGCCCGACGGAAAGCCGGCACCGCCAAGTCCACGCAGGCCACTCTCCAAAAGAGTTTCCTGCACCGTCTCGAAATCGCCGCCGCGGCGCAGCTCTTCGAGCTTGGCGTAGCCGCCATTGGCGCGGTAGGCGTCAAAACCCTCGTAGTCGGGGATGTGGGCGTGGGTGTCGTCCGCAGCAATCGCGGCTTCGACCTTTTCCACGGTCGCGTGGTCGATGTGGTTATGTCCGATTTCCAGCACCGGTGCAGTGTCACAGCGGCCCATGCAGGGCGCCCGCAGCACGCGCACCGCGCTTGGGTCCATCCCGTCTTCCAGCGCTGATTTCAGCTGCTGTGCCCCTGCCAGCTCGCAGGCCAGAGAATCGCAGACACGGATCGTCAGCGCGGGGGGCGGCACATCGCCTTCGCGGACCACGTCGAAATGCGCGTAAAAGGTCGCGACCTCATAGATCTCAGCCTGTGAGATGCGCATTTCCTCGGCAAGCGCGCGCATATGCGCAGCACCCAGACAGCCATATTTATCCTGGATCAGGTGCAGATATTCGATCAGAAGATCGCGCCTTATCGGGGCCTCGCCCAAAAGAGCGCGCACCTCGTCCCATGCCTGATCCTCCAGCTGTCGGCCCTTTGGGGTGTGACGCCCTTTGCCCTTGCCAGATTTCCAAACGCCGCTGCGATCATCGAGTGCCATGTGTTCCCTCCGAATTCGAAGCGGAAGGTATCGCAATACATTGGTATACTAAAATCGTATTGCGCGAAAACGCGATAAGCGTTGCTTATTGCGCTGCCTGTTTGAGCGCCTTGATCGTGCGCAGCCCCGGCCCGCGGTTCGGCGTGACAAGGCTGAGCGATTTGCGCACCACCGGGTCGACCAGCGACACGACGCGCACCGCCTCCAGCGCGCCGATGGCCTCGACCACACCGCGCGGCACAATGGTTGCCGCAGCGCCCTGAATGGCCATCACCACCCCCGCCGTCAGGCCCGACAGCTCTGCCACGACCTGCGGGCGAACGCCGACCTCGTGAAAGACAGAATCGAGGATGCGGCGGTTCTGCATCCCCGGCTCCAACAGACACATCGGCAGGGAGCTCGCTTCTTTCCACGTGATCTCAGTGAGATCGGGCGCGACCATCTCTGAAGGCGCCAACAGCACGTATTCCTCTTCGTGAACATGCGCGACATCCAGCGACTGTTCGTCCACCGCCTCTGTATAGGTGATGCCAGCGTCGAATGTGCCTTCTTCGATACCGTGCAGGATCGACAGCGATGAGGTGGATTTCATTTTCACGGTGATCCCGGGATTGGTCTCACGCAGCCTCTTTATCAGCCGCGCCCCAAACGCCGTCGCCGTCGGCACCACCCCGAGCGACAGAACGCCCGTCACATCCCCCGGCTCGGTGCTGAACTCACGCTCCAGCAGCTTGACGTCCTCAAGGATCTGAAGCGCGTGCCGCACGATGGACTCGCCATCCGCAGTCAGCCCTTCGAAACGGTTGCCGCGCCGCACGATCTTGGTCTGAAGATGCTCCTCAAGCTTGCTGATCCGCATGGAAAAGGCGGGCTGCGACACACCGCATTCTTCGGCGGCGCGGGCAAAGTGCTTCTGCCGCGCAAGCGCCGTCAGAAAATGAAGGTCCTTAAGGCTCAGCACACGGGCGCTCATATCAATTAGGTCTCGGGAATCTCGGGATAAACGATTACCTTGGGCATGACCAGATTCGTTGACAGGTCATTAGTCTCTGGTATACCAGATACCAAGAAAATACAAACGGGAGGATGAAAATGCTGCTGCCGGAATACCGCTCCAAGGAGCTGCTTGCGAAATACGGCGTTCCCGTTCCGCCCGGCTTTTTGGCCCGGACCGCAGGTGACGCTGAAACGCTTTGCGCGCGGCTCAACACCTCTCGGTACGTGGTAAAGTCCCAGATCCTCGCCGGTGGGCGCGGACTGGCCGGCGGGGTCAAGATCGTCGACACGCCCAGCGCCGTGGGCGCCGAGGTCGAGCGGCTTTTGGGGCATGTCCTCGTCACCGATCAGACCGGCCCGCGCGGCGAAATCGTCCAAAGCGTTTACGTCGAGAAAGCTCTTGATATCGTTGGTAATTTCTACGTCGCTCTCGCTCTGGATTCCGACACGGGCGGTGTGATGCTGCTGGCCTCTTCCACCGGCGGGGTCGAATTCGAAGAACGCGCCCGGGTGGATGACACCGTCTACGGCACAACAATTATCGGCGAAGATACCGGTGAAGAGCGCAAAAAGATCGCAGCCTTTCTGACAGAGCATGGCATGGGCGACGACGCGGTCGTCGATCTGGTCTTTGCGGCACGGCAGGCCTTTACCGAAAACGAACTGACATTGGCTGAAATCAACCCGCTGGCCAAAACGCGGTCGGGTGAGTGGTGCGCCGTCGATGCCAAGGCGGCGATTGATCCAAACGCCGTCTTTCGCCACCCAGAGTTTGAGGAATTCGCCCATCTGCAGCACCGCGACACGGTCGAAGCAGAGGCGCAGGCGAACGAGATCAACATGGTTAAGCTGGACGGCACCATCGGTGTGGTCATCAACGGCGCGGGGCTTGGCCTTGCCACCCATGACATGATCATCGAGGCCAAGGGCAGACCCGCCAATTTCATGGATATCCGCACCACCGCGACCAGTCTGAAGATCGCCAAGGGTGTGCAATTGCTGCTGGCAGATCCCAATGTACGCTGCATCCTGCTTAACGTGCATGGCGGCGGCATCACACTGGGGGATACGGTGGCCGAGGGCGTGTCTGTTGCCTACGGTCACGCACAGCGCAAGGTGCCGCTGGTCGCGCGCATCTCTGGCCAGAATGCCGACCGGGGTCTGGCCATCCTCAAGGAGCACCGCCTGCCCGTCGAAATCGTCGGCACCACATCCGAGGCCGTCGCCCGCGCGATCGCTCTGGCCAGCTGAAGAAGGGAAAAGACAATGGCGATCATCGTAGACAAGTCCACCAAGGTTCTCGTTCAGGGCATGACCGGGCGCGCCGGGTCTTTTTATACCCATCAGGCCATCCGCTATGGCACCACCTATGTGGCGGGCGTGAACCCGTTCAAACCGGGCACCGAGCATCTGGGCCTGCCCGTTTTCGGCACTGTCGAAGAGGCCAAGGCAAGCACCGATGCCAATGCCAGCCTCGTGATCGTGCCCGCAGCCAAGGCCGGTGCCGCCATGATCGAGGCGATCGAGGCCGAAATCGGGGTCATCACCTGCGTGACCGAACGTGTGCCACAGCATGACATGGCGCGGGTGAAATCGGCGCTGGCCGGGTCAAACTCCGTGCTGATCGGGCCTAACAGCCAAGGCATCCTGACGCCCGAGGCATGCAAGATCGGCGTCATGCCCACGCGCTATGCCCTGCCCGGCCGCATCGGCATCGCATCGCGCGCCGCCTCGCTGACATCAGAGGTCGTGGCGCAATGCTCTGCTGCGGGCTTGGGTCAGTCGACCACGGTGGGCATCGGCGGCGACGCATTGCACGGGCTCGGCTTTGTCGATTGCCTGAAGCTGTTCAAGGAAGACGCCTACACAGACGCCGTGATCCTGATCGGCGAAATGGGCGGCCGCGAGGAAGAAGACGCCGCCGACTATCTGGCACAAACGGCCTATGGCAAGCCTGTGGTCGCCCTCATTGTCGGGCGTCACGCCCCGCAGGGACGCCGCATGGGCCATGCCGGCACGTTGTCGGTCTTTGGCACCGGCTCTGCCTCGGCCAAGGCAGATCTGCTCAAACGCGCAGGGGCTGTCATCGCAAGCAATGTCGATGATGTGGTCGCAAAAATGCAGGCGGTGGCGCCGAAATCTGCCGTCGCCTGACGCATGTCGAAGTCAGCAGACGTCGGCCAGAACAGATTGCACCGGAGCGCGTTCACAGCTCAATATCGAAAATGCAGGCGGGGTCGCCCCGCCCGCAACAGCGCTGTTCGCGCACATCGACAGAGCGGCTGACAAGCGCCCGAAAAATCGTCTGCAGCACAGCGCGATGCCAAAGACAGGGGCCCATGGCCAGCGGATTATCCAGTATGGCCAGCCGCATCGGCGGGCCCTGATCCGCGAACACATCCGCATCCCCCGCAAAGGTCCAGGCATGCCGGGTGACAGCACGCAACAGCGCCGGACCCGACAAGCGCGCAGGCATCGCCCGCAGCACCAGTCGCGCAGGGCGTGGAATACGGTTTTGCACGATATACTGCCCCGTCCGCGTGCCTGCATCCCATGCCACACGCGCTGCCTGCTGCGGTGCCAGCCCGTCGGCAATGGCCCGGTGGAGGGCAAAGACCTCATCCTGTGGCACCATGCTGTCGGGCGGCCTCTCCAGCATCCGTGACAGCCCGGCCTCGGCAAATATCCGACGCGTCAGCGCCTCGCCGCCAAGGGTCATCAACGCGGGCTGACATTGCAGGATCGCGTTAGGCCCGACGACCCCCGCGCCGGTCATTCCGCCGCCGGGATCGGACGGTCATCCGCCTGCAATGCGGCCAGCCGCGCCTTTTCGGCTTTTACCTGCTCGCGCACACTCGCCTTGCGCTCTGCCGCCTTTTTCTTGCGGTCGGCCATCGCCTCCCAGTCGGCCATCTGCGCCTCGGCGATCTGGCGACTGTCATCGAAATGGAAATCGACCTTTTCCTTGGATTGCGGCCCCCAATAGCCAACCTTGCCAAGATCATAGAACGTCCGCGCAAAGCCGGCCTTGGCAAAGGCCCGCAGGCAACCCAGCAGGTATTTGCGCCGAAACCCGCGCCCGCGCCACGGATAGTGAAACAGGGCCTTGATCATGTAAAACCGCCTATAGTTATGCATCACCCGGTCCAAAAGCGTGGCACGGTCCATGGCATCGGGCTTCATGATCGGGGTCACGAAATTGTACTTCTCAAAGTCGAACACCTCGACCTTGTCGCGCAATTCCTGAAAGAGCGGCGTGAACGGCCACGGCGTGTACATCGTCCAGTTGGCCAGATCAGGGTTCCAGTCGCGGGCGTAGCGATAGGTTTCCTCCAGCGTTTCCAAGGTCTCGTTTTCAAGACCCACGATGAACTGTGCCTCGGTAAAGATATCGGCCTCACGCAGCAGGCGGATCGCCTCTTTGTTTTCCTCGACCTTGGTTTCCTTGTTGAATCGGTCAAGCTTCAACTGGGCCGCCGCCTCGGTGCCGAGGCTGATATGAACGAGCCCCGCCCGCCGCCACAGCGGCAGCATATCCTTGTCGCGCTGGATGTCCGTCACGCGGGTGTTGATGCCCCATTTCACCCGATCGGGCAGGCCACGGCGGATCAGCTCTTCGCAAAATTCGGTGAACTTTCGCTTGTTGATCGTGGGCTCCTCATCCGCGAGGATGAAAAAGCCGACCTGATGGTTGTTCACCAGATCCTCGATCTCATCGACCACCTTTTGCGGATCGCGCACGCGGTAGTCGCGCCAGAATTTCCATTGCGAACAGAACGAACAGGTAAAGGGGCATCCGCGCGCAAGGCTGGGAATGGCCAGCCGCGTGTTGAGCGGGATGTAAATGTATTGCTCCCAATCAAGGATCGACCAATCGGGCGTGATGCCGTCCAGATCCTTGACCGTGGGGGCCGCCGGGGTCGCGATGATCTCGGCGTCCTGCGTATAGGCGATGCCCTTGATTTTCTTGCGGTCGCTTTGCCAGCGGCCGTCTTCTATGGCGCGCACGAAATCGAGAAATACCTCCTCGCCCTCACCGCGCACAATGGCGTCGATATGCGGCGCCTCGGACAGAACCTGCTTGAACATGAACGTCGCATGAACCCCGCCAAGGACAGTGATCGCCTCGGGCGCGGCCTTTTTGGCCAGCTCCAGTGCGCGCTCTGCCTTGTAGATCGAGGGGGTGATCGCGGTCGCCCCGACGATATCGGGCGCAAGCGCTTTGATGCGGGCATAAAGCTCTTCATCGCTCAGATCATTGGTCATCGCGTCGATGAAATGAATATCGGTGTATCCCGCGGCCTTTAGCGGCCCGGCGAGATAGGCGACCCAGGCGGGTGGCCAGTTCCCGGCGATTTCAGCGCCGCCGGAATGATAATTGGGGTGGATCAGGGCCAGTCGCATGTCGTCCTCCGTGTTGTCAACTTATGTTGACACCTGAGGGCGTTGCGCGATTTGACTCACATCAAGGAAAGGGCGGGATCAGCGGGCTTTTTCGGTCTGAGGAAAGATTTGTGCCGCGTGCTGGTCCAGATAGATCCGCAGCCAAGGCGTAAATTGCTCGGGCGTTGTGCGGGTCTGCTCGGCCAAGGCGTCAAGCGTGACCCATGCGGTGTCCATCACCTCTTCGGGATCCGGGTGCGTGGCGACGCGGCTGGCCACCTCCGCCACAAAGATGTCGACCAGCTCATGCTCGATCAGACCGTTGCCCACCGCCGCGCGGTATTCCACCCGGTCGCGATAGGTCAGGGTCAGCCCGGTCAGCCCAAGCTCTTCATCCAGACGACGGGTCGCACAGGCCAGCGGCTCTTCGCCCCAATGCGGATGGGTGCAGCAGGTATTCGCCCACAGCCCGGGTGTGTGGTATTTGCCCATCGCGCGGCGTTGGATCAGCACCTCGCGCCCATGCATCACAAAGACGGAAATCGCTTTGTGACGCAGGCCACGCTGATGCGCCTCCAACTTTTCGACGGCGACCAGATCGCCACCGACCCATGTGGGGATCATAACCGTCATGTATAGGCCTGCGGCACCAGCCGCGTCAGATGCGCGAGGTTCTTGAGCCCGATCTTGAGATGCGCCATCGGGCGCGCCTTGACCAGTTTCTTGTTCATATACGCCTCAAAGGTCAGACGTTGGACGTCGATGTCATGACACAGCGACACAAAGCGTTCGCGCCGCTCGTCCGACTTGTAATAGGCATTTTGCATAGAGGCCAGCACCCGGAACACGGCCTTGTGCTCGCGCATGAACAGCTGTCGGGCAAGGCGCAGATCCTTGACGCGGCCAGAGGCGAGGCAGGCCGCCGCAGCCGTGGCTGCCACGCGCCCCCCGGCCATCGCGTAATAAATCCCCTCGCCGGAACTCGGCGCGACGACACCGGCGGCATCGCCTGCCAGCACGACATCGCTGCCATTGTCCCAACGGTCCAGCGGCTTTAACGGAATAGGCGCGCCTTCGCGGCGGATGGTCTTGCACCCGGCCAGCCCGCTGGAGGTGCGCAGCGCGGCTGTCGCCTTTTTCAGATCGACGTCCCGCACCATAGAGCCCATGCCGACGCTGGCGGATTTGCCATGCGGAAAGACCCAGCCGTAAAAGTCAGGCGATATGCGCCCGTCATAAATGACGTCGCAGCGGTCGGGATGATACTCCCCCACCGCCCCCGGTGCCTCGATAATCTCATGATAGGCGACGACATAAGGGATCCGGTCACCGCCCGGCACCTCATCGCGCGCCACGTTGGAACGTGCGCCATCCGCGCCGATCACCAGCTTGCAGGGCAGTTCGCGCTCATTGCCGCTGACCTTGTCTCGGTAGATCACCTTGGTCATCTTGCCGTCGCGTTCTATCCGCTTGTAGGTGCCGGTGGCGCGCACCGCGCCTGCCTTGGCCGCCCGCTCGCGCAGGAATTCGTCAAAATCCTCACGGTCGACCATGCCGACAAATCCGTTTTCGATCGGGATATCGACCTTGCGCCCGGTCGGAGAGATCATGCGCGCGGTCTTGATCTTGGCCACGATCATATCGTCGGGAATATCGAAATCCTCAATCAGGCGTGGCGGGATCGCCCCGCCACAAGGCTTGATCCGCCCTGCACGATCCAAAAGAGCGACCTTGCGCCCAGACCGGGCCAGATCCTCGGCGGCGGTAGCACCAGACGGGCCTCCGCCCACAACGACGACATCATACATGGATCATTCTCCCGGTTGTAGCAGCGGCGTGACAGGACGGTGCAGGATACGCACCGCGACCAGTGCCGCCGCCAAGAAAAGTACGGCCTCAAGGCCAAAAACAACGGCGTAGGCAGAGCCATCGGGCAAAGCCACGCGCGCCAAATCAAGTGTGCCGGTGGCGATAAGACCCGCCAGACCGGCGGCAATCGCTTGTGCTGCGCCAAAGACACCCATCCGCGTGCCTGTGGCGCCCTCTTGGGCCGCCGCCAGACGCATCATGGAACCGATGGCACCGACAACGAACAGCCCGTTGCCCACCCCAAGCACCAGCGTGAAGGGGAGCAGGGGCAGGCCCGCGCCAAGACAGACAAGGCCAAAGGCGGAAATCACGCAGCCCGCCACGGCCCAGCCACGCAAACTGCCCAGACCAAAGGTCGAGAGCGCGCCCGCAGCCAGCATCCCGACAAGCGACGCGCCGTCCTTACCGCCCGACAGGCGGGTCGAGGCGTCAGGCGTCAACCCGTGCACATGGCCCGCAAAAGGCTCCAGCACCAGTTCGCTCAGGTAAAAGGCGAGGATCGACAAAAAGACAAATCCGGTAAAGGCCCGCGCCGCCGGATCGGCCCATGTCGCGCGCAACGCCGGGCGAAGCGCGGGCTCTGACGGGGCGGGCACGGTGCCCAGCCTTTTTTCCACACCAACGGTCGCAATGAATGACAGCAGCCATGCGATCACGGCAACGGCCGGGACCACCAGCATCAGCCGCTCGGGCGAATAGGGCTTGAGCGCGATGCCCGCCCCGATTGAGGAAATGATCGCACCCGCAATGAGCATGAGCCACGCGAATGTTGCCACGGCGCCCTTTTGTGTATCGGGCGAGGCCGTGGCCAGCAGCGCCAAGAACGATGTGCCTGCCGCCCCGATGCCAAAGCCGATCAGCGCATAGGCCAAGATCCACACCGCAATCGCCACCTGAGCGCTCAGCGGAGTGGCAATCGCCCAAGCCGCCAGCACAAGGCCAAAGCCCACAACAGCGATTCCGCCAAGAATAAAGGGCGTGCGCCCTCCTTTGGCATCTGACCGATGGCCCCAGAACGGGCGAGAGATCTGCACCGCGTAATGCAGCGCCACAAGGAAACCGGGCAAAAGTGCGGGCCAAGCCAGCTCGACCGTCATCAACCGATTGAAAAGGTTCACCGGCAACGCCGCCAGCCCACCGATGGCGGCATTGGCCAGACATAGCCGTGCAAGCCCACCCCACCCCAGCGTCATGACAGCCCCCGGATGGCAAAGGCGGCAATCATCATGCCGCTGACATAAAGCAGGACGCCCGTGCCGTTATACCATGGCGCGCGGCCTTTGGGGTCGGACAGCAACACGCGCATCGCCCAGACCTGCACACCCAACAGCGCGGCAATTGCCAGCGCATGCCAGATCTGCCCCCACCCTGCCAGCAAGCCTATGACGGCTACCTGCGGCAGCGCCATGATCCAGCAGGCCACGCGCGCCGCGCGTTCAGGGCCAAGCGTGACGGGAAGGGAGTTTACACCGGTCTGGCGATCGCCTTCCAATGCCTTGAAATCATTGAGTGTCATGATGCCGTGCGCACCAATCGCATAGAGCATCGCGATGGTCACGACCTGCCATGACGGCGCACCAGCGGCCAGCACGGCAGCGCCGGTGAACCACGGCAGGCCCTCATAGCACAGGCCCACAAGCCCCGGCCCCCACCAGCCCGATTTCTTCAACCGGACAGGTTCCGCCGAATAGGCCCATGCGGCCAGCACACCAAAGACTGTTGCGCCAAAGCCCCAAGGGCCAAGCGTGGCGCCCAGCGCCAGCGCAAGCGCGCTCATCGTCAGGGCAATCCAAAGCCCCCAGCGCCCCGGAATGGCGCCCGACGGGATCGGGCGGTTGGGTTCGTTGATGGCATCCACATGCCGGTCGCACCAGTCATTCGCGGCCTGACTCATGCCGCACACCACAGGCCCGGCCAGCACCATACCAATAAGAACCAGCCACGGCGCGGACATGACCGGCACGCCCGATGAGACGACACCGCACAGATAGGCCCAAACAGGCGGAAACCACGTGATCGGCTTGATCAACGTCAGCATCGCGCGCGGTTGCGGCAGTCGACGGTCGGCATGTAATTCCATTGAGACACCCATAGTGTCAATTAAACCTTACATTCTGGATTCGTGAAAGGCTTTTTTCCAAAATGGCCCGCGTTGCGTGCCATTCTCTCGCTGGATCAGTCGTCGCTACCGCTATGAAGCAGGCCATGCTTGCGCAATTTGACGTAAAGACTCTGCCGCGACAGGCCCAGCATCTCGGCTGCGGCCACGCGATTGTTCCCTGTAAGCTGCACGGCGGTTTCGATGCACAGCTTCTCCACGACGTCGGACGTCGCCGAGACCAACTCCTTGAGCGAGGCTGTGCCGACAAGGTCCATCACGTTCTTCATCGCATCATCGCTCACGACAGAGGCCGCGCCTTCTGCGCCAGCCCCTTCTGCCGGGGTGACATTGCGGATGATGAACCCGTAGCCGAAATCGCCGCCCTTGTTTTCAAGATGGGCGACAGAGATATCAACGCTTGACCGTGTGCCGACCACACTGGTCATCTGCGTTCCGTAATTGCGCAACCGTCCCTTTTTGAGGGCGGTTTCCATCATCAGCTTGAGATCGACCGCGCCACGGGCAAAGAAGTCGCCCAGATTGGTCTCCCGGACATCGCGCAACTGCGCCGCGTCAGACATCTCTAGAAACGCCTCGTTGGCATCGCGGATCACGCCCTTGCCATCGGTCAGAACCACCGCATCGCTGGTGAGCGCAAAGAGGATAGCCATGGATTGCGCCACCTCAGAACCGGCCTTGATCTGCTCGTCGATCGAGACCAGCCGGCACAGCATATAAAGCTCTCCGGCGGCGCGAAAGAAATGCGGCACCAGAGACAGCGCGCGCCCATTGCGGCGCGCGATCAGTTCCACGCCCTTTGCCTCATCCGCACCGGCGGCGGATTTCAGCGCCTCCATCAACTCTTCGCGGCGACGCCCCTCAAAGCCTTGGGCCAGCGACGACCCCGCCAGCGTGACCACCTTTGTGCCCATAAGAAGGGCGGCCGCGCTGTTGATATCGCGGATCCGGCCCTTTTCAGGCTCAACCATGATCAGGGGCGTTTCCGACGCCTCTAACACCACGTTGTAGAATGTCTGTTCGCCACGCAGCTTTTGCTGGTCGCGTTCCCGCGCCATCTGTTCCGCGACAAGGCGCTGCTGCACCTCGGCTACGGGCTGCATGTCACGCCCCAGCAACAAAACATCGTCACTGCCGTAAATCCGGTGCATCGAATAGCGAATCGGGAATTCCCATGTCGCGTTATCGACGTGGTTCAATTCCATTGCGCGCGGGATGACGTCGGGGTCGGATTTCAGGATATCCAGACGCTCGTCGAATTTCTCGCAGCTTTCTATGGTCAAAAACTTCTTGAAGGGGCGACCGACCCAGTGATCCAGACTGCCCAGAGAGGGGCAATCAGGATTGACCGAAATGCCGGTCACATCCCCGTCGGCCCCTACCAGTACGGTAATATCCGCAGCCTGCTCGACCAGATTTTGAACACTGGTCGGGTCCGGCAATGCGCCTGCCCGAAGGCTCTCGAGCTTGCGGCGCTCCCGGGTCATATTCTTACCTCGATATTCGTTAGGCCATGCATAGGCTTATGTGATCCCGCTAAACGGCACGGCCTCTGCCACTGTGGCCAGACCGCATTTTTCGATAGCTTCGCGCGCGGTACGGACGGCAAAGTCAGCCCCTGTGCGCATAACCAGTTTTTCATCTTCATCCACCGCCCGCCCGCCGACAACAATCGGAGGTAGGTCATCATTATTTGTGCGGAGGTAATCCACCATTCCCGTCATTTTTTCAACAGACCCTCGCGTTGCGACCGACAGGCCGATCATTGCAAAGCGACTGGATTTCACGAGCTCGGACAGCTCGCTGTTCTTGAGGCCGATCGCCATATGTACCCACAGACCGTGGCGCCGCATGTTGTCGGCGGCCACAAAGGCGCCCAGCGCATGCTGCTCGAACTCGGGGATAACCATCAGCACGGCCTGGCCCAGCGGCACGCTACGGTCTGTCCAGCGCATGTTGGACACCGCCGCATCAGAGCGGAACAGGCTTTGCAGGCGCGACGCGCCCATGGTGACATCGACAAAACTGGCCTGATCCCCGACCCAGAGTTCGCCAAGGTGGCGCGCCGCACTGGGAACGTAGGATTGATAGATTTCCTGCGAAGACACGCCGGTGGCCATCAGAGCGGACAGCACCGACTGGTAGCTGGACTCGGACTCCGACATCAGCGCCTCGCACAGGCGCGCAACCCATTGGTCTCGTGTCCGTGGCTCAGAGGTGGTCACCTTTGTGCTCACGGTGCGCAAAGCCGATTCAACCAAAAACCGGATCGCGGGCTTCTGATTGTCGGCAAGACCCGAGTCTTTTTTGTTCGAGGGCTTTTCCAAGCGACACTCCCACGGGCGATAACAGCATTCTCACAACGCCTGCGCCCTTTACTCCGGCATACACCCAAATGTGCGCCCGCGACTCGCAAATGTCAATTTGAGTTGACATTTCTTTTGAGATCATCGCCCAAGACCTTGGAAATGCGCCTGAAAAACTTTGCGGCGCTTGAAAATTAGTCAATTATTTCAATCAATTTACTGTAAAATCGACCCCCAATCAGCCCGCACTAGCGAATTGACAGCACTCAATGCGACCATCTGTAAATATTAGTTGACACTTTCCCGTCTCGCCCCCTAGCTTAAGGAGAAACCACGACCAGCGAGGGGGATCCATGACGCTGACTGCGCCAACCAGACCCACACGCGTTCTGCTCTACACTGCCGAACAGCGACAGCGCAGGGATTCCAGCATCTGGACTCTCGTACAAGGCATTCTGGCACCAGCGCAGTTTCTGGTCTTTCTCGTGTCGCTGGCACTGGTGCTGCGCTATCTGTCGAACGGCGCGGGATATGAGATCGCCACATGGTCGATCGTGGTCAAGACGGGCTTTCTCTACCTCATCATGATCACTGGCGCGATTTGGGAAAAAGTCGTTTTCGGTCAATACCTTTTCGCCGAAGCCTTCTTCTGGGAAGACGTCTTCAGCTTTGCCGTGATCGCGCTGCACACAGCCTATATCTGGGCGCTTTTCACCGGCGCCATGGCGCCTGACGCGCTCATGGGATTGGCGCTTGCGGCCTATGCCGCCTACGTCATCAACGCCGTGCAATTCATCCTCAAGCTGCGGGCTGCGCGCCTGCAATCACAGGTGGCAGCATGAGCCTCGACACCCCTACTCCCCCGGCCACCGGATGCCGCGACACACCGATCCTCAAGCAGCGCGGACAGCACGAAGTGTTCTGCGGCCTGACGGGAATCATCTGGCTGCACCGCAAGATGCAGGACGCGTTCTTTCTTGTTGTGGGCAGTCGCACCTGTGCGCATCTGCTGCAATCGGCCGCCGGCGTGATGATTTTCGCCGAGCCGCGTTTCGGCACCGCGATTCTCGAAGAGAGCGATCTTGCCGGGCTTGCCGACGCTCAGGAAGAGCTGGAACGCGAGGTCGCCCGCCTGCTGGAGCGCCGCAAGGATATCCGCCAGCTTTTCCTCGTGGGGTCCTGCCCGTCCGAGGTGATCAAGCTGGATCTGGCCCGCGCCGCTGAAAAGCTCTCGGTGCAGTATGCGCCGCATGTGCGGGTGCTGAACTATTCCGGCTCTGGCATCGAAACGACATTTACCGAGGGCGAAGACGCCTGTCTCACCTCGATGATTCCGGTCCTGCCGGAAACCGACGAACGCCAGCTTTTGCTGGTCGGCGCCCTGCCCGACGTGGTCGAGGACCAGGCGCTGGACCTGCTGGCGAAGATGGGAATCGAGAACGTGAAGGTGCTGCCTGCAAGGCGGGCCGATGACGATCTCGCCATCGGCCCCAATACCGTGTTTGCCCTGACACAGCCATTCCTGGGCGGCTCCCTCGCCGCACTGGGAAAGCGTGGGGCGCGTCATATTCCAGCGCCGTTCCCGTTCGGCGAAGAAGGCACCACTGCGTGGCTTCTCGCCGTGGCGCAGGAATTCGGTATCGATCGCACCCTGTTCGATACTGTAACACACGCGCCCCGCGCACGTGCAAAAAAAGCGGTCGCCCAAGCGGCGGAGCATTTGCGCGGCAAATCCGTCTTCTTCTTTCCCGACAGCCAGCTTGAAATTCCGCTGGCCCGGTTCCTGACCCGCGAATGCGGCATGACCGCGATAGAGGTCTCTGCGCCCTACATCCACAAGGGTGTCGTGGGCCCCGATCTGGACCTCTTGGAAGAAGGCCCAACGATTGCCGAAGGTCAGGATGTGGACCTGCAACTTGACCGCTGCCGCGAGGCCCGCCCGGACCTGTCGGTCTGTGGTCTCGGTCTGGCAAATCCCTTGGAATCAGAGGGGCTTGCGACCAAGTGGGCCATCGAACTGGTGTTCACGCCAGTGCATTTCTACGAGCAGGCGGGCGACCTTGCCGGTCTCTTTTCCCGCCCGATCAAGCGCCGCGAGGCCCTGCGTCTGGAGGCAGCGGAATGAAGCTGTCAGTCTGGACATATGAAGGCCCCCCGCATGTCGGCGCGATGCGCGTCGCCACCGCGATGACGGGGCTGCATTACGTGCTGCACGCGCCGCAGGGCGATACCTATGCGGACCTGCTTTTCACCATGATCGAGCGGCGCAATCACCGCCCGCCGGTGACCTACACCACATTTCAGGCGCGCGATCTTGGCGCTGACACTGCGAATCTTTTCAAGACCGCCTGCCAGAACGCCTATGACCGGTTTAAGCCCGAGGCGATGATCGTCGGCGCGTCCTGCACGGCCGAACTGATTCAGGATGATCCCGGCGGCATGGCCGAAACGATGGGGCTGCCCTGTCCGGTCATCGCGCTGGAACTGCCCAGCTATCAGCGCAAGGAAAATTTCGGCGCGGACGAGACGTTTTTCCGCATCTGCCGCGCGCTGGCAAAGCCGATGGAAAAGACCAAGCACGTGACCGCCAATCTGATCGGCCCCACCGCGCTTGGCTTTCGCCACCGCGACGACATCACCGAGGTGACGGCCCTGCTCGAAGAGATGGGCATCTCGGTCAACGTCTGCGCGCCCTATGGCGCATCGCCGCAGGATATCACCCGGCTGGGGGCGGCGCATATCAATGTGCTGATGTATCCCGAAACCGGCGAGGCCGCGTGCCGCTGGATGGAACGCGATCTTGACGTGCCCTACACCAGAACCGTGCCGATCGGCGTTGGCGCCACGCGCGATTTCGTGGCCGAAGTGGCCAAGCTGACGGGCGTCGCCCCCAAGCTGGAAGAAAGCCGCCTGCGTCTGCCATGGTATTCGTCCTCGGTCGATTCGACATATCTCACCGGCAAGCGCGTCTTTCTCTTTGGCGACGGCACACATGTGGCCACGGCCGCCCGCATCGCCCGCGACGAGATGGGCTTCGAGGTGGTCGGCCTTGGCTGCTACAACCGCGAAATGGCCCGCCCGATCCGGGCACTGGCCAAGGACTACGGGGTCGAGGCGCTGATTTCCGACGATTACCTCGATGTCGAGGCAAAGATCGAGGAACTGGCGCCCGAGATGATCCTCGGCACCCAGATGGAGCGCCATATCGGCAAGCGCCTTGGCATTCCCTGCGCGGTGATTTCCGCGCCCGTGCATGTGCAGGACTTCCCGGCGCGCTACTCGCCCCAGATGGGGATCGAGGGCGCCAACGTGATCTTTGACACATGGGTGCATCCGCTGGTCATGGGGCTGGAAGAGCACCTGCTGCACATGTTCCGCGACGATTTCGAATTCCACGACGACGCCGGCGCATCCCATCACGGCCACAAGGCCAAGGCGCGGCAGCCTGAAAAGGCTGATGAGCCGGTGGCCGCCAATGATGCCGCCATGCCCGGCGACAGCGCCGAGATCATCTGGCTCGCCGATGCCGAACGCGAATTAAAGAAGATCCCCTTCTTTGTGCGCGGCAAGGCAAAGCGCAACACCGAGGCCTTCGCCGCAGAACGCGGCGTCAACGAGATCGGTGTCGATACCCTTTATGAGGCGAAGGCACATTATGCGCGATGACGTGATGTTCCCCGAGGCTCCGATGCCCTACCGCGTGGTCATTCTGACGCTTGATTCGCACGCCACCGGCCCTTGTGCACGCGCCGCGGAAAAGCTCCTTCCCGACTTTCCGGGGCTGGAACTGTCCGTGCATGCCGCCGCTGAATGGGGCGAGGACCCCGAGGCACTGGAGCGCGCCCGCGCCGACGTCGCCCGTGGTGACATCGTGATTTCCAGCCTGCTCTTCCTCGAAGATCACATCAACGCCATCCTGCCCGATCTGGAGGCGCGCCGCGATCACTGCGACGCAATGGCGGGCATCATCGCCGACGCCAAGATCGTCAAGCTGACCCGCATGGGCACCTTTGACATGCAGGCCCCGGAATCGAGCACACGACGCTTGCTAAAGAAGCTGCGCGGCGCGTCGAAATCGTCGAATGTCGACAGCGGCGCAAAGAAGATGAAGATGCTGCGCCGCCTGCCGCGTATCCTCAAGCTTATCCCCGGCAAGGCGCAGGATCTGCGCGCATGGTTCCTGACCATGCAATACTGGCTGGGGGCGTCGGACCAGAATATCGAGGCGCTGGTACGCTTCTTGATCTCGCGCTACAGCCATCGCGCGGAATGGCGCGGCACCCGTGCGCCTGCGCCGGTCGAATACCCCGATGTGGGGCTTTACCATCCCGATCTTGCGGACAAGATCACCACCGATCCCGCCGACCTACCCGCACAGGCGACCCCTGTCGCAACCGTGGGCCTGTTGATGATGCGCTCTTATGTGCTGTCGGGCGATACCGCGCATTACGACGCGGTCATTCGCGCGCTGGAGGCGCGTGGCCTGAATGTCTTGCCCGCTTTTGCAGGCGGTCTTGACGGGCGGCCCGCCATCGACAGCTATTTTACCGGCCCTGATGGTGCCAAGATCGACGCGCTTTTGTCACTCACCGGGTTCAGCCTTGTTGGCGGGCCGGCCTATAACGACAACGACGCCGCGATCTCGGTGCTGGGCGCGCTGGATATTCCCTATCTCGCCGCGCATCCGCTGGAATTCCAGACACTGGATCAATGGGCCGCCTCTCCACAGGGGCTTGGCCCGATCGAGACCACGATGCTTATCGCGCTGCCCGAACTGGATGGTGCGACAGCGCCCACCGTCTTTGCCGGGCGGCATGGTCAGGATGGCTGCAACGGCTGCGCGCGCCGCTGCCGGGTGGAAACGCACAAGGCGATGGCCCCCTGCCCCGAGCGGATCGACATGCTGGCCCGCCGGGTAGAAACCCGCGCCCGCCTGCGCCGCTCCGAAGTGGCAGAGCGCCGGGTCGGCATCGTGCTTTTCGGCTTTCCGCCCAATGCGGGCGCGGCCGGCACGGCGGCCTATCTCGATGTCTTCACCTCGCTTTTCAACACGCTGCACGCGATGGCCGATCAGGGCTATGACCTGACCCCGCCCGAAAGCGTTGAGGCGCTGCGCGCCACCGTTCTCGAAGGCTCTGCCAAGCAATATGGCCAAGAGGCCAATGTCGCCGCGCATGTGAGCGCCAATGACATCGTCACCAACACACCGTGGCTGGACGAGATCGAGGCGCAATGGGGCGCGGCACCGGGCCGGGTGCAATCCGACGGGCGCGGTGTCTTTGTGCTTGGGGCGCAGTTCGGCAAGGTCTTTGTCGGATTGCAGCCCACTTTCGGCTATGAGGGCGATCCGATGCGCCTTTTGTTCGAGCGCGGCTTTGCCCCCACCCACGCCTTTACCCAGTTCTATCTGTGGCTCAAGAACAGCTTTCAGGCCGATGTCCTGCTGCATTTCGGCATGCATGGCGCGCTGGAATTCATGCCCGGCAAGCAGGCTGGCCCCGGCCCGACCTGCTGGCCTGACCGGCTGATCGGCGACATACCCAATGTCTACCTCTATGCCTCCAACAACCCGTCCGAGGCGACGCTGGCCAAGCGCCGGTCCGGTGCCGTGACCATCACGCATCTCACGCCGCCGCTGGCAAGTGCGGGCCTCTACAAAGGTCTGTCAGAGCTAAAAGACAGCCTGTCGCGCTGGCGCGCCAGTGCCCCCGACGCGCCTGAACGCGCCGAGATCGAAACGCTGATTGCCGAACAGGCAGAGGCGGTGGATCTGGGCGGCACCGATCCCGAGGCGCTGTGGCTCAAGCTGTTGGAAACCGAAGACGCGTTGATCCCCGAAGGGCTGCACATCCTTGGCAAGCCTATGTCGGATGCGGCGCGCACCGAATACCTGTCACATCTGGCGGACCGCGATCCCGCAACGCAGGCCCGGGTGGCCAAGCTTTTGGGTGAGCAGACGGAAATTCCCGCGCTGCTGCATGCTCTGGAAGGCGGTTATACCCTGCCAGTGCCCGGCGGTGACCTGATACGCTCGCCCGAGATCCTGCCGACGGGGCGTAATATCCATGCTTTCGATCCGTTCCGCATGCCCTCGGCCTTTGCCTGCCGCGAAGGCGCGGCTCAGGCGGAGTTGCTGCTGGAAACGCACAAGACCCTGCCGCGTACCGTGGCGATCGTGCTCTGGGGATCGGACAATATCAAATCCGATGGCGCACAGCTGGCACAGGCGCTGGCGCTGATGGGCGCAACCCCGCGTTTCGACAGCTTTGGCCGTCTGTGCGGTGCCGACCTTATCCCGCTGGAAGAGCTGAGCCGCCCGCGCATCGACGTGATCATGACCCTGTCGGGCATCTTCCGCGACCTGCTGCCGCTGCAAACCAAGCTACTGGCCGAGGCCGCACTAAAGGCTGCGATGGCCGACGAGCCGGCAGAGCAGAACTTTATCCGCGCCCATGCGCTTGATTATGCCCAGAAGATCGGCTGCGATCTGGAAACCGCCGCGCTGCGGGTCTTTTCCAATGCCGAGGGCGCCTATGGCTCGAACGTGAACCTGCTGGTGGACAGTTCTGCATTCGACGACGAGGACGAGCTGGCCGACGCCTATGTGGCGCGCAAAAGCTTTGCCTACGGCGTCAATGGCAAGGCACAGCCCAATGACAAGCTGTTGCAGACAGCGCTGGGTGACGTGGATCTCGCCTATCAGAACCTTGAATCGGTGGAACTGGGAGTGACGACCGTGGATCATTATTTCGACACGCTGGGTGGCATATCGCGCGCGGTCAAGCGCGCACGCGGCGGGCAGGAAGCAGCGATCTACATCTCTGACACCACGCGTGGGTCGGGCAAGGTGCGCACCCTGGCTGATCAAGTCTCGCTCGAAAGCCGCTCTCGCGCGCTCAACCCGAAATTCCATGAGGCCCTGCTGGAGCATGGTGCCGAGGGCGTGCGCCAGATCGAAAGCTCGCTTACCAACACGATGGGCTGGTCGGCCACCACCGGACAGGTGGAGCCATGGGTCTATCAGCGCATGTCCGAGACATTCATGCTGGACGAGGAGATGCGCAAGCGTCTCACCGACCTCAATCCGGCGGCGTCCTCACGCATGGCCAACAGGCTGCTGGAGGCGCATGACCGCGCCTATTGGCAGCCCGACAGCGCCACGCTGGACGCGCTTCGCAACGCAGCCGACGCCCTTGAGGATCGGCTTGAAGGGGTGGCGGCAGAATGACCGGCCGTCCCGCATACCGCATTCCGCCGGGGCCCTGCCCCGGACCCCGGGATATTTCTGGCAAGATGAAACTAGGGGCATGCCGCCCCGTCTGGAGGACCATATGAGCCCGCGCGATGAAATCCCGAACCTGAAGGGACAGGACGGCGAAGGCTCGGTGCAAGTGCATCAGGACCCGTCGATGAAGATAGACAGTGCCAAGGTGTTTTCCGTCTATGGCAAGGGCGGGATCGGCAAATCGACCACCTCGTCCAACCTGTCGGCGGCCTTTGCCGCGATGGGCAAGCGGGTGCTGCAAATCGGCTGTGACCCCAAGCATGACAGCACCTTTACCCTTACAGGTCAGTTGCAACCCACCGTGATCGACATTCTCAAGGATGTGGATTTCCACTCCGAAGAACTGCGCCCCGAAGACTTCGTCACCGAAGGCTGGGGCGGTGTGCAATGCGTCGAGGCAGGCGGCCCGCCCGCCGGGACCGGCTGTGGCGGCTATGTCGTGGGCCAGACCGTGAAGCTGCTCAAGCAGCACCACATGCTGGATGATGCCGACGTGGTGATCTTCGACGTGCTGGGCGACGTGGTCTGCGGCGGCTTTGCGGCGCCCTTGCAGCATGCAGACCGGGCGCTGATCGTCACGGCCAATGATTTCGACAGCATCTACGCGATGAACCGGATCATCGCCGCCGTTCAGGCGAAATCAGCCAATTACAAAGTGCGTCTTGCTGGCTGCGTGGCCAACCGCTCGAAGGACACGGATGAGGTCGACCGCTATTGCGACGTGGTCGGGTTCAACCGGATCGGACATATGCCCGATATCGACGCCATTCGCCGCTCGCGCCTCAAGAAGAAAACCCTCTTCGAGATGGAGACGGATGAAGAGGTGCAGATGGTGCGCGATATCTACACCGGCCTTGCCCAGCATCTGTGGGACGGGACCGATCCGCTGGCGCCCGCGCCGATGGAAGACCGCGACATCTTTGAGCTGCTTGGATTCGATTGATGACCTACGACCGCACACTTGCTTCTGTCGAGACCTATTTCGACAAGACCGCGACCCTGACCTGGGAGCGGCTGACAAGTGATGCGCCGGTATCAAAGATCCGGCAGACCGTGCGGCGCGGGCGTGACGCGATGCGCGCGCAAATGCTGGCCCGACTGCCGAATGATCTGCGCGGGGCACGTATCCTTGATGCGGGCTGCGGTGCGGGACAAATGACAGCGGAACTGGCCGCGCGCGGCGCCGATGTGGTGGCAGTGGATATCTCACCGTCACTGGTGGGCATCGCGCGCCAGCGTCTGCCCGAAAACCTGACGGGCCGCGTCGATTTTCGCGCCGGTGACATGCTGGCGGATGATCTTGGCCGCTTTGATCATGTCATGGCGATGGACAGTCTGATCTATTATGGCCGCGCCGATCTGGCGGCGGCTCTTGACCGGCTGAGCGCGCGGGTCGCGGGCAGCGTCGTCTTTACCGTGGCGCCGCGCACCCCTCTTTTGATGGCGATGTGGCGCGCGGGTCAGCTTTTCCCGCGCTCTGACAGGTCGCCGACGATGGTGCCCCATGCCGCGACCAGCCTGCAAAAGGCCCTGGCAGAGATTGGCGGGAGCGCGAAACTCACACCGCTCGACCGGATCACCTCGGGCTTTTATATCTCACAGGCGCTGGAGCTTCGCGGATGATGATGCGCGCCGATCAGCTCAAGGCCATTTCGCTGCGCTATCTGCCCTTTGCGGATGCCACCAGCGAAGGCCTGCCGATGTCGCAGCTTTTGCGGCTGTCGCTGTTTCAGGTGTCTGTCGGCATGGCCACCGTGATGCTGCTGGGCACGCTGAACCGCGTGATGATCGTCGAGCTGTCGGTGCCCGCCACAATCGTGGCCATCATGATCGCCCTGCCGGTGCTGATCGCGCCGTTTCGGACGCTTCTGGGCTTTCGCTCTGACACGCATCGCAGTGCGATCGGATGGAAGCGGATCCCCTATCTCTGGTTTGGCTCTTTGTGGCAGATGGGCGGGCTTGCCGTCATGCCATTCGCGCTTTTGGTGCTGTCGGGACAACAAACCGTTGGCCCCGCTTGGGCAGGCGAAGTGCTGGCCGCGCTGGCGTTTCTGATGACGGGTCTTGGCCTGCACATGACACAGACCGCAGGGCTGGCGCTGGCCACGGATCGTGCGGATGATGCAACGCGCCCGCGTGTCGTGGCGCTGCTTTATGTGATGTTCCTTGCGGGCATGGGCGTGTCGGCCATTGTGATCGGCTGGCTGCTGCGTGACTTTTCGGAACTCCAGCTGGTCCGCGTGGTACAAGGTGCCGCGCTGACGGGTATCGTGCTCAACCTCATCGCGCTCTGGAAGCAGGAAAAAGTCCGCCCCATGACCCGCGCCGAGCGTGAGGCGCCACGCCCACGTTTCCGCGATGCCTGGGCCGATCTGATGGCCGGGGGTCAGGCGGGGCGCCTGCTGGCGGTCGTTTTTATCGGAACCATGGCATTCAACATGCAAGACGTGCTGCTGGAGCCGTATGGCGGTGAGATCCTTGGTCTGTCTGTTTCTGCCACAACGATGCTGACGGCGATCTGGGCCACTGGCGCGCTGATGGGCTTTGTCCTGACGGGCCGCGCGCTCAGCGCCGGGCGCAATGCCTTTCGGATGGCGGCCCTCGGTGTGCTGGTGGGCATCCTCGCGTTTTCGGTCGTGGTTTTGTCGGCCCCGATGCAATCGCCTGCCATGTTCTTTGCCGGCGCGGGCCTTATCGGGCTGGGTGGCGGTATATTTTCTGTCTCCACGTTGACCGCCGCCATGACCCTGCCCGCGACGGGCATCGCCGGTCACGGGCTGGCGCTTGGCGCATGGGGGGCCGCACAGGCCACCGCAGCCGGGCTTGCCATCGCCTTTGGCGGGGCAATGCGCGACGCGGTGGATGCCATTGTCTCTACCGGGGCGTGGGGCGAGCCGCTCAACAGCGCCGCAACCGGATATTCTTTCGTTTACCACACGGAAATCGGGCTTTTGTTCGTCACGCTGGCCGTTCTCGGCCCGCTGGTGCGCTATGCCCGCCCGCAATCGCCAACCACTGAAAAGGGATCGGCCCGCATCGGCCTGGCCGACTTCCCCACATGATACGCCGGTCCATGGAAAGGATAATGCCATGAGTAACGCATTCTTTGGAAACTTCGACCTTGCCAGTCTTTCGATCTGGCTCTTCTGGATCTTTTTTGCGCTGCTGATCATCTACATTCAGCGCGAGAACATGCGCGAGGGCTATCCCCTTGAGGATGACGACGGCAACACCGCGCCCAATCAAGGGCCATTCACGATCCCTGACGACAAGACCTTTCTGCTGCCGCATGGCCGCGGCGAAGTGACCCTGCCTTCGGGCCAGCGGCCCGACCGCCAGAACCTTGCTCTGGAAAAAACCGCCGCGTCCAACGGCTTTCCGTTTCAGCCCACCGGCGATCCGATGGCAGATGGTGTCGGCCCCGCATCCTGGGCCAACCGCAATGACGAGCCAGAGCTTGACGGCAAAGGCCACCCCAAGATCGTGCCGATGGCCGCACTTGAACAGTTTCAGGTCGCCGCCGGGCGTGACCCCCGCGGCCTGCCTGTCATGGCCGGTGACAAGGAAATCGTCGGCCAGATCACAGACATGTGGATCGATGAGCCAGAACAGCTTGTCCGGTATCTTGAAATCGAACTGGACGAAGATCATGGCGGCGGCAAGCGGCTCGTGCCAATGACGCTGGCACGGATCAACAAGACCCATGTGAAAGTGCTCAAGATCTATGGCCAGCATTTCGAGGGCGTGCCGAAACACGCCTCCGCGCGTCAGGTCACCAAGCTCGAAGAGGACAAGATCTCTGCCTACTATGGTGGGGGCACACTCTATGCGAGCGAAAGCCGCTTTGGCCCGAAACTGGGCTGATTACGATACTCTGAAGGGAGGCTGCTAAAATGTCCCATACACATGACGACTTCGCGATCGAGCCGGTTCCCGGCCTGCCGGAACGCCCACCCGAGGGTGAGCAGATCCTGTGGCAGGGCCGCCCGAACTGGTGGGCGCTCACCCGCGATTCGCTCAACCTGTATTGGGTCATGGGCTATTTCGTGCTGCTGTTCGCCTGGCGCTTCATCACGCTGATGGACCAGGTAACGCTGCAATCCGCCTTCGCGGCCTCCTTTCCCTTCGTTGTGCTTGGCCTGATCGTGAGCGCGCTGCTGCTCATCATCGGCTATGTTCAGGCGCGCGCCACGATGTACACCATCACCAACAAGCGGGTGGCGATGCGCATTGGCGCGGCGCTGACCGTCACGCTGAACCTGCCGTTCACCCGGATCGCCAATGCCGATCTGGACCTGCGCCGCGACGGCACCGGCACGATCACGCTCGACCTTCTTGGTGACACCAAGCTGAGCTATCTGGTCTGCTGGCCGCATGTCCGCCCTTGGCGGCTCAAGCGGACGCAGCCCGCGCTGCGCTGCATCCCCGACGCACAGAACATCGCCGGCCTGCTGGCCGAGGCCGCCGAGGCGCGCGTCTCTCAGCCGCAGGTCGCCCGCACATCGCAGCCCGGTACCGCCGCCGGTCTTGCCGCTGAATAAAACCGCTCAAGGATCTCCTCACCATGGCCCGCACCGACACCAATCTCTCCCCCGACTACAAGCTCCATGACAAGGAACTTGTCCCGCGCATCCTCGTGCGGGCGATGTTCGGGTTGGTCGTCACGATCCTCGCTTTGGTGACACTCGCCCGGCTGACCGACCATCCGATGGCCGCAGTTCCGCCAAAAGGCGAAATTTCTGCCAGCCGGGATATCGTTTTGTCCGGAGACATGGCAGGATCAGCAAAGGTCACTGAGCTGGACGGCACGGTGATCGCCGATCTGACGCCCGACGAGGGTGGATTCATTTCCGGTGTGTATCGCGTTATCATACGCGAACGCACCAAACACCGCGTGGCCCTCGAGGGACCGGTCACGCTCATCCGGTACGAAACTGGCCGGATTTCGATCCACGACCCGTCTACGGGCTGGAGTGCCGACCTCATGGGGTTCGGTGCAGACAACGCCAGAGCCTTTGCTAGGCTTTTGGTACAATGACAAGGAGGACGCCAAAATGGGATGGCTGACCAAAGACATTGAGCGTGCGCCATGCACGGTGGAAATATCGCATAAATTCGAATCGCTGCACGCGCATGTGCGTTTCAACAATGGCGCCGTGATCTATCCCGGCGACGAGGTAAAGGTGCACGGGCCCGAGATCATGGCCCCCTTTGGCGAGATCGTCAGCGAAGATCGTGAGGCCACGATCTTTCGCGCCTCCAAGCTCGAACAGCTCTGGACGAAGATGACCGGCGATTTCGAGGTCATGGAACTGTGCGAATTCTCTTTTTCCGAGGAGGTCGCCCTATGAACGTCCAGACCAACAAGCACACAGCCGACATCACCGATGCCGAGGAAAGCCTGAAGGTTCAGGAAGACCAGTCTGTGATCGACAGCAAGGCCGCCACCGATGTGGCCATGTCCAACACCCTGCTGACCCCGCGCTTTTACACCACCGATTTCGATGAGCTCGACGCCATCGACGTCAGCCCGGTGCGCGAGGACTGGGACAAGCTCATCGCGCAGATGGTCGCCGACCCCAACAAGGGCCATTTCAAGAAGAACGAAGACTGGGACACGGTCGACTGGGAGAATATGGAGCCGAAGCTCAAGAAAGAGTTTATCGACTTCCTCATTTCCAGCTGCACCGCTGAATTCTCGGGCTGCGTGCTCTATAAGGAAATGAAGCGGCGCGGCAATAACGAGGATATCACCCAGCTGTTCCAGCTGATGGCGCGCGACGAGGCGCGGCACGCGGGCTTTATCAACGATGCCCTGCGCGAGGCGGGTGTGGCGGTGAATCTCGGCTTTCTGACGCAAAAGAAGAAATACACCTATTTCCGGCCCAAGTTCATCTACTACGCGACCTACCTGTCGGAAAAGATCGGCTATGCACGCTACATCACGATCTTTCGCCACCTCGAGGAAAACCCTCAGCACCGCTTTCACCCGATCTTCAAGTGGTTTCAGGAATGGTGCAATGACGAGTTCAGCCATGGCGAGGCCTTTGCCCTGCTGATGAAAACCGACCCCAAGCTGACCTCTGGGCGCAATGTGCTGTGGATCAAGTTCTTTCTCACGGCCGTCTATGCCACGATGTATATCCGCGATCACCAGCGCCCTGCGTTCCATGATGCGCTTGGCGTCGATCCGGACTGGTACGCGCATGAGGTCTTTACCAAGACCTCGGAACTGACCAAGCAGATCTTCCCGATCACGCTGGATATCGAGAACCCGCGCTGGCAGGCCGGGCTGGAGAAGCTGCAAAAGGCCAATCTGGATCTCGACCAAGCGCGCAAAGAGGGCGGCCCGATTGGGTTCGTGAAACGCATCACGGCGCAGGCCCGCGCGGCTACGGCCTTTGCCGGGCTCTACTTTATCCCATCGAAAAAGCACGAGGTTCCGGCCTCGACAAGGATGGAGCCTGCGTATTAATGGGCGGTTTCGTGGCCATCAGCCACGACCGGCGTGGGGGGCCAGCCCCCCACGTTGAAATCCCCATGGGATTTCAACGCCTCCCCCGGGATATTTCGGGCAAGATGAAGACCGGAGGGTGCGACCGATGACATCTGCGTGGATCGCGGCGCTATCAGCGCTTTTTGTCTGGTGGTTTTCCACCGGCGCGATCCTGTGTCTGGTGCGTCACGCAGACCGGGGCGGGCGGCGTATGCGAGTGCTTTGCACAGCACTCGGCCTGCCGTTGCTGTTGTTGGGGATCTGGGGCTTTGTCGTCTCGCTCGGTCTGACCACCACGGGTGCGGCCTATGCGGCATTTCTGTCGGCACTGGCGATCTGGGGCTGGGTGGAGCTTTCGTTTTTGACCGGCGCGATCACCGGGCCGAACCCCTATGCCTGCCCCGATGATCTGCCTGAATGGGAACGTTTTTTGCGCGCCTGGGGCACCATCGCCTATCACGAGACGCTGCTTACGCTGCTTTTCGCGGCCATGTGGATCTATGGTGCAGGGGCTGAGAACACTGTGGGTCTATGGACCTTTACGGTGCTCTATTTTGCGCGCATCTCGGCCAAGCTGAACCTCTATTTCGGCGTGCCGCGCATCAATATCGAATTCCTGCCCGAGGCGCTGGAACATCTGGCCAGCCATTTCCGCATCTCGCGCCTGAACTGGGTCTTTCCGGTGTCTATCACCGGGCTGACCTTTGCCGTGGCCTGTTGGATCGAGCGTCTCTATGCCGCCAGCACGCCTGCAGAGACTGTGGGCTTTGCCCTGCTGGGCGCCATCACGGCGCTCGCGCTTCTCGAACACTGGTTGATGGTCCTGCCATTGCCGGATGCCAAGCTCTGGCGCTGGATGCTACCCGCTCCTGCCGCCACACAAACAAAAACACCAAATACGACAAGACCGGAGGGGACCCATGGATTTTGATGCCATGTTCGACGCGCAGCTGAACACACTCAAGGAAGAGGGCAATTACCGCATTTTTGCCGAACTGGAACGGCAATGCGGCGCTTTTCCGCGCGCGCGCAGCCATGACGAGGAAACCCCGGACGAGGTCACTGTCTGGTGCTCTAACGATTATCTTGGCATGGGCCAGAACGAAGAGATCCGCGACGTGATGAAAGCGGCGATCGACGACTGCGGCACCGGCGCGGGGGGCACCCGCAACATCTCGGGGACCAACAATCACCATGTGGCGCTGGAACGTGAACTGGCCGACCTGCATGACAAGGAGAGCGCGCTGCTCTTTACGTCGGGCTATGTGTCGAACTGGGCCGCGCTCTCCACCCTTGGCGGGCGTCTGCCCGATGCGGTCATTCTGAGCGACGAGCTGAACCATGCCAGCATGATCGAGGGCATCCGCCACTCGCGCGCCAAAAAGGCGATCTGGAAGCATAACGACCCCGAGGATCTGGACCGCAAGCTGGCCGCGCTGCCCGCCAACGCGCCCAAGATCGTGGCATTCGAGAGCGTGTATTCGATGGATGGCGACATCTGCCCGATGAAAGAGATCGTCGAGGTCGCCGAAAAGCACGGCGCGATGACCTATCTCGATGAGGTGCACGCGGTTGGGCTTTATGGGGCGCGCGGCGGCGGTATCAGCGAGCGAGAGGGGCTTGCCGACCGGATCACGCTGATCGAAGGCACGCTTGGCAAGGCCTATGGGTGCATGGGCGGCTATATCACCGGCTCTGCCGCGATGTGCGATTTCGTCCGCTCTTTTGCGTCTGGCTTTATCTTTACCACCGCATTGCCGCCGGCTGTTGCCGCTGCGGCCACGGCATCGGTTGCCTATCTCAAGCAAAGCGCAGAGGAGCGTGAGGCCCAACGCGACCGGGTCGCCTATCTGCGTCGCGCGCTCGACAAGCGGGGCATCCCGCATCTTGAAAATGACAGCCACATCATCCCGGTGATGATCAAGGACCCGGTCAAATGCCGGATGCTGGCCGATATCCTGATGCGTGAATGGGGCATCTATGTTCAGCCCATCAACTACCCCACGGTCCCCAAGGGAACCGAGCGGCTGCGCTTTACCCCCGGTCCGCTGCACAGCTACGACGATATCGACCACCTCGTCGAGGCGCTCAGCGTGCTATGGAAGCAATGCGCGATCGCTCACGCTGTCGCCTGAGAAGAGTTTCGATCGAAAACATGTCCGGGGCCCTTTGACATCTGTCTCAGGGCCCTAGGTGTTTTAGGGCACCAACGAATGGAGCCCCGATATGAAACAATCACTTACCCTCTCCGCCAGCTTGCTTGTCCTTGCGGCGCCGGCCTTTGCCGAAAGCCATGCCTCGGGCGATGCCGAAGCGGGCGAAAAAGCATTCAATCAGTGCAAGGCCTGCCACATGATTCAGGACGCCGATGGCGAAACGATCGTGCGTGGCGGAATGGTCGGCCCGAACCTATACGGCATTGCCGGTCGCACAGCAGGCTCGGTCGAGGATTACCGCTATTCCGGCCTGCTGGAGACAGCTGGCGAGCAAGGTCTGGAATGGGACGAGGAGAACTTCGTCGCCTATATTCAGGACCCGACAGGCTGGCTCAAGGAATACACTGGCGAGTCCGGTCGCGGCAAGATGACCTACAAGCTGCGCAAGGAAGAAGACGGGTTTGACATCTGGGCCTACCTTGCATCGGTCGGTCCCGAAAGCTGATAATCTGACGCCTCTGGCGCAAAACATGTGCACGCATAGAAATCGGGCGCGTCCTTTGCTGGGCGCGCCCGATTGCCGTAGGTTGGTTCAGCGTGCGACGCTGAGCGGGATCACTTGTGCCGCGCGGCCAAGAGCCGAGCTTGCGGTGGCGGCGATGTCCTGCGCCGTGAGCCCTGCGTCTCTATACATGTCCTCTGGGCTGGCATGATCGATATAACGATCAGGCAGGCACATGGTGCGGATCGCAAGGCCACGGTCCAACGCCCCTGCCCCCGCCAGCGCCTGAAGCACCATCGCGCCAAAACCGCCCTGCGCGCCCTCTTCAACAGTGATGAGCGCGCGGTGGTGCTTTGCCAACTGCCCGATCAAATCCATATCGAGCGGCTTGGCAAAGCGGGCATCGGCCACGGTCACGGATAGGCCCTGAGCGGCGAGCGTCTCGGCAGCGGCGAGGCATTCGGCCAGCCGTGTGCCATAAGACAGCAGCGCAATATCATCCCCCTCGCGGATCACGCGGCCCTTGCCGATGCGCAGCACCTCGCCCCGTTCTGGCACGGCGACGCCTGTGCCCGAACCGCGTGGATAGCGAAAGGCAATCGGCCCGTCATCATACGCCGCCGCTGTAGCGACCATATGGGTCAGTTCGGCCTCATCGGCGGCCGCCATCAGGGTCATTCCGGGCAAGGCGCCCAGATACCCGATATCGAACGCGCCTGCATGGGTCGGCCCGTCGGCCCCCACCAGTCCGGCCCGATCGATGGCAAAGCGCACAGGCAGCCCTTGCAGGGCCACATCATGCACCACCTGATCATAGCCGCGTTGCAGGAAGGTCGAGTAAATCGCACAGAAGGGCCGCAGCCCGCTGGCGGCCATCCCGGCGGCAAAGGTAACGGCATGCTGCTCGGCTATCCCAACGTCAAACACACGCGCGGGAAAGCGTTTGGCCATGATATCGACGCCCGTGCCGCCCGGCATGGCGGCGGTGACGGCGACCAATTTGGGGTCACAGGCCGCCTCTGCGGTGAGCGCGTTGCCGAAAACAGAGGTATAGCTGGGCGCACCGGCAGATTTCTTGGCCTGCGCCCCGGTGACGGGATTGAACTTGGACACGCCATGCCCACGATCCGCACTTTCCTCGGCGGGGGCATAGCCCTTGCCCTTGGTGGTGCAGACATGGATCAGAACCGGCCCGGTGGCCCGTGTCCGCGCCGCACGCAGCACGGGCAGAAGCTGGCTCATGTCATGGCCATCAATTGGCCCGACATATTCAAATCCCAGTTCCTCGAACAGCGTCCCGGTGCCAGACAGGCCAGTCACCAATTGACGCGCCCGTTTGGCGCTTTCGCGCATGGGCGCGGGCATCGCGGCCTCGAACCCTTCGGCGAGGCTTTTGATCCGGGCAAGCGGCTCGTTCGCATAGAGCCCGCTGAGATAGGACGACATCGCCCCAACCGGCGGCGCGATGCTCATCTCGTTATCGTTGAGGATCACGAAAAGCCGACGCCCCTCGGCCCCTGCGTTGTTCATCGCCTCATAGGCCATGCCCGCACTGATGGAGCCGTCACCGATGACAGCAATCGCATCGCCGGTGGGCTGACCCATGTCGCGGCCAACGGCAAAGCCAAGGGCCGCAGAAATAGAGGTAGAGCTATGCGCGGCACCGAACGGATCAAACTCGCTCTCGCTGCGCTTGGTAAAGCCCGAAAGACCATCCTTCTGGCGCAGGGTGCGGATACGGTCGCGCCGCCCGGTCAGGATCTTGTGCGGATAGCATTGGTGGCCGACATCCCAGACCAGTTTGTCCATCGGGGTGTTGAAAACCGAATGGATCGCCACGGCCAGTTCGACGACACCCAGCGACGAGCCCAGATGACCGCCGGTTTCTGAGACGGCGGAAATGACCTCGCTGCGCAGTTCATCGGCAAGTTGGCGCAGATCGCCATCAGGCATCTGGCGCAGATCGGCGGGGCCGGCGACGCGGTCAAGAAGCGGTGTGTGGGGGTGATTGGTCATTATCGCGCCCTCCCTTGAGGCTGCCACCATTTTTTGCGGTGGCTCTGGCGTCGCCCGCTCCTGGCGGGGCGCGACGGCGCGGTCGTTCTTGGTGTCGCGCGGGCCAGTAAGGCCCGCGCGCAGGATTTTGGCTTATTCGCCGTATTCAGGCGCGCCAGTGGTGGCCAGCTCGGGCCAGTACTGGATCACGTTCGCGCCTTGCAGCGGCTGCTGATAGCCCTTGTGACAGGTTTTGCACGCCGCCTTGGGCGCATCCTGATGCACGGGGCCAAGCCGTTCGGCCGGGTACTCGTCCTTGAGCGGCACGAGATACTCGTTGTTCATCTCTTGAACCATGGTGATGCCCAGCGACTCTGTCGCCCATTGCGGCGTCACCTGCGACCCGTCGTAGAAGGCGCGGCTGTTGTGACAGAAGACACAGTTCACACCCAGCGAGTTGGAGACGTAGTTCATCAACGAGTAGGTCCGCTCGGCCTGTTGGATGCCCGGATAGCCATCCACACCCGGAACCCCGGCAACGCGGCTTTCAAGGTCATGGACCCCGATCATCTGCGTGTCGAGCAGGTAGGATTCGAGCGCATCCGACGGCAGCGACGTGTACTGGCTGAGCGATGTGGCGCGGTTCTGGACAGCGGCCCAGCCCTCGACACGTTCGTTCACAGGCGTGATCTTGAACCAGATATCCGACGGCACGTTCTGGCCACGGTGGCAGGTCATGCAGGTAACGCCGACCTCCTTGTTGGCATTCACATGGCCGTCCCAGTTTTCGTTGATGTTCTGGGTCATCTGGATCATCCGCCGCGCGACCACCTTGGTATAGTAGTCATCCGAGGCGAAATTGCCGTCTTCACCGTGGCAATAGGCGCAGCCCTGTTCAGGAGACACCCAGCGGGTCATCGCCGCCATCAGCCGGTTGAAGTTTGCATCGGTGAGATCACCCAGAACCTGCACGTTCTCATAGACGTCGCGTGCCAGCTCTTCGCCCTCTTCGGGGACATAAGGCTCATCCTCGATCAAAAGTGCGATATCGGGATCGGGCGCTGCCAGATCCGCCTCGAACTCCGGCACGGACATGCCGGTGCCGCGCGGGCCGGTTTGCATGCTATCGGTCGCATAGGGTTGACCGATCGCCACCAAAGACGCCGCGACAAAGACCGCCGCTCCCACGACCCCGACCGCAATGGCGGGGCCGTAGATGTTTGTGGGGTTCTCTCTGTTCCACTTCATGAACCATTTGGGAAACATGGATCAGTCCTCCTTGCCGATGAAGGCTTCGTAAGAGCCGTAGGACTCGTAGCCGTAAGAGCCGTCATACATCGGCGCGAAATTGTGTTCCTGAGCCCAGATGAACCAGTTGTCCACCACGGTGCCGGTCAGAAGGATCCCGATGCCGCCGGTGATCGGCGTCAGCACGGCGAACCACCATGCCCAGCGGTGAATACCTTCCATCGTGGCGTTAAAGCCCATGGTCCACCTCCAGAAGAGGGCGGCACGCTCGGTGGCGGTGCCCCGGTCGACAATCTGTTCCAGCTCGCGGTCGCCACCATAGCGGGTCACGGCGAGGATGGTCGCACCGTGCATCGCAAACAGAAGCGTGGAACCGTAGAGGAACACGATCGAAAGACAGTGGAACGGGTTGTAGTAAAGGTTACCGTAGCGGATCGAGAACGCCGTGGTCCAGTCAAGATGCGGGAAGATCCCATAAGGCACCGCCTCGGACCACGATCCCATGAGGATCGGGCGGAAGAGGTTGAGAACCAGCATCAGCCAGATCGCCGCGGCGAAGGCCCAGAAGATGTGCTTGCCCATCTTGTGCTCGACCGCGAGCAAGTAGCTGCGGATGAGCCAGGTGATCACGCTGACCAGAAGAAAGAAGCTGGCGATGATGAACCAGCCACCGTCATTGAGCGGCGGAATCGACAGGCCATGTTCCGGTCCGGGTGGTTCCAGCGCGAGCCAGAAACCCTGACGCAGGAATTCCGGGATCGACCAGCCGACCTGCGCCAGCATGTTCAGCCCCACGATATTGAAGGCCAGAATGAAGGTCATCACACTGACAAGACCTGTCCAGCCAAGGTAGATCGGGCCAATTTGGGCGTTGCCCATCAGGCCGACCAGCTTGGAGAAGAAGGGCTTGCCCGCGCGCTCCTCCATCATGTTGTTCTCGTTGTCCATCCCCCACTCGGGCGGGCCCTGGACCTGAACTTGGGTGAATATGTTCTGATATTCGATCATGTCTTACATCCCCATCTGCGAGGGCCAGATCGGCAGCTCAAGCCACCAGTTCCACCACTCGGGCCATCCCTTGGTCCAGACGGGGCCAGAGATGATGATACAAATCGCCGACCAGAAACCGGCATTGAGCGCGAGAAGAAGACCGACGCGGTGAATGCCCAGCGTGCCGACCGAATAGCCGATGAAGTCACGGAAAAACGTGTCTTCGTGGTCGGGCGTCTTCATTTCTTCGCCCTTCTCGGGATTGGCAGCCGAAAGGATCAGGCCGCCATGCAGCGCCAGTGCCAGTGTGGTGGTGAAAAAGAAGGTCACCGCCAGCATATGCGCCGGATTGTAATGGAAGTGCAGATAGGCATAGCCGGTATTGCTCACCCAATCGAGGTGGCTGAAGATCCCGTAGGGAAATGCGTGCCCCCAAGCCCCCATAAGGACCGGCCGGAACACCACCAGCGTGACATAGGCGAAAATCGCAACGCTGAAGGCGAAAGGCACATGATACCCCATGCCCAGCTTGCGGCAGATTTCCACCTCGCGCAGCGCCCAGCAGCTGAAGGCGCCAATCGCACAGATCGTGATGATCTGCCAAAGCCCGCCCTCCATGAGCGGTGCAGCACCCAGACCGTAACTCAGGTCAGGCGGTGCAATATTGATTAGCCAGGGATTGAATGTCCCCTGGTGGGCCGCACCCCAGAAAATCAGGATCGTGCCGAGCAGCGAAAAGAACGCTCCCAGAACCCCGAAAAATCCCACATAAAACGGGCCGACCCAGAAGTCGAAAAGATCGCCTCCGATCAACGTCCCTCCGCGGACCCGGTATTTTCGTTCGAAACTGAGCACAGCCATTTTCGCAGCCTCCGCATATGGCGGCTCACGGGGCCTCTGGCCCGGAGCCGACCGGATCTAAACTTGGTCTTGGTAGCCGCGGGCGGGACAGGCCCCGCCCGCAGCGCTGTCTTGCATCAGCGATCAGCCGCCGTACTTGGCAGCGGCGATTTCAAACCAGTTGAAACCGTCGGTGCTCAGAAGCACGAGGTGAATCATC
>CBFHML010000013.1:0-18586 GCA_965656855.1 Roseovarius sp.
CGAAATGTTTGATGCGCGCATGAATTGGCGCGCGTTTTTCATGAGCGGGTCACCAGATATCTTTACTTTTGGGCGAAAACGCTGAACACATGTCAAATGACAGATCACTTCAAGGGCCTTTTGCTGACCACGCTCGGCGTCTTGTTCGTGGTGCCGGACTCTCTTTATGTCAGGTTGATTGTCGGCGACCCACTGTCAGTGGCGCTGTGGCGCGGCATGTCGGCGGGCGTTATCATCCTTTTCGGAGTGCTGATATTTCAGGGCTGGGGCGCGATCCGCGCGGCGCTGTCGACCGGCTGGCCCGGCCTGATCTACATGGTTCTCATGGGCTCTACCGCGCCGGGCTTTGTTCTGGCTGTGACGCAGACAAGCGTGGCGAACGTGGTTTTCATTTTTGCCTCCATGCCGGTTTTCGCGGCGATCTTTGGCCGGGTATTTCTGGGTGAGGGGATCAGCCGCCGCATGGTTCTGACGATGCTGGGGGTCTTTGCCGGGCTTGCCATCATCGCCTATGGCACCGGCGAAAACGCGATTGCGTCATGGCGCGGCGATCTTTGGGCGGTCTATGTCTGCGCAGCCTATGCCGGGGCGCTGACGGCTGTGAGAAAGCTCAAATCAGTGTCGATGATCCCGGCAATTCCGATTTCCTACATCGGCGCAGGTCTTTTGCTGCTGCCGTTCTGCGCCCCGCTCGAGGTTGTGCCGGGGCAGGCGCATCTGCTGGTTGGACACGGGGCCTTTATCGCGGTGGCCACCTGTTTTCTTACGATGGGGCCGCGCTTTATCTCCTCAGCCGAGGTGGCGCTGCTGATCTTGCTGGAATCGGTGCTGGCCCCGCTGCTTGTCTGGGCATGGGTGGGGGAGGATCCGGGGCGCTGGGCGATAGTCGGCGGTGCTGTCGTTATCGGCGCGCTGCTGATTTCCAACGCCGTTGCGTTGCGCCGACGTGGGATCACCGCGCCAGCGTAAGAGGATCAGAAGTCAGGCGTCACGCCGGGCAGATTGAGTGCCTTGATCAGATCGCGCAATTCCTGACGGGCGGCGACATTCGAAATGTTCAGCTGCTTGACGCCGATATCCTTGAGATCGAGCAACGTCAGACCGCGTGGAAAAAGTTCACGAAAGATGACCCGCTCGTTAAAGCCGGGCGCTGTGCGAAAGCCGATACGCTTGGCCAGATTGTCGAGGGCTGCGCCCATCTTTTCCTTATTGACCATCTGCTGTGCGCCAAGCCGATTGCGCACCACGAGCCAGTCGATCGGTTTTAACCCGGCCTGCGCGCGCAGTTGACGCGCGTTCCAGACCATTTCGGAATATACCGATGGCCCCTGAATTTTTATGCCGTCCGCATCTACATGCGCGAGCAGATCGAAATCCACGAAGCTGTCGTTGAGCGGCGTGACCAGCGTGTCGGCCAGGCTGTGCGCCACTTGGCTAAGCCGAGTATGAGAACCGGGACAGTCGATCATGATGAAATCACTGTCGGGTTCCAGTTCTGCCACGGCGGCGGACAGGCGTCTGTCATAGACGTTTTCACCTGGTTTCAGCTTGTCGGCGTCTATCTCGGGCAGGTCGCGGTACTGCGGGCTGGGAAGGTCCAGCCCCGCGTTTTCAAGGAATGTCTTGCGGTTCTGGGTGTAGCGCCCAAAGGTTTTCTGGCGCAGGTCAAGATCCAGTGCGGACACTCGATGTCCCATGCGGGACAGCGCCGTGGCGACATGCATAGACACGGTCGATTTGCCCGCGCCGCCCTTCTCGTTCCCCACAACAATAATATGTGCCATGCTCGTACCTCTGCGCGCCATTTACCCGGCAGGCGAATTTTGGCCGACTATATGTTGTGCACGCCGCGATGAAAAGCGCCGGTGAACGTTGTGTGCGCGTTTTCACAGTGACGCGGCATCGTCGGCACAGTTGCACCGGTCCGCAGGTTGCGGAATGTAAAACGCCGCCCCAGTAAGGGACGGCGCGAATGCATTAAGCTGCAGGCGTGGCTCAGAAGCCGAGGCCAGCGTACTTGTTCTTGAACTTCGACACGCGGCCGCCGGCATCCATAAGGCGTGTGCCGCCACCGGTCCAAGCCGGGTGCACGGTCGGGTCGACGTCAAGCGAAAGCGTGTCGCCTTCGCTGCCCCATGTGGAGCGCATGGTGATCACTGTGCCATCGGTCATCTTGACGTTGATGAAGTGATAGTCGGGATGCAGATCTTTTTTCATATCTCAAGAGCTCCTTAGGCCGATGCGCCGGACTTGGGCTTGTAGTTGGACACTTCGGCGATACGAGCCGATTTGCCGCGACGGGCGCGCAGGTAGTACAGCTTGGCGCGGCGCACGCGACCACGACGGATCACGGTAATGTCGTCGATATTGGTCGAATAGAGCGGGAACACGCGCTCGACGCCTTCGCCGAACGAAATCTTGCGCACGGTGAACGAGCCAGCGATCCCGGCGCCGTTCTTGCGGCTGATGCAGACGCCTTCGAAATTCTGAACGCGGGTGCGGGTGCCCTCGGTAACCTTAAAGCCAACGCGCACGGTGTCGCCGGCCTTGAAATCGGGAATTGTCTTCCCGAGCGAGGCGATCTGTTCGGCCTCGATCTGAGCGATAATGTCCATCGCTGCTTCTCCTTGACTGCTTGCGGTTTGCTCCGCAAAGATGTTGTGCCACCTCAGAACTCCGGGTCTTGGCCGGGTCCGCAAATGCGCCCGCCGGAGGATCAGGTCGTCGTTTTTGTATTTATCCGTGATGTATCAGCTTGATCCCAAAGACAGCGGGGTGCGAACACATATCGGGCCCGCCGACTCGGATAGAGCCGCAGACAGCCGGGGTATAGGGGTGATCGGCGTTTTGATCAAGGCCCGTGATGCAACCCGCGCGGTGCAATTTTCTGGCAGGAAAATTACCCGGAATTTTGCAAAATTCCGACTGTGCCTAGGTCTTGCCGGGTGCCGAATAGGCTGACCACAGATCTGGTCGACGGGCCTTGGTTATGTCCTCAGACATCTGCCGCCGCCACTCGGCCACTTTCGCGTGATCGCCCGAGGTCAGAACCTCGGGGATCGTGCGCCCCTGCCATTCCGCCGGGCGTGTATATTGAGGATGTTCCAGCAGCCCCGCGGAAAAGCTTTCTTCTTCGGTCGAGGCGGCATTGCCCAGAACACCGGGCAAGAGTCGTACAATCGCGTCGATCATCGCCTGTGCCGCGATCTCTCCGCCGGTCATCACGAAATCGCCCAAGGATACCTCTGTGATGTCGTAATGGTCGATCACCCGTTGATCGAGTCCTTCGAACCGGCCGCAGATCATCGTCACCCCGGGGGTCGCGGCAAGATTTTGGGCCATCGCCTGATCAAAGCGTTTGCCGCGTGGGCTGAGATAGATCAGCGGCATGCCAGCGACAGTCTTGCCACGGGCATGTTCGATCGCACGGCCCATCACATCGGCACGCAGAACCATGCCCGCGCCGCCGCCAGCGGGTGTATCATCGACATTGCGATGCCGCCCTTCACCAAAGAGGCGCAGATCGGTGGTATCAAGCTGCCAAAGCCCGTCTTTCAGCGCGCGCCCAGTCAGGCTTTCGCCCAAAACCCCCGGAAAGGCGCCGGGCAGCAGCGTGATGATCTGTGCCTGCCATGCGCGGATAAGCCGTTCATCCCCATCCATGAGACTTCGCGGCTGGCGCGTGGCGGCGATGGATTTTCGACCATGGGATTTCGAAGGCGCGTCGGCCATTTTCAAAATACCCCGTCTGGGGGATCGACGACGATGCGTCCGCTGGCCAGATCGACGGTCGGCACCGCGTCGAGGGTAAAGGGCAACAGCACGGTGGCTTTCAACTCTGGTCCGTGGATTTCCAGCAGGTCGGAAGCGCCATGGTTTTGCACGGATTTCACGCGACCCAGAAGGGTGCCGCCGGTGTCGAACACCTCCAGCCCGATGAGGTCTGCGTGATAATATTCGTCATCAGGCAGTGTTGGCAGGCGGTCGCGTGTCACGTAAAGCCGCACGCCGCGCAGGGCGTCGGCCTGTTCCTTGGTTGCCACGTCGGAAAGACGCGCGATAAGGGCGCCCTTGGTGGCCTGCCCAGTGAGCGTGATGGTAAAGCTTTGCTTGCCGTCCTCTGTTTCGACGGGGCCATAGGTCGCCATATCCGAAGGTTCGGCGGTAAAGGATTTGAGCCGCAATTCTCCCCGGACCCCAAAGGCCCCTGCGATGGCCCCGATGCAGACCCGATCAGACATCCGGCACCTCTGTCACATAGCAAAGTCCGGCAGTATAGGTGCCGGGGCACTCGGCGCGCTGGTCGCTGCGTTCGTACAAAACGCCCGCAACAAAGCTGAGCCCGGAAAAAATGACAAGACGGATCAGGCCAAACATGTGTCAGCGTACCTCGATGTATAGGCTGTCGGAACGGTCTTCCCAGCCGGCATGTTGCAGTTCAGGCGTGTCGCTGTCCATCTCGGGCAAGCCAACGCAGAGCCACGCGACAAGCGCCCAGTCGGGCGGCGTATTCAGGTCACGCGAAAGTTTTTCGGGGTCGAGGATAGACACCCAGCCCACGCCAAGACCCGAAGCACGGGCGGCAAGCCAGAATTGCGTGATGGCGGCCACGACGGAGTAGCGGCGCATTTCGGGCATCGTACCCGCACCGAGCCCCGCACCTTTATCCGTACCCTCGTCGCAGTAAACGGCAAGCTGTACGGGGGCTTCTGCCATGCCCGAAAGTTTTAGAGTGGCGTATGTTTCCGCGCGGTCGCCATCATAGCCTGCAAGGGCATTGGCATTGGCCGCGCGGAAATTGTTGATCGCGGCCTGCCGTAGGGCCGGGTCCTCGATACGCAAAACGCGCCAAGGCTCCGACAGACCGACAGACGGCGCAAGGCGGATCGTATCAAGACAACGCGCCAGAACAGCCTCGTCCACCGGTGTTGTGCGAAAGCGGCGCACGTCGCGCCGCCACCGCATAAGCCGGTCGAGATCTGACTGGAAAACGGGCGAAAAGCCCCGCATGTCCTGCACGCCCCGCCTGAGCTCAGCTTTCGCTGGTCTCTTCAGCGGCCTCTGCGGGCGCTTCTGCTTCGGCTTCTGCGGGCGCGGCTTCTGCCTCTTTCGCGGCCTCGGCTGCGGCTGCTGCCTTGTCGGCCTTCTCCTGCTCGCGATCCTGAGCTTTCTTGCCCGGTGTGCCCTTCTTGAGGTTCGTGCGCTCTTTCTTCTCGAGGATGCCAGCCGCTTCGAGGAAGCGCGAGATACGGTCGGACGGCTGCGCGCCCTGATCGATCCAGTACTGCACACGCTCGACGTTCATTTTGACGCGCTCTTCGTTGTCCTTGGGCAGGAGCGGGTTATAGATGCCCAGCTTTTCGATGAAGCGGCCGTCGCGTGGCATACGGCTGTCAGCGGCGACGATGCGATAAAAGGGGCGTTTCTTGCTGCCACCACGGGCAAGGCGGATCTTCATGGCCATTGGGTTTCTCCTTTGAATGGCGTTGTCTGATTTGCTGTGCAAACCCTTGGTTCTGCGGGGGCTCCCGCGCTACATCTGGTGTTTCTTATGGTGCTGAATGACCTCAGCGATAATGAAGTTCAGGAACTTCTTGGCGAATTCCGGGTCCAGATCGGCCCGGGTCGCCAGGTCTTCTAGCCGTGCGATCTGCGCCTCTTCGCGCGCGGGATCGGACGGGGGAAGGTCGTGCTCGGCCTTGAGCTTGCCCACGGCCTGCGTGTGCTTGAACCGCTCGCCCAGCGTGTAGACGAGGATCGCGTCCAGCCTGTCGATGCTGTCGCGGTGGCCGGCCAATAGCTCGGCGGCGCGCTGTGATGTGGTCTCAGTCAATGGGCATCCCCTTGGGTCTGAAAAGCGGGTCGGCGTAGTGGCCGATTTCCAGCTCGATCCCGTCACGTATCTGACTGTCGGCGAGACGTGCGGGCGTCGGGTGGCGATAGACGGCGTCATGCCCGTCGATGGTGGGGGCAGCTGGGTCCTTGACGCAGCCCAGACGCTCGGCAAGGCGAATGGAATCGAGGTTTTTGGGGTCGATATAGCTCACGGCGCCATCCCAGCCCTGCGCATAAAAGTAATCGCGCACCTTGTGCGTGGCCTCCAGCGCAAAGCCTTTGCCTGCCTTGTCGGGCCAGATGATCCATGCGATTTCGCGCTCTGGCCACTTGGCAGGAAACCAGCCACCGGCCATGCCGACGGTCTCATCGGTATCGCGCATATGTATCATCCACATGCCGAAACCGCGGATTTCCCAGTGGCCGATCTCGGCGGCGTAGAGCATCCACGTCTCATAAGGGTCAAGCGGCCCGCCCATGAAGCGTGAGCGATAGGAGGCAAAGGTCGCCTTGAAATCCGGATAGTCCTGCGGCTCTGGCGCGCGCAGCACAAGCCGCCGGGTTTCCAGCGTGGGGATTGTCGGTTGTGTCATCCTTATCCCTCCTTGCCGGTCATGCGTAGGCCTCGGGGCTGCCATCACTATCGGCGCCATACCCCAATGCGTCGGGGCCGGGGTGACGATACAGCAGGTCCTCGCCCATCTCGATATTCTGATATGTCCGCTCGAATGTGGCGCCCAGCCGCTCAGCCAGCGCGATAGAGCGATCATTGCCCGGCACGATGTTGGAGGTGAGCGTGCTCAGCCCCAGATCCTCATAGGCCCAGCGACGCGCGCGCTTGGCGCCCTCATAGGCGATGCCGCGCCCCTCATAGCCGTCATAGACGACCCAGCCCAGTTCCGGTTCCGGCCAGCCTTCGGGATTCCAGATGCCGGTGATGCCACAGGGCTCGCCCGTTTCTTTCGACTCCATCGTGAAATAGCCGTAGCCATGCAGCGCCCAATGGCCGATGGACATGGCGAACCAGCGCCACGCGCGGCCCCGGTTTTTTTCGGTGCCAAAGCCCCAAGAGCGCGGACCATCCAAGAGAAAGGTGCAAAGCGGCTCAAAATCCTCGGGCTCTGGGCCACGCAGGATGAGATTGGTTGTCTCCAGCCGGGGGATCACAAGCGAGAGGGTCATGCGCAGACCCCTCCCAGTATGGCAAAGGCCATTGGGACGCGCCCCTTGGGGCAGGATATACCTAGCAACAAGCTCACTTCTTCTTGCCAAATCCGCTGAGGCCCGGAGGCAATCCGCCGCCGCCGCCGCCGCCCAGACCGGGCAGGCCACCTTTGCCGCCACCCATCTGACGCGCGGCCTGCTCCAGTGCTTTTGGGTCCATCCCCTGCGCCATGTCTTCGGGCGACGGGCCACCTTTGCCGAACATGCCTTTCATGGCCTGTTTCAGCATGCCGCCCTTGCCCATCTTCTTCATCATGTCGCCCATCTGGCGGTGCATCTTGAGAAGTTTGTTCAGCTCGGACACTTCAAGCCCGGCACCCTTGGCGATACGCTTTTTGCGCGACGCCTGAAGCAGCTTTGGGTTGGCGCGCTCTTTCTTGGTCATGGAGTTCACCAGTGCGATCTGGCGGTCGAGGATGCGGTCGTCGATGCCCGCGCCCTCCATCTGTTTGGCCATCTTACCCATGCCGGGCATCATGCCCATCACGCCTTCCATGCCGCCCATCTTTTGCATCTGTTCAAGCTGCATCTTGAGGTCGTTCATATTGAACTGACCTTTTTGAAAGCGCTTCATCATCCGCTCGGCCTGTTCGGCCTCGATGGTCTGTTGTGCTTTCTCGACGAGCGAAACAATGTCGCCCATGCCAAGGATACGGCCCGCGATGCGCTCTGGCTCGAACGTCTCAAGCGCGTCCATCTTTTCGCCCAGACCGACAAAGCGGATCGGCTTGCCTGTGACGGCGCGCATGGACAGGGCCGCACCGCCGCGTCCGTCGCCATCCATCCGGGTGAGAACAACGCCGGTCACGCCGATCTTGTCGTCGAATTCCTCGGCCACGTTGACGGCGTCCTGACCGGTCAGACCATCGACCACCAGCAGCGTTTCACGCGGGTTGGCCACGTCCCGCACGGCCGCGGCTTGTGCGATCAACTCTTGGTCGATGTGCAACCGGCCAGCGGTGTCGAGCATGTAGACATCATAGCCGCCCAAACCGGCTTGGGTCTTTGCCCGCTTGGCGATCTTGACGGGGTCCTCGCCCTTGACGATGGGCAGCGTATCCACACCGATCTGGCGACCGAGGATTTCAAGCTGTTCCATTGCCGCCGGGCGGTTCACGTCAAGCGAGGCCATCAGCACGCGCTTGCCATCCCGCTCTTTCAGGCGCTTGGCCAGCTTTGCGGTGGTGGTGGTCTTGCCCGAGCCTTGCAAGCCGACCATCAAGATCGGCGCAGGCGGGTTGTCGATCTTGAGCGCGCCGGGGTCTTCATCGCCTGACAGGATATCGACAAGCGCGTCATGTACGATCTTGACGACCTGTTGACCGGGCGTAACCGACTTGGTCACGGCCTGTCCGGTTGCCTGTTCCTGCACACGCGCAACGAAATCGCGCGCCACGGGCAGCGAGACGTCTGCCTCAAGAAGGGCAACGCGTACTTCGCGCAGGGCGGTTTTGACGTCCTCGTCAGAGAGCGAGCCCTGCTTGGTCAGCCGGTCGAAGACACCCGACAGGCGTTCTGATAGATTTTCAAACATCGCCGGGCTCCTTGGGCCGGTTGCGGTCATGTCCTCCCTAGATAGGGACGACGGCTCAAACGATAAACGCCCCCACGGGCGAAACTCGCTGGTGGGGGGCGATCCCGGGCAGAGCCCATGGGACCGGAAGAAACGATGCCTTCCGGAAAGTTGGGTTGGCATTAGGCCTGTGAACGTGCGGAGTCAAGCCTTGGAGGGGCTTGCCCGGCAGGTGTCGGGCGCGGTATGGGGCGGCATGGACGCCTCATCACACCATCAAGACAGTCTGCCTGTCACCTCCGACGCGCTTCTGGAAGAGATGCGCGCGGGTGGTTTCGACTTTGAGCTTTATCAGCATATCCCGCTGCGCACGGTGGAGGATGCCAAAACTGTGCAGGGTGGCGACGTGCCGGACGGGCCGGGCATCATGAACGTCAAGAATTTCTACCTGCGAGACCGCAAAAAGCGGAACTACCTTGTGACGCTGGAACAGGACCGCGCGGTCGATCTGGCGGCGCTGGGCGAGGCTATCGGCGGTGGCAAGCCGTCGTTTGGGTCGCCCGAACGGCTGATGGAGTATCTGGGCGTGCGACCGGGTGCGGTCAGCCCGCTGGCGATGCGTACCGGGGCTGGGGCCGGCGTAACCCTTTATATGGATGCCGCTTTGCGCGATGCGGATCTGGTGCATGTGCATCCACTGGTTAATGACCGCACAGTGGCCCTGACACCTGCGGCGCTGATCGGCGTTTTGGAAAGCTGGAATGTGGAGCCGCAATGGCTGTCCGCTGACTGCTTGTCAAAGTGAGTTCGGACAAGATCAACCGTTTGGTTGAATATACACATCCGTGCCCTGAGACCTCAAACACCCCTGCGTCACCTTGGTCATTTTTGCTTTATCCGATTGTATTCAAGGGCTTGCCGCGCTGCCGCACTGTCTTGACTCGGATGCGTCCGCAGCATAGCAACACTGCAACTGTTCCGGAGGGGCATAGGTGACGGATCCTGACCAGAGCGAGCGTCTTTCGCGGCTTGAAGAACGGATCAACGAGCTGAAAGCCAAAGACGCGCCCGCGCCCCATCAGGAAAGCCACTACAGCCAAGCGCAACATGCTTGGCGTATGGTGATAGAACTTGTGGCCGGTCTCTTGATCGGTTTCGGCATCGGATACGGGTTGGATTACCTTTTTGGGACCATCCCGCTGTTCCTTGTCATATTTACAATGCTGGGCCTTGCCGCAGGCATCAAGACGATGATGCGAAGCGCCGCCGAGATCCAGCACGAGAAACTGGCCGAACAGGCCGAGACGAACAAGCCCGAAACGGGCAACGAGAAGAGGACCGAAAATGGCGACTGACTCGAAAGAAGGCGGCCAAGAGCTTGTTTTCCACCCGATGGATCAGTTTATCGTAAAGCCGCTTTTCGGCGATGGCCCGGTCGGGTTGTTCACGATCACGAACGTGACATTCTGGATGGTGCTGACGGTGCTGGCCATCGTGGCGCTGATGGTTCTGGGCACGTCAGGGCGCTCGACAATCCCGACACGGATGCAGTCGATCGCTGAACTGGCCTATGGCTTTATCCGCAAGATGGTCGAGGATGTGGCAGGCAAGGACGCGCTGCCGTACTTCCCGTATATCTTTACGCTGTTTATGTTCATCGTCTTCTCGAATTTCCTTGGGCTGCTTCCAGGCGCGTTCACGACCACCAGCCACATTGCTGTGACGGCGGTTCTGGCGATGCTGGTCTTTGTGGCGGTTACCGTGATCGGCTTTGTAAAGCATGGCGCCGGGTTCCTTGGCCTCTTCTGGGTCGGCGCGGCCCCGCTGGCGCTGCGTCCGATCCTCGCCCTGATCGAGGTGATTTCCTATTTCGTGCGTCCGGTCAGCCATTCCATTCGTCTGGCGGGCAACATGATGGCCGGGCACGCTGTCATCAAGGTCTTTGCAGCCTTTGCGCCGCTGGTCCTGATCTCGACGGGCATCGGCCTTGTCGTGACGCCGCTGTCGATCCTCGCGATCTCGGCGATCTACGCTCTCGAAATTCTCGTGGCCTTCATTCAGGCCTACGTCTTTACCATCCTGACCTGCGTGTATCTGAAGGATGCGCTGCACCCTGCGCACTAAGGTCGGTTCTACCCAAATCTCAGCCAATTCCAACGTAAGGAGACAAGACATGGAAGGCGATATCGCACAAATGGGTCAATTCATCGGCGCAGGCCTGGCCAGCGTCGGCATGGGTGGCGCAGCCATCGGTGTGGGCAACGTGGTGGGCAACTTCCTGTCCGGCGCATTGCGCAACCCGTCGGCAGCCGCCGGCCAGACCGCAACAATGTTCATCGGTATCGCGTTTGCCGAAGCGCTGGGGATCTTCTCGTTCCTCGTGGCACTTCTGCTGATGTTCGCCGTCTAAGCCTCTCGGATCACGATCCTTACGACCGGGGGTGAGGGGCGCAACGCCGCTCACCCTCTGTATACGGAAAGTTCCCATCGGAGGACGACATGGCAACCGAAACATATGATGCAGCCGGCAGCACAAGCTCCTGCGTTGACGCGGGTGGTGGTGCCATTGGCATGCCTCAGCTCTGCGTCGACTGGATGGGCAACCAGGTCTTCTGGCTTGTCGTCACACTGGTCGTCATCTTTTTTATCCTGTCGCGCGTCGCCCTGCCGCGTATCGCGGCGGTTCTGGCCGAGCGTCAGGGAAGCATCACAAATGATCTGGCCGCTGCCGAAGACCTGAAGGTCAAGGCGCAGGAGGCCGAGCAGGCCTATGAAAAGGCTCTGGCAGACGCCCGCAGCAAAGCGGGAGAAATCGTTGCCGAGGCCAAGGCCGTGATCAAGGCGGACTACGAAGAGGCCTCAGCCAAGGCCGACGCGAAGATCGCAGAGAAGACAGCCGAAAGCGAAAAGGCGATTTCCGAGATCCGCGCAGGGGCATTGGAAAGTGTCGAAGCTGTGGCCAAGGATACCGCAAAGGAACTGGTTGCCTCTATGGGCGCCAAGGCCGATGCCGCCGCAATCGACAAGGCCGTCGCTGCACGGCTGAAAGGATGAGCGCCATGAAACAGACTTTTGCAACGCTGTTCGCGCTCATGGTCGCCAGCCCGGCCTTTGCCGCAAAAGGCCCGTTCTTTTCGCTGGGCAACACAAACTTTGTGGTGCTGGTCGCGTTCTTGCTGTTTATCGGTCTGCTTGTGTACCTCAAGGTGCCGGGCATGCTTGGTGGTATGCTCGACAAGCGGGCAGAGGGCATCAAGGCAGAGCTGGACGAGGCACGCGCCCTGCGTGAAGAAGCGCAGAGCCTGCTTGCCAGCTACGAGCGCAAGCAGAAAGAAGTGCAGGAGCAGGCCGACCGGATCGTGGCACATGCCAAGTCCGAGGCCGCCTCTGCCGCCGAGCAGGCCAAGAAGGATCTGGAAGTTTCCATCGAACGCCGTATGCAGGCGGCCGAGGATCAGATCGCATCCGCAGAGGCAAGCGCCGTTCGTGATGTGCGCAACAAGGCCATCAACGTGGCCATCGCCGCCGCGAAAGAGGTTGTGGCCTCTTCGATGAGTGCCGCAGACAAGAAATCGCTGATCGAGGACTCGATCAGCCAAGTCGATGCCAAGCTGCACTAAAGACCAAGGCCTAATCAAAAATCTAAAGACCCCGGATCGCACACTGCGCTCCGGGGTTTTTTATTGAGCTGTATAGAAAATGCTGTACGGCGGTTGAAGCCTAACAGGGATGGATGTGCTACCTCAGCGGCGCCTTATCCGTGATGCCCAAGTGGCAAGACACGTCAGTTGAGGGGAATGACGAGCTCTTGTCCAACGACCAGCCCATTATTCGCCAGAACCTCTGCATTCGCATTGGTAAGCGCATCGACGTTCTCGGTTGTGCCGTAGAAACGAAAGGCTATGGCAGCAAGGCTGTCTCCGGGCTGAACGGTGTAAAGCTTGGCACCCGCACGCATGGCATCCGGTGATTTCGACAGCACAGTGAGGAGGGTTGCGGTATCGACCCTGCCATCTGCCGTCATAAGAGTGCCGGGCACTTCGACGTCGCCTTTGGTTGCGGCATCATTGACCAACGCGTCTATGTAATTCTCGTTCTGGCCTTCGCGTAGCGCCGTGATGATAAGTTTTTCCAGCGTCTGCGGAGATGTGTCGGCATCGGTGAGACCCGGACGAGGCCGTTCCGTAGCGGAAGGTCGTGGTGTGACAGCAGGCGCGGCCCGAAGTGCGGACAGTGATTGCGCGACCGGGTCAGGGTCAGTGCCCATGCTCGCCTCAGCAAGTGAGTCCTGCGCAGGCATCACGGGATCATATCCTGTTTCCGCGCGGCTGACCTCTTGTGGATCGGCGAGATCAGACTGCGGTGCACCAGCCTTGAGGCCGGGCGCAGAGGGCTGCATCAGGATCAGTGTCAGCGTGATAGCTACAAAGCCGAAGACAATAAGCGCAATACGGATCATGCTGTGTTCCTGTCTGCCCGCGCGGGATGGCCCCGCGTCTATATGCCAATCCCCAAGCGATGCGGCGACCAAGTCACTGTCCCGCTTGATGCCAAGGAATTTTGCCTAATTTGTCAAGATATAGGCGATATCAGGTAAGCCGGTCAATATACGGTGATTCGTTTTTCCACTCCTTCAGCGGTTTTTATAACTGTTCAATACAATGCTGGGCGGTCGGCGTCCCGAAATCGCTTGAGACAGAGGCAACGCCCCGCTAGATCAACCGCAAAGGAGACGTGCCGCATGAGCCTGAACAGTTTCGGACATCTGTACCGTGTCACCACCTGGGGTGAGAGCCATGGACCCGCGCTCGGCGCGACGGTGGATGGCTGCCCGCCTGGTGTGCCGGTGGATGAGGCGTTTGTGCAGCAGTTTCTTGATAAGCGCCGCCCCGGTCAAAACAAGCATACCACCCAACGACAAGAGGCGGATGCGGTGCGTATCCTGTCTGGTGTTTTTGAGGGTCAGACGACCGGAACGCCGGTGCAGCTCATGATCGAGAACACTGATCAGCGCAGCCGCGACTATGGCGATATTGCCCAGACCTTTCGGCCCGGTCACGCCGACATCACCTATCATCAGAAATACGGCGTGCGCGATTATCGTGGGGGCGGGCGCAGTTCCGCGCGCGAAACCGCGGCGCGGGTCGCGGCGGGTGGATTGGCGCGCGCGGCGCTGGCCGCACTGGTGCCGGGGCTGGAAATCGTTGGCTACATGACGCGGATGGGCGACGTGACCATCGACCGCGAGCGGTTTGATTGGGACGAGATCGCACGCAACGATTTCTGGATACCCGATGCGGGCGCGGTAGAAACATGGGGTGACTACCTGCAAGCTATCCGCAAGGCGCAGGACAGCGTGGGGGCCGAGATCGAGGTCGTCTGCCGCCGTGCACCCGCGGGCCTTGGCGCGCCGGTCTATGGCAAGCTGGACACGGATCTGGCCGCGGCAATGATGAGCATCAACGCGGTAAAAGGCGTGGAGATCGGCGAGGGCATGGAAGCGGCGCAGCTGCGTGGTACGCAAAACGCTGATGAGATTTTCATGGGCGATGATGGCCCGGAATACAGCTCCAACCATGCGGGTGGCATCCTTGGCGGCATCTCGACCGGGCAGGACATCGTTGTGCGCTTTGCAGTAAAGCCGACGAGTTCGATCCTGACGCCGCGCCGCTCGATCCGAATGGACGGCAGCGCGACAGAGGTCATCACCAAAGGTCGGCATGATCCTTGTGTCGGCATCCGCGCCGTGCCTGTGGCCGAGGCGATGATGGCCTGTGTGATCCTGGACCATTACCTTTTACACCGAGGACAGGTGGGCGAAGGCCCGCGCGGCGCTATCGGCTGATCCAGATGAGCGGCTGCGCCGCGCTGGTCTGTGGGAATGAGGGGTTCCACCCCTCAAACTCCCCGAGGTATTTCAGGCCAAATGAAGATGGTTTCAGGTTTTGGGTTGTCGTGAAAGCTGCACCGCCAGAATGCCAAGCGTCACGATGATCACGCCGACGATATCCGAAAGCCCAAGAGCCTCTCCCAGAATCAAGGCGGCGATGGCGACACCGAGAAACGGATTGAGAAAGTGGAAGGTCGCGGCCTTGACCGCGCCGATACGGTTGACCAGCTGAAACCAGACCAGCGTGGCCAGCAGGCCGGGGACCAGCGTGGTATAGACAAAGGCTATGATGAGCGTCCAAGACCATGCGATTTCGATTGTCTCAGTCGTGATGGCGAGGGTGCCGAGCGCGGCGCTGCCGATCAGCATCTGAAGGCCTACGATCATCAGGAAGTTTCCGCCCGACGTGGCACCGCGGACCGAGAGGGTCGCAAAGGTGAGGGCGACGACACCAATGACACAAAGCATCACGCCATAAAGGTCTGCCCCACCCTGAAGCCGTGAGCCCATGATGATGCTCACGCCGACAACACCGGCAACCAGACCGGCTGTGCCCAGCCGACCGATGCGTTCGCCTAAGAAAAGCCAGCTGGCCAGCCCGACCAGAAGCGGCATGGTTGAGGCGATGATCGCTGCAAGAGACGCCTCGACCGTCTGCATCGCGACAAAATTGAGCCCGAGATAGAGCGCGTTCTGACATAGGCCGAAGACAATGGTCGCGCGCCACTGCATGGGTGTCAGCCGCCAACTCTGGCCCAAGGCCCGCGCAAGCAGAACGCCGATCAGCCCCGAGATCAGGAAGCGTAGCGCCAGTGCCGACACAGGCGGTGCCGCGGCGACGATGATCCGTGCCGAAGTGAAGGCCGAGGACCACATCACGGCAAAGGCAAGCCCCATCAGGATCGCGCGAATGTCCATCTAATGTCTCCGAACGTGAAAAAGGTCGCCGATATGGCGACCCTTTCCGAAACAGTGAAACTTTACAAGTTTAGCCGTTCACGCTGTCCTTGAGCGCCTTGGCAATGGTCATTTTCACGACCTTGTCGGCATCCTTCTGGATCTGCTCGCCAGTGGCGGGGTTGCGCACTGTACGGGCCGGACGCTCGCGGCAATAAATCTTGCCGACGCCTGGCAGAGTGACGGCACCACCTGCAGAAACTTCGCGGGTGATGATGTCGATGATACCGTCAAGCGCGCTGCTTGCGGTTTTCTTGTCGCTGCCCATTTCTTCGGCCAGGGCCGCAACGAGCTGGGTCTTGGTCATTGGTTTTGCCATTTGGATGGTCTCCTTCTACTGCCCGTTTCTTGGGCCTCGCACGCTAGAGTTAACTGCATATTGTGGATGAACACAATCAGTAGAGTAGAAAAACAAGGGTTTTTTGGCCAGTTTCGGCCAGTTTGAGCCCTTACAGGAAGGCTGTTTCGTCAAAACTGCGTAATTTTCGGCTATGGATACGGTCCAGGGGCATGGCGCGGAGTGTTTCCATCGCCCGAATCCCGACGGCCAGATGACGCGAGACTTGTGTCCTGTAGAAGTCGCTGGCCATGCCCGGCAGCTTTAATTCACCATGCAAGGGTTTGTCCGACACGCACAGAAGCGTCCCGTATGGCACGCGGAAGCGAAAACCGTTTGCCGCGATTGTGGCGCTTTCCATGTCGAGGGCGATGGCACGTGACTGGCTGAGACGCTGGACCGGGCCGCTTTGGTCGCGGAGCTCCCAGTTGCGATTGTCAAAGCTGGCAACCGTACCGGTGCGCATGATCCGCTTTAGATCATAGCCTTGAAGCCGGGTTTCCAGCGCCACCGCATCCTGAAGCGCGATCTGGATTTCTGCCAGCGCCGGGATCGGCACCCAGACCGGCAGGTCATCGTCCAGCACACGATCCTCGCGCAGATAGGCGTGGGCGAGCACGAAATCACCCAGTGACTGTGAATTGCGCAGACCGGCACAATGGCCCAGCATCACCCAGGCATGCGGGCGCAGGACGGCAATGTGGTCGGTGGCGGTTTTCGCGTTGGAAGGGCCAACGCCGATATTGACCAGCGTGATGCCCGCGCCGTTTTCGCGCTTGAGATGATAGGTCGGCATCTGGGGCTGTTTGAGCGAGCCAGGCAGGGGGGCGTCACCATCGGTGATGATACGGTTGCCGGGGCCGACAAAGGCGGTGTAGCCGCTATCCGGGTCGGATAGCGCCTGTCGGGCATAGGCCTCGAATTCGGCCATATAAAACTGGTAATTCGTAAAAAGAACGTGGTTCTGAAAATGCGCGGGGTCCGTATCGGTGTAATGCGCGAGCCGCGCGAGGGAGTAATCGACGCGCTGCGCGGAGAAAAGCGCGAGCGGACGCGTTCCGCCCTCATGCGGCACATGTGTGCCGTTGACGATGTCATCGCTTGTGGTGGTGAGGTCCGGCACATCGAAATGGTCGCGCAGGGTAAACCGCGCAGCCCCCTGTTGCGGCACGGTGAGGTCAGGTCGGCTGGCAACGGCGAAATGCACCGGGATCGGCGTGGTCGAGGGGCCAATGATGACAGGCACACGATGGTTTTCCATCAGTAGGCCGATCTGCTGTTCTAGGTAGTGCCGAAAAAGTGCGGGCCGGGTGATGGTGGCCGCATAGGTGCCCGGCTCTGCCAAATGGCCAAAGCTCAGGCGGCTGTCGATCTTGTCGTAGCTGGAGGTGGTGATGCGGATCTCGGGATAGACCGCGCGCGCGCGGCCGTTTGGCCCTTTGGGGCCCATCGCAGTCAGAAATTCCTCGCAGAGCCAGTCGGTGGCGGTGTCGAAAATCTCGATCAGCCGCGTGACCGCAGCCTCGGGCGAGGTGAAGGCCTCTGGCTCTGGCAGGGTGGGCTGCCGGGCAGGCATGTCGTCTGGTGCAGCGGTCATATGGTGTTCCGTTCGGGACAGGTATGCCCCGGAATGGTGCCACGGGGCTGGCAGGGTATTCAAGCGGATCGCTGGGTTGCAGCGCTTCGCGGGTGGCACGGTCTGCGTCAGATGTTACATCACGCTGGAATGCACACGGGGATATCGAAATGACCGGCACTCTTTTGTCTTTCGGCCACGGCTATTCGGCGCGGGCGCTGTCGCGGCGTCTCTTGCCGCAGGGCTGGACGATCTACGGCACCACCCGCAAGGCCGAGAAGGCCGAGGATTTGCGCGATGAGGGGGTGATTCCGATCCTGTGGCCGGGTGGCGACGTTTCGCAGGCGCTGGCAGAGGCGGATCACCTGCTCATTTCAGCTGGGCCGGATGAGGATGGCGACCCGGTGCTGCGCGCGATGGGGCAGGAGGTGGCCGAAATCGCACCGCGGATCAAATGGGCGGGGTATTTGTCGACCACGGGCGTCTACGGTGACCATGACGGTGGCTGGGTGGATGAGGCCGCATCGCTCACACCATCCACACGACGCGGGCAGCTGCGCGTGCAGGCAGAGGCGCAATGGGAGGCGGTGACCGGACTGCCGCTGCATATCTTTCGGCTTGCAGGTATCTATGGCCCCGGGCGTGGCCCGTTCGAGAAGGTGCGGCAGGGCACGGCGCGACGGATCATCAAGCCCGGTCAGGTCTTTAGCCGGACGCATGTCGACGACATCGCGCAGGTGCTGGAGGCGTCTATCCGACGCCCGAACCCCGGCACGGCCTATAATGTCTGCGACAACGATCCCGCGCCGCCGCAGGATGTGATCGCGCATGCCGCCGAGCTGTTGGGTCTGCCGATTCCGCCTGCAGTGGACTTTGAAGAGGCCGACATGTCGCCGATGGCCCGCAGTTTTTATGCGGAGTCCAAGCGCGTGGACAATGCCCGCATCAAGAATGAGTTGGGGGTAGATCTTATCTATCCTGATTATCGCAGCGGCTTGGCTGCTCTGCTTAAGGCCGAGCAGGACTGAGGCGTGACAAACGCTCGCTCAGAGCCCCAAAGGCGTCAGCCGTTTTCGCGCAGGATAGTCCCGGCAAGATACAGCGACCCGCAGATCAGGATGCGGGCGTCCGGGTCTTGTGCCGCGATGGCCCGCACCGCGTCAGTCGCGCTATTTGCTGTTGTGGCGACAAGCCCGGCCGCGCGCGCGGCGTCTGCCGTTGCGTCTGCGGGCAGGGTATTGGCCTCACCCGGAA